>NZ_JBEOVO010000017.1:0-144881 GCF_040295605.1 Streptomyces sp. NPDC002773
CCCTGGCCGAACTCGCGTGGCGGGCGGGTGTGCCCGCCGGGGTCCTCAACCTGGTCTTCGCCGACGGCGAGACGACGTTCGAGGCACGCGCGCGTGCCCGCCCCACAGGAGCGTCGGAGCCGGGTCGGTTCAGCCGAAGACGGCGAGGCTCTTGGCCTTGCCCCGCTGGTCCTCGACCAGCGCGAGCAGCTTCCCTTCAGGACCGAAGACGGCGACCGGTCCCGCCGGGTACGCCGGCATCTCCAGACGGACGCCGTTGAGCAGCAGCCCGGCCCGCTTCTCGTCGACGTCCCACCGGGGGAACGCCGCCGTGGCCGCGTCGGCGACCGGCATGACCGTGAGGTCCTCCTGGAGCTGGTCGAGCGTCTTCGCCGAGTCCAGCTTGTACGGGCCGACCCGGGTGCGGCGCAGCGCGGTCAGGTGCCCGCCCACGCCGAGCCCGGCGCCGAGGTCCCGGGCGAGCGCCCGGATGTACGTACCGGAGGAGCAGACGACGGAGACGACCAGGTCGACGACGGGGGTGCCGTCCTCGGCGGTGGCCTCGCGGACGTCGTACACCTGGAAGGAGGAGACGGTCACCGGACGGGCCGGGATCTCGAACTCCTCGCCACCGCGCACGCGCGCGTACGACCGCTTGCCGTCGATCTTGATCGCGGAGACCTTCGACGGCACCTGCATGATGGCGCCGGTCAGCTCGGCGACGCCCGCGTCGATTCCTTCGCGGGTGACCTTCGAAGCGTCGACCGACGCCGTGATCTCGCCCTCGGCGTCATCGGTGATGGTCGTCTGACCCAGGCGGATGGTGCCCAGGTACTCCTTCTCGGTCAGCGCGAGGTGACCGAGGAGCTTGGTCGCCCGCTCCACGCCGAGGACGAGGACGCCGGTGGCCATGGGGTCGAGCGTGCCGGCGTGGCCGACACGGCGGGTCTTCGCGATCCCGCGCATCTTGGCCACGACGTCGTGCGAGGTGAAGCCCGACGGCTTGTCGACGATGACAAGCCCGTCGGGAGTCTTTGCTGCGTTGCTCATTCGGCGGCTTCGTCCTCGCCCGGCTTCTTGTAGGGGTCGGCCTCGCCCGCGAAGGTGGCGCCCGAGGACGCCTCCCGCACCTGGGCGTCCGAGGCCCGCGCGCGGTCGAGGAGGTTCTCGATCGTCTTCGCGTTCTCCGGGAGGGCGTCGGCCACGAAGGCCAGCGTCGGGGTGAACTTGGTCCCGGCCGCCCGGCCGACGGCCGAACGGAGGATGCCCTTGGCGCTCTCCAGGCCCGCCGCGGCGCTCGCCCGCTCCTCGTCGTCGCCGTAGACCGTGTAGAAGACCGTGGCCTCCCGCAGGTCGCCGGTGACGCGGGTGTCCGTGATGGTCACGTGCGTACCCAGGCGGGGGTCCTTGATGCCGCGCTGCAGCTTCTCGGCGACCACCTCCCGGATGAGGTCTGCCAGCTTCTTCGCCCGCGCGTTGTCGGCCACTGGTCCTTCTCCTTCTTCGCCTTGCTCAAATCAGTCTTCATCAGTGTGGAGCCTGCGTCGCACCGACAGCAGCTCCACCTCGGGGCGGGCGGCGACGAGCCGCTCGCACCGGTCCAGTACGTCGCTGAGGTGCCCCGGATCCCCCGACACCATCGCGACGCCGATCTCGGCCCGTCGATGGAGGTTCTGGCCGCTGGTCTCCGCCACGCTCACCGCGAACTTCCGCTGGAGCTCGGCGACGATCGGCTTGACGACGGAGCGCTTCTCCTTCAACGAACGTACGTCGCCGAGGAGCAGATCGAAGGACAGTGTCCCCACATACATGTGTGTCCGGATGTCCCGCCGGTTCGGGTTCGGTGTGCCCGCCGACGACTCGGCGGGGACACCGGAAACCGTACACGCAACGGCCGGGGCCGATCGACGGAATACTTTCCGCCGACCGGCCCCGGCTCACTGCTGCGATCAGACGCGATCAGGCGCGGGGCTTCTCGCGCATCTCGTACGTCGCGATGACGTCGTCGATCTTGATGTCGTTGAAGTTTCCGAGGTTGATACCACCCTCGAAGCCTTCGCGGATCTCGGTGACGTCGTCCTTGAAGCGGCGCAGACCGTGGATCGTGAGGTCCTCGGCGATGACCTTGCCGTCGCGGACGAGGCGCGCCTTGGTGTTGCGCTTGACCTCGCCGGAGCGGATGAGGACACCGGCGATGTTGCCCAGCTTGGACGAGCGGAAGACCTCGCGGATCTCCGCCGTACCGAGCTCGACCTCTTCGTACTCCGGCTTGAGGAGACCCTTCAGGGCCGCCTCGATCTCCTCGATGGCCTGGTAGATCACCGAGTAGTACCGGACGTCGACGCCCTCGCGCTCCGCCATCTGCGCGGCACGGCCGGCCGCACGGACGTTGTAGCCGATGACGATGGCGTCGGAGCCCATGGCCAGGTCGATGTCCGACTCGGTGACCGCACCCACACCGCGGTGCAGGACGCGGATGTCGACCTCTTCGCCGACGTCGAGCTGGAGCAGCGAGGCTTCGAGGGCCTCGACCGCACCGGACGCGTCGCCCTTGATGATGAGGTTGAGTTCCTGGACCAGACCGGCCTTGAGCACCTTGTCGAGGTCCTCGAGGGACACCCGGCGGACGCGCTTGGCGAAGGCGGCGTTGCGCTCACGCGCAGCGCGCTTCTCGGCGATCTGACGGGCCGTACGGTCCTCGTCGACAACCAGGAGGTTGTCGCCGGCACCCGGCACGTTGGTGAGACCGAGCACCAGGACGGGAGTCGACGGGGACGCCTCCTCGACGTTGTTGCCCTTGTCGTCGAGCATCGCCCGGACGCGGCCGTACGCGTCGCCGACCACCACGGTGTCGCCGATGCGCAGCGTTCCGCGCTGGACCAGGACGGTCGAGACGGCACCGCGACCGCGGTCGAGGTGGGACTCGATCGCAATACCCTGCGCGTCCTGGTTCGGGTTGGCCCGCAGGTCGAGCGAGGCGTCGGCGGTGAGGACGACGGCCTCGAGCAGGGAGTCGATGTGCAGACCCTGCTTGGCGGAGATGTCGACGAACATCGTGTCGCCGCCGTACTCCTCGGCCACCAGACCGAACTCGGTCAGCTGACCACGGACCTTGGTCGGGTCCGCGCCCTCGACGTCGATCTTGTTGACCGCGACGACGATCGGGACGCCGGCGGCCTTGGCGTGGTTGAGCGCCTCGATCGTCTGCGGCATGACGCCGTCGTTGGCCGCGACCACGAGGATCGCGATGTCGGTCGACTTCGCACCACGGGCACGCATGGCGGTGAACGCCTCGTGACCCGGGGTGTCGATGAAGGTGATGCGACGCTCTTCGCCGTTGACCTCGGTACCCACCTGGTAGGCACCGATGTGCTGGGTGATGCCACCGGCCTCGCCCGCGACGACGTTCGTCTTGCGGATCGCGTCGAGCAGTCGGGTCTTACCGTGGTCGACGTGACCCATGACGGTGACGACCGGCGGACGGGAGACCAGAGCCTCTTCGCCGCCCTCGTCCTCGCCGAACTCGATGTCGAAGGACTCGAGGAGCTCGCGGTCCTCTTCCTCCGGCGAGACGATCTGAACGGCGTAGTTCATCTCCTCGCCGAGCATCGTCAGCGTGTCGTCGGAGACGGACTGCGTGGCCGTGACCATCTCACCGAGGTTCATCATCACCGCGACGAGCGACGCCGGGTTGGCGCCGATCTTCTCGGCGAAGTCGGTGAGGGACGCACCGCGCGACAGGCGGATGACCTCGCCGCCACCGCGCGGCAGCATCACGCCGCCCACGGACGGGGCCTGCATGGCCTCGTACTCCTGGCGCCTCTGACGCTTCGACTTGCGACCGCGACGCGCGGGACCGCCGGGGCGACCGAAGGCGCCCTGCGTGCCACCACGTCCACCCGGACCGCCGGGACGGCCACCGAAGCCACCGGGACGACCGCCGAAGCCGCCGCCACCGCCGCCGGGACCACCCGGACGACCGCCGCCGCCACCACCGGGACCACCGGGACGGCCGGCGAAGCCGCCGCCGCCACCGCCGGGACCGGCCGGACGACCGGCGAAGCCGGGACGACCGCCGCCGCCGCCACCGGGACCGCTCGGACGGCCACCGGGGCCACCGGGGCCACGGCCACCGCCGCCAGGACCGGGACGCGGGCCGGCAGCGGGACGCTGCGGCATCATGCCCGGGTTGGGACGGTTACCGCCGGGCGCGCCGCCCGGACGGGGAGCCTGCGGGCGAGGCATGCCACCGGGGGTCGGACGAGCGCCACCCTGACCCTGCGGACGCGGAGCGCCGCCGGGGCCACCCTGCGGACGCGGGGCGCCCGGAGCGGCACCGGGGCCGCCGGGACGGGGAGCACCGCCACCGGGACGGGGCGTCTGCGGACGCGCCATGCCGGTGGAGCCACCCGAGGTGAAGGGGTTGTTGCCGGGACGGGGGCCGGCCGGACGGGCACCGCCCGGACGGGGGGCACCCTGACCCTGCGGACGCGGGGCACCCTGGCCCTGCGGACGCGGCGCGCCCTGACCCGGACGGGCGGGACGCTCGGGGCGCTCGCCGGTGGGGCGAGGACCCGCGGCGGCGCCGCCGGGACGCTGACCGGCGGCGGGAGCCGACGGGGGCGCGGTGAACTCCGGGGCGGCCGGAGCCGGCGTGACCGGCTTGGGCGCGGGCTTCGGGCCCGGGCGGGGGCCCGAGGCGGCCGGAGCCGTGGAGGGGGTGCTGCTCGCGGCGGGCGCGGCCGGAGTGACCGGGGCCGGCGCCGGCGCCGCAGGCGCGGCGGGGGCCGGCTTGGGGGCCGGGGCGCCGGGCTTCGGAGCAGCGGGACGTGCCGCGGCGGCCGGAGACGGCGCCGCGGGGGAGGGCGCCGCCTTGCGGGGCGCGCCGGGCTTGGCAGGGGACTTGCCGGCGTTGCCACCGGGGCCCTGCAAAGCGTCAGTCAACTTGCGCACGACCGGCGCCTCGATCGTCGAGGACGCCGAACGGACGAATTCACCGAGTTCTTGGAGCTTGGCCATGACGACCTTGCTCTCCACACCGAACTCCTTGGCGAGTTCGTATACCCGGACCTTAGCCACTTTGCTCCTTTGTGAGGTCCGGTTACCGCCGGACCGTCGCTACTTCATGGGCGTACTCATCGCGTACTCATCGAGTGCTCATCGCAATCTCGACCTACTTCCAACTCGCGAGGTACCTGACCGCACGGTGTTCCGTGCCGTACTTCTTCACTGCTGTGCCGACCGCTCGACGTGGTGGCGCAGTTCCGCCGTGTCGAGCGGGCCCTGGGACCTGAAGGCCCTCGGCAACGCCCGGCGACGGACCGCCAGGTCGAGACAGACCACGGCGGGGTGCAGGTACGCACCCCGGCCGGGCAGCGTACCGCGATGATCGGGAACGCACTCGTCCTTACTCACCACGATCCGCAGCAGATCGCTCTTGGCCGCTCGCTCCCGGCATCCCACACAGGTTCGCTCAGGGCACGCGCGGGCATGCGTCCGGCCAGACACGATTAAGTCTACCTCCCCGTACCGACCTCACCTGTTTGGGGCAAGAATCGAACAGTTGTTGGCCAAAAACGGTCTCAGTCCTCCGGACCGTCCGGCTCCGTGTCCGGCCGGATGTCGATCCGCCAGCCGGTCAGACGGGCGGCCAGGCGGGCGTTCTGCCCCTCCTTGCCGATCGCGAGCGACAGCTGGTAGTCCGGCACCGTCACCCGCGCGGAGCGGGCGGCCATGTCGACGATCTCGACCCTGGAGACCCGCGCCGGGGAGAGCGCGTTCGCCACCATCTCGGCCGGGTCGTCCGACCAGTCGACGATGTCGATCTTCTCGCCGAGCAGCTCCGCCATCACGTTGCGGACGCGGCTGCCCATCGGGCCGATGCAGGCGCCCTTGGGGTTGAGGCCCGAACGGGTGGAGCGGACGGCGATCTTGGTGCGGTGGCCGGCCTCACGGGCGATGGCCGAGATCTCGACCGAGCCGTCGGCGATCTCCGGCACCTCGAGGGCGAAGAGCTTCTTCACCAGATTGGGGTGGGTGCGCGAAAGGGTGACGGACGGACCGCGGACACCCTTCGCCACCCGGACGACGTACGTCCGCAGCCGCAGACCGTGCGTGTAGTCCTCGCCCGGCACCTGCTCCTGCACCGGGAGGATGGCCTCCAGCTTGTCGTCAAGCCGGACCAGGACGTTCTTCGGGTCCTTGCCCTGCTGCACCACACCGGCGACGACATCGCCCTCGCGGCGCGCGTACTCACCGAACGTCACGTCGTTCTCGGCGTCCCGCAGCCGCTGCTGGATCACCTGGCGGGCGGTGCTCGCCGCGATCCGGCCGAAGTCGGACGGGGTGTCGTCGAAGTCCTTGGGCTCCTGGCCCTCCTCCAGATCGGAGGGGTCTTCCTTCGCCCACACCGTCACGTGACCGGAGGCCCGGTCCAGCTCCACGCGCGCGTGGCGGCGGGCGTCGGGGGTGCGGTGGTAGGCGATGAGGAGGGCCGACTCGATCGCCTCGACCAGCAGGTCGAAGGAGATCTCCTTCTCATTCGCCAAGCCCTTGAGCAGCTTCACGTCGATGTCCACGGCTACGCCTCCTCTTCCTTCTTGTCCTTGCGGTTGAACTCGATCTCGACACGCGCCTTGACCACGTCGGCGAACTCGACCCGGCGGGCGGTGGGCTTGCGCCCCTTCACGCCCGGCACTTCGAGGTCGAGGCCGCTCTCGTCCACCGTCAGGATCCGCGCGACCAGCTCTTCGGAGGCGCCGTCGGCGGTCAGCTGGAGCTTGACCAGCCGGCCGGTGGCACGCTCGTAGTGGCGGGTCTGCGTCAGGGGGCGGTCGGCGCCGGGCGAGCTGACTTCGAGGACGTACTCGCCCTCGCCCATCGCGTCGGTCTCGTCCAGCTTCTCGGAGATCGCGCGGCTCAGCTCGGCACAGGCGTCCAGCTCCACGCCCTCGTCCGAATCCACGACGATCCGCAGCAGTCCGCGGCGGCCGGCCCGGGAGACCTCGATCTCTTCCAGATCCAGGCCCTTCGCGTGGACCAGCGGCTCCACGAGTCCGCGCAGCCTGTCGCTCTGGGTGGTGCTCATCCGGGTGACTCCTCGGCCGCGTGTGCTGTTGTGTGTTCGTCGCGTGTCAGACCAAAGGGTATCCGGTCCCGGAGGGTGTTGCCGTCCACCGGCCCGGGGCCCGCGGGTACGCTCGCCTGCGGTGATCCGACGATCTTCGACGACATACCACGGCTGAGGGAGAGAGCGTGACGACGACGGGCAGGCGCGCACTCCTGACGGCGGGGGTCTCGGCCGCCGCCACGGCGGCCCTGGCGGGCTGCACCTCCGCGGCTCCGGGCCCCCGGAAGCCGAGTGCGGCCGAACTGGAGGCCGAACGGGTGGCACGCGCGGAGGCGGCGCTGCGGCTCCGCTCGGTGACCGCCTCCCGGACCCTCCTCGAACGGTACGACGCGGTGCTCGCCGCCCATCCCGCCCTGGCGCCCCGGCTGACCCCGCTGCGACGCTCGGTGGCGGCGCACGCGCAGGCCCTCGGCGAGGGCGGGACGGCCGTACGACCGGCGACGGCCCCGCCGACCGCCGCCGCGACCTCCGCGGCCCCGTCCCCCTCCCCCGTACCCGTCACGGCCGACCCCCGGGCGGTGCTCGTGGAACTCGCCGCGGCCGAGCGCACGGCCTCCGACGCGCACACCGCCGCCCTGCTCGCCGCCCCGCCCGAGTACGCCCGGCTGCTCGCCTCCGTCGCCGCGGCCGGCGCCGCGCACGCCTATCTGCTGACCGAAGGAGCACGGGCATGAGCGCCCTCGACGCGACCCAGGCCGCGCTGGCCGCCGAGCACGCGGCGGTGTACGGGTACGGGGTCGTCGGCGGCCGGATCGGCGCCGAGCGCCGGGCCGAGGCCACGGCCGCGTACGAGGCCCACCGGGCCCGCCGGGACGCCCTACGCAGGAGCGTGGGCGACCTCGGCGGGGCGCCGGTGGTGGCGGAGGCCGCGTACGCGCTGCCGTTCCCGGTCGCGGACCCGGCCGGCGCCGCGCGGCTCGCGGCCGTCCTCGAGGACCGGGTGGCCGGGGTCTACTCCGACCTGGTGCGGGCCTCCGAGGGCCCGCAGCGGCGTGAGGCGGCCGCCGCGCTCAGGGAGGCGGCGGTACGGGCCGTCCGCTGGCGCGGCAGCGACGTAACCTTTCCTGGGCTCGCCGAGCGGGCATGAGCCCCGCCCCCGACCGAAGGAACAACGCACGCATGGGTTTCGAACCGCCGCAGCGACTGACGAGGACGCTCGGTGAGACGTACGGGGGCGCCACCGCGGCCGCATGGCTGGAGACGCTGCCCACGCTCACCGACCAGGCGCTCGACCGCGCGTCCCTGGTCGCCGAACGGGTGATGGCGCCCGGCGGGCGGAGCAGCCTGGTCGTCCTCGTCCGGCGGTCCGACGGCTCCCCCGCGGCGCTCAAGATCGCACCCCCGTTCGCCCGGCCCGACCGGGAGCGGGAGGCACTCGCGCACTGGAACGGCTGGGGCGCGGTGCAGCTCCTCGACGAGGCCGGGGAGGGCTCGCTCGTCCTCGAACGGCTGCACCCCGAGGTCTCCCTGCGCTCGCTGCCGGAGGCGAAGGCGCTCCTGGAGGCGGCGGGAACCGTACGCAAGCTGTGGGTGGAGCCGGCCGCGGGGCACGGTTTCGAGACGGTGACCGAGCGGACGGCCCGGCAGGCCGAGGCGATGGGCCCTTACGTCTCCGATGCCGCGACCGGCGAGCTGACGGCGGCGGCGCTCGCGGCGCGCGAGGAGCTGGTGGCGGCGGGCGACTCCGAGTGCCTGCTGCTGCACGGGAACTTCCGGCAGGGCAAGGTGCTCGCCGGGGACCGGGCGCCCTGGCTGGCCGTCGGCCCCGAGCCGCTGGTGGGCGAGCGGGCGTACGACCTGGCCCGGCTCGTACGGGACCGGGTCGAGGACCTGGTGGCCGCGTCCTCGGGCGCCTCGGCGGCCCGGCGGCGGGTCAACAAGCTGGCCGACTCCCTGGACCTGGACCGGGAGCGGCTGCGGGGCTGGACCCTGTTCCGCGCGGTCGAGTCGGGGACGCGGGCGCTGACGGCGGGGCGGCGGCAGGACGCCGAGCTGCTCCTGGAGTTCGCGAGCTGGCTGTAGGGGAATACCCTTTTTGTACTGTTCGGCTCGATGCCTGGGGGCCGTGATGATCGAAGAGCTGCTGATGGCAGCGGCTGGTGCGGGTGCGGCGGTCGCGGTGTACGCGGGCGTCGCGGCACGGGTCGTGAAGCAGTACGAGAGAGGTGTCGTCTTCCGCTTCGGCCGGCTGCGGGACGAGGTGCGCGCGCCCGGATTCACGATGATCGTTCCGGGCGTGGACCGTCTGCACAAGGTGAACATGCAGATCGTGACGATGCCCGTGCCCGCGCAGGAGGGCATCACCCGGGACAACGTCACCGTCCGGGTCGACGCGGTGGTGTACTTCAAGGTCGTCGACGCGGCGGAGGCGCTGGTCCGGGTCGAGGACTACAAGTTCGCGGTCTCGCAGATGGCGCAGACCTCGCTGCGGTCGATCATCGGCAAGAGCGACCTCGACGACCTGCTTTCGAACCGGGAGAAGCTCAACCAGGGGCTGGAGCTGATGCTGGACTCCCCCGCGATCGGCTGGGGCGTGCAGATCGACCGGGTCGAGATCAAGGACGTGTCCCTGCCGGAGACGATGAAGCGTTCGATGGCGCGGCAGGCGGAGGCGGACCGGGAGCGGCGGGCGCGGGTGATCAACGCGGACGCGGAGCTCCAGGCGTCGAAGAAGCTGGCGGAGGCGGCGGAGGTCATGTCCGACCAGCCGGCCGCGCTTCAGCTGCGGCTGCTGCAGACGGTGGTGGCGGTGGCGGCGGAGAAGAACTCGACGCTGGTGCTGCCGTTCCCGGTGGAGCTGCTGAGGTTCCTGGAGCGGGCGACGCCGGGGGCGGCGGGGGCGCATGCGGCGGGGATGATGCCGCACACCGCGCAGGCGCCGGTGCCGCCGTGGACGGAGGCGTATCTGGCGGGGCGGGCGGATGCGGCGGATGCGATCGAGGACCTGACGGGCTCGTCGGTGGAACCGTCCACGCATCGGGAGGACGAGGAGTGACACCGGGCCCCCAGCGAGGCGGCGGGGCCCGGCGCCCGGCAGCGCGGGGTGCGGGGGCCGCGGCCCCCGCACCCGCTCGGCTTACGCCGTCAGGCGGCTGATCGCTTCCGCCACCGGGAGTTCCTCGCGCTCGCCCGTGCGGCGGTCCTTCAGTTCCACGACGCCCTCGCCCGCGCGGCGGCCGGCGACCAGGATCTTCGGGACGCCCATCAGCTCCGCGTCGGTGAACTTGACGCCCGGGGAGACACCCGCGCGGTCGTCGACCAGGACGCGGAGGCCGGCGGCGGCCAGCTTGTCGGAGACCTCGAGGGCCAGTTCCGTCTGGAGCGCCTTGCCCGCCGCCACCACGTGGACATCCGCGGGGGCGACCTCGGCCGGCCAGCACAGGCCCTTCTCGTCGGCGGTCTGCTCGGCGAGCGCCGCGACCGCGCGGGAGACACCGATGCCGTACGAGCCCATGGTCACGCGGACCGGCTTGCCCTGCTGGCCGAGGACGTCGAGCTTGAGGGCGTCGGCGTACTTGCGGCCCAGCTGGAAGATGTGGCCGATCTCGATGGCGCGGTCCAGCTTCAGGCCGGTGCCGCACTTCGGGCACGGGTCGCCGTCCTGGACGACGACGACGTCGACGTACTCGGAGACCTCGAAGTCACGGCCCGCGACCACGTTCTTCGCGTGCATGCCGCCCTTGTTGGCGCCCGTGACCCACGCCGTGCCCGGCGCCACGCGCGGGTCGGCGATGTACGTGACCTTCTCCAGGCCCTGCGGGCCGACGTAGCCCCGGACGAGGTCCGCGCGCCCGGCGAAGTCCGTCTCGGTGACCATCTCGACGGTGGCGGGCGCGAAGTGCGCCTCGACCTTGCCCAGGTCGACCTCGCGGTCGCCGGGGACGCCCACGGCGACGATCTCGCCGTCGACCTTCACCAGGAGGTTCTTCAGGGTGGCGGAGGCCGGGATGCCGAGGGAGGCGGCGAGGGTCTCGATGGTCGGGGTGTCCGGGGTGGGGATCTCCTCGGCCGCCGCGGTGCCGGAGCCGTCGACCGTCTTCAGCTCGTACGAGACCGCCTCGGTGTTCGCGGCGAAGTCGCAGTTCGGGCA
Organism: Streptomyces sp. NPDC002773; assembly: GCF_040295605.1. NCBI lineage: Bacteria > Bacillati > Actinomycetota > Actinomycetes > Kitasatosporales > Streptomycetaceae > Streptomyces > Streptomyces sp. NPDC002773. Next base: position 11,199 of record NZ_JBEOVO010000017.1, read on the forward strand.
GTCGGCGAAGGTGTCCTCGCCGGCCTCGGCCGGGGCGAGGAACTCCTCGGACTTCGAGCCGCCCATCGCGCCCGCCGTGGCGGCGCAGATGCGGTAGTCGAGGCCGAGGCGCTCGAAGACCCGCTGGTAGGCCTGGCGGTGCAGGGCGTAGGACTGGGCGAGGCCCTCGTCCTCCGTGTCGAAGGAGTACGAGTCCTTCATCAGGAACTCACGGCCGCGCAGGATGCCGGCCCGGGGGCGGGCCTCGTCACGGAACTTCGTCTGGATCTGGTAGAGGATGACGGGCAGGTCCTTGTAGGACGAGCACTGGTCCTTGACCAGGAGGGTGAAGATCTCCTCGTGCGTCGGGCCGAGGAGGTAGTCGCCGCCCTTGCGGTCCTGGAGCCGGAAGAGCTCGGCGCCGTACTCCTCCCAGCGGCCCGTCGCCTCGTACGGCTCGCGCGGCAGCAGCGCGGGCAGGGAGACCTCCTGGGCGCCGATGGCGTCCATCTCCTCGCGGACAATCCGCTCGACGTTGGTGAGGACCTTCTTGCCGAGGGGCAGCCAGCTCCAGATGCCGGCGGCGGTGCGGCGCACGTAACCCGCGCGGACGAGCAGTTTGTGGCTGAGGACCTCGGCGTCGGCCGGGTCGTCGCGCAGCGTCTTCGCCATCAACTGGGACATGCGCTGGACCGGTGCGTTGGCCATGGTTCTCGTACTCCTGCCGGAAAAGGGTGTGGCTAGGAGGTTAGCCGGGCGGCCCCTGGCAGGTGAAATCAGTTCCGGCGCCTGAGCGGCAGGGGTGCGCCCATCACCGCGTACGGGCGGGCGGCGCTCGGGAAGTGGACCTGGCGGGCGAGGTCGGTGTAGCCGAGGGAGCGGTAGAGGCCGCGGGCCGGGCTTTCGGTGTCGATCGCGGAGAGGATGGAGCGCGGTTCGGCGGCCTCGTCGGTGATGGTGGTGATCAGTTCGCGGCCCACGCCCCGCCCCTGGTGGGCCGGGTGGACGTGGAGTTCGGTGATGACGAAGGAGTCGTCGAGCCAGTCGGCGGAGCCGGTGGCGCGGAGGTACGTCTCGACGACGGTGGACCACCAGTGGGTGCGGTCGTTGGGCATCCCGTACACGAATCCGACGAGCTTCCCGTCGGGGGTGGTGGCGCCGTAGGCGAGGGCGCCGGGGCTGAGCAGGTGGCGCAGCACGATGTGGCGGCGTACGGCGATCTCGTCGTCGTCGAGGCCGAAGGCGAGCGCCTGCACGGCGAGGGCCTCGTCCACCCGGGCGGCGAGATTGACCGGCCCGATCACGACCTCTGCGTCATCCATGCGGCGCACCCTACAAGCGGCCGCCCTTCCCGGGACAGCGTGATCGGAACGCCGCGCTCAGAAGAGCACGCTCATGAAGGCGCCGGTCTCCTGGAAGCCGACCCTGCGGTACGCGGCCCTCGCCGGGGCGTTGTAGTCGTTCACGTACAGGCTGACGACGGGTGCGACGTCGGCCAGGGCCAGCTGGAGGACGGCAGCCATGCCCGTCTCCGAGAGGCCCTTGCCGCGGTGCTCGGGGGCGACCCAGACGCCCTGGATCTGGCAGGCCTGGCGGGTGGCCGCGCCGATCTCGGCCTTGAAGACGACCTTGCCGTCCTCGATCCGGGCGAAGGAGCGGCCCATGCCGACGAGCTCGGCGACCCTGGCCTGGTACAGCAGGCCGCCGTCGTTGGCGAGCGGGGAGATGCCGACCTCCTCGGTGAACATGGCCACGCAGGCGGGCATGATCACGTCCATCTCGTCCTTGCGGACGCGGCGCACCAGCGGGTCGGGCGCGACCGTGGTGGAGGGTTCCTCTGCGACCATCAGCGGCTGGCGTGCGCGGACGTCCCGCGCGGGGCCCCAGCTGGGTTCCAGGAGCCGCCACAGTTCGGAGGTGGCCTCGGCGGGGCCGACGATCGAGGAGCAGCGGCGGCCGGTCCTGCGGGCCCGGTCGGCGAAGGCGCGGACGGCCTCGGGGGTGGCGCACAGGGGCACGAGGTTGGCGCCGGAGTAGCAGAGGGAACGCAGCCGGCCCTCGCTGTACCAGCCCCACATCTCGCCGCCGAGGCGCCAGGGGTCGAGGCCGGCGACCTGGACGCGGGCGGCCACGAAGGCGTTCTCGACGGGGGCGCTCTCCAGGACGGCGAGTGCGGCGCCGAGGTCGGCGGGTTCGAGGACCCGGGTGGCGGGTTGTGTCAACACGAGGGGGCCTCACCGTGCGGTTCTGCTGGTCTTGGCACTTTACCCTTCTCGCCTGCGGCCCTGCCCTTCATGCACGCGAAGCCCCTCCGCCCGGTGGGGTGGAGGGGCTTCGGGGTGGTCCGTGCGCTCAGCCGGCGACGGCGATGGTGGGTTCGCCGCTGGCGACGCCGTCCTTCTCCATCTGCTCGGCGATCTTCAGGGCCTCTTCGATCAGGGTCTCGACGATCTTCGACTCGGGGACGGTCTTGATGACCTCGCCCTTCACGAAGATCTGGCCCTTGCCGTTGCCGGAGGCGACGCCGAGGTCGGCCTCGCGGGCCTCGCCGGGGCCGTTGACGACGCAGCCCATGACGGCGACCCGCAGCGGGACGGTCATGCCGTCGAGGCCGGCGGTGACCTCCTCGGCGAGCTTGTAGACGTCGACCTGGGCGCGGCCGCAGGACGGGCAGGAGACGATCTCCAGGCGCCGCTGGCGCAGGTTCAGCGACTCCAGGATCTGGATGCCGACCTTGATCTCCTCGACCGGCGGCGCGGAGAGCGAGACGCGGATGGTGTCGCCGATGCCCTGGGAGAGCAGGGCGCCGAAGGCGACGGCCGACTTGATGGTGCCCTGGAAGGCCGGGCCCGCCTCGGTGACGCCGAGGTGCAGCGGGTAGTCGGACTGGGCGGCGAGCTGGCGGTAGGCCTCGACCATGACGACCGGGTCGTTGTGCTTGACCGAGATCTTGATGTCGCGGAAGCCGTGCTCCTCGAAGAGGGAGGCCTCCCAGAGGGCGGACTCGACGAGCGCCTCGGGGGTGGCCTTGCCGTACTTCTTCAGGAGCCGCGCGTCGAGCGAACCGGCGTTGACGCCGATGCGGATCGGGGTGCCGGCGTCGCCGGCCGCCTTGGCGATCTCCTTGACCTTGTCGTCGAACTGCTTGATGTTGCCCGGGTTGACGCGGACGGCCGCGCAGCCGGCGTCGATCGCGGCGAAGACGTACTTCGGCTGGAAGTGGATGTCGGCGATCACGGGGATCGACGACTTCCGGGCGATCGTCGCGAGGGCGTCGGCGTCGTCCTGCGTGGGGCAGGCCACGCGCACGATCTGGCAGCCGGAGGCGGTCAGCTCGGCGATCTGCTGGAGCGTCGCGCCGATGTCGGAGGTGCGGGTCGTGGTCATCGACTGCACGGAGACGGGTGCGTCACCGCCGACGGCGACGCTGCCGACCTGGATCTGGCGGCTCTTGCGCCGCTCGGCGAGCCGGGTCGGAACGGTCGGGATACCGAGAGCAATCGCGGTCATCTTCTGTGCAACCTCAAGGTTGTGCGTCGGCGGGCTCAGGTCTCCGAGGTTACCGCCCCGGGGGCGGGGGGCCGGACACCACCGGGTGCGGCCCCCCTGGGAGTCACGTGATCTTCACCGGGTTGACGATGTCGGCGGCGAGCACGAGCAGGGTGAAGCAGACGAAGACGCCGGCCACCACGTAGGCGGCGGGCATCAGCTTGGCCACGTCGAACGGGCCGGGGTCGGGGCGCCTGAAGATCCGGGCCGTGTGGCGGCGTACGGACTCCCACAGGGCGCCCGCGATGTGGCCGCCGTCGAGCGGCAGCAGCGGGAGCATGTTGAACAGGAACAGCGAGACGTTGAACATGACCAGCAGGTCCATGAACATCACGAGGATCGTCGTCGGCGGCGCCTCGATGTTCATGAGTTCGCCGGTGATCCGGGCGGCGCCGACCACGCCCACCGGGGAGTCGTCGGCGCGCTTGCCGTCGCCGAAGGTGGCGTCCCAGAGGCCGGGAATCTTGCCCGGGAGGGCGATGACCGAGTGGACGCTGCTCTCCAGGCGGTCGGACATCCGGTCGGTGGTCTCGCCGAAGGTGAGGGGCGCGACCTCGGACTTGGAGGCGAAGCCGAGGTAGCCGGCGTCGATGTAGGTCACGGGCTGGACGACCTCGCCGTCCTCGTCCTTCTTCGGGACCTTGTTGGAGACGAGCGTGGGGTGCAGGTCGACGCGCTGTCCGTCCCGCTCGACGGTGACCGTCGCGGTGCCGATGGTGTCCCGGATCCGGTCGGAGAGGGTGTCCCAGTCGCCGACGGGGGTGCCGTTGAAGGCGACGATCTTGTCGCCGTCCTTCAGTCCGGCCTGGAACGCCGGGGAGACGGGGTCGCCCGGCGCGCACTTCTCGCGCTTCTCGCTCTGCTTGATGACGCACTTCTGGACGCCGGCGACCTCGGTCGTCTGGCCCGCGACGCCCAGCGTCATCATCGAGCCGAAGAACAGCCCGAGGGCCAGGACCAGGTTCATGAACGGTCCCGCGAACATCACGATCACGCGCTTCCACGGCTTGCGCGTGTAGAAGAGCCGGGTCTCGTCGCCGGGCTTGAGCTCCTCGTACGAGGCCTCGCGGGCATCTTCGATCATGGAGCGCCAGGGCGAGGTGGAACGGGCCTCGATGCGGCCGTCGTCGCCGGGCGGGAACATGCCGATCATGCGGATGTAGCCGCCGGCCGGGATGGCCTTGATGCCGTACTCGGTCTCGCCGCGCTTCTTCGACCAGATCGTGGGACCGAAGCCGACCATGTACTGCGGTACGCGGATACCGAAGAGCTTGGCCGTGGAGAGGTGGCCGAGTTCGTGCCAGGCGATGGAGACGAGGAGGCCCAGGGCGAACAGCACGATACCCAGGGCGTACAGGAGCATTTCGGTCATGCGCGGGCCTCCGCTGTTGCCTTCGCTGCGAGCTCTCGGGCCCGGGCGCGCGCCCAGGTCTCCGCTTCGAGGACGTCCGGCACGGTGAGGGAGGTTCCCGTACCGGGAACGCCGTGCTCCGCGACGACCGCTGTGACCGTATCCATGATTCCGTTGAACGGCAGCCGTCCCGCGAGGAACGCCTCGACGCACTCCTCGTTCGCCGCGTTGAAGACGGCGGGGGCGGTGCCGCCCAGCTCGCCGACGTGCCGGGCGAGCCCGACGGACGGGAACGCCTCGGTGTCGAGCGGGAAGAACTCCCAGGTGGAGGCCTTGGTCCAGTCGAAGGAGGGAGCCGCGTCCGGGACCCGCTCGGGCCAGCCGATGCCGATCGCGATGGGGCCGCCCATGTCGGGCGGGGTGGCCTGGGCGAGCGTGGAGCCGTCCGTGAACTCGACCATCGAGTGGACGTACGACTGGGGGTGGACGACGACCTCGATGCGGTCGAAGGGGATGTCGTAGAGGAGGTGGGCCTCGATGACCTCCAGGCCCTTGTTCACCAGGGTCGCGCTGTTCACCGTGATCACCGGGCCCATGGCCCAGGTGGGGTGGGCGAGCGCGTCCTCGCGGGTGACGTCGGCCAACTGCTCGCGGGTACGGCCGCGGAAGGGGCCGCCGGAGGCGGTGACGACCAGTTTGCGGACGTCGGCGCGGGTGCCCGCGGCGAGCGCCTGGAACAGGGCCGCGTGCTCGGAGTCGACCGGGATGATCTGGCCGGGCTTGGCGAGCGCCTTCACCAGGGGGCCGCCGACGATCAGCGACTCCTTGTTGGCGAGGGCGAGGGTGCGGCCGGCTTCGAGGGCGGCGAGGGTCGGCGCGAGGCCGATGGAGCCGGTGATGCCGTTGAGGACGGTGTGGCAGGGCGAGGCGGCGAGCTGGGTGGCGGCGTCGGGGCCCGCCAGGAGCTCGGGGAGCGGCTCGGAGCCGTACAGCGCCTTCAGGGCGTCACGCAGCTCCGGGAGCACCTCCTCGCGGGCGACGGCGACCGCGGCGACCTTCAGCCGGTGCGCCTGCTCGGCGAGCAGCGCGACCCGGCCGCCCGAGGCGGCCAGGGCGGTGACCCGGAAGCGGTCGGGATTGCGCAGCACCAGGTCGATGGCCTGGGTACCGATGGACCCGGTCGAGCCGAGGACGACGATGTCCCGGCGTCCTTCGGACACGTCGAAGGCGATATGGGGATCGGCGAGAGGAGAGGGGCGGTCGCTCATGCCCCCCATTCTTGCCGCAAACGCCGAGGGGACTTCACACGGTGTGGACGTACCTGTCGAAGACCTGGTGGAAATCGGGGAACGTCTTCCGCACGCAGCCCGGGTCGTCGAAGGTGATGCCGGGGGTGCGCAGGGCGGTGACCGCGAAGGACATGACGATCCGGTGGTCGCCGTGGGTGGCGATCTCGACGGGCCCGGTGGGGGTGCCGGGCTGGATCTCGATCCAGTCGGGGCCGGTGGTGACGGTGATGCCGAGGCGGCGGAGGTTCTCGGCGCAGGCGTCGAGGCGGTCGCACTCCTTGACGCGGGTGTTGGCGACGTCCTCGACGCGGACGGGGCCTTCGGCGAAGGGGGCGATCGCGGCGAGGGTCGGCATGGTGTCGGAGATGTCGCGCATGTTGACCGTGAGGCCGCGCAGGGTGCCGGTGGAGCGGACGGTCGTACCGGCGTCGGTGATCTCGACGTCGGCGCCCATGCGGCGCAGCACGTCGACGAAGCCGAGGTCGCCTTGGAGGGCACCGGTGCCGAGGCCGGGGACGGTGACGGAGCGGCCCGGTTCGAGGGCGGCGGCGGCGAAGAAGTAGCTGGCGGTGGAGGCGTCGGGCTCGATGCCGTACGTACGGGCCCGGTAGCCGGTGGGGGCGACCCGGTAGGTGCGGCCGTCCTGGCGGACCTCGGCGCCGAAGCTCCGCATCATCGCGAGGGTGATCTCGACGTACGGCTCCGAGACGAGGTCGGTGACGGTGATGTCGAGGCCCTCGGCGGTGAGCGGGCCCAGCATGAGCAGCGCCGTCAGGTACTGGGAGGACTGCCCGGCGTCGAGGGTGAGCGCGCCGCCCTTCACGCCGGCGGCGCGGACGGCGAGCGGGTGATGCCCCTCCTTCTCCCCATGCCGCAGATCGACACCGAGGGTGCGCAAGGCGGTCGCCAGGGGGGCAAGGGGTCGTACTCGCATCTGGGCGGAGGCGTCGAAGCGGTACGTGCCGTGGCCGGTGGCGGCGAGGGTGGGCAGGAAGCGGGCGGTGGTGGCGCCGTCGCGGCAGTACACGTCGGCGTCGGTGGCCCCCGGGCCGGTGGGGCGGCCCTCGATGTGCCAGGCGTCGCTCTCGCGGCGGACGGTGTAACCGAGGGCGGAGAGGCCCTCGGCGAAGCCCTCGGTGTCGTCGGAGACGAGCGGCCGGAGGAGGGTGGTGGTGCCCTCCGCGGCGGCGGCGAGGAAGAGCGCGCGGGCGGTGACGGACTTGGAGCCGGGGATGTCGATGACGGTCACGGGGTCATGGTGCCGTGGGGGGCGGGGGGCTGGGGGGGTGGTCCGCCACTTGGACGGGGCGGGGCGGGGGCGGGCCTGTGGGGGGGCGGGCCTCGGCGGGGCCGGGCCTACGCGACCCCGCGCCTCCGCCGCCCACCGCCGTGTGGGCGACCGCCCATGCCCGCCGCCCACCTCCCCCGTGTGGGCAACCGCCCACGCCCGCCGCCCACCTCCCCCGTGTGGGCAATCGTCCCGCAGGGCGGGACGGGCGACCGCCCATGCCCGCCGCCCACCTCCCCCGTGTGGGCAATCGTCCCGCAGGGGCGGGACGGGTGGGCACACGGGACGGCGCCCTCGGCGGCGCCTCCGCCCCTTGTGCCCGGACCCGCACCAAGCAGTGCGGCGCGCACCGGGTGCGGGTACAGGCGCGGAAGCCTAGGCCCGGCAAGGGGCGCCGTTCCGTTGTGCCCACCCGTTCCGCCCCAGCGGAACGATTGCCCACAACGGGGTGGGCGGGGCGGGGGTGCAGCGGCCGTTGTGCCCGCGGGCGGGTGGGCGGCGCCTCGGCGGGGCGGGTGGGCGACGCCTCGGTGGGGCGGTTGCCCGCGACGGGGTGGGCGGCGCCTCGTTGGGGCGGTTGCCCGCGACGGGGTGGGCGGCGCCTTGGTGGGGCGGATGCCCACAGCGAGGGGGGGGTCAGTGGCGGCGGGTGCGCCAGAGGAGGTAGAGGGCTGAGGTTACTGCTGCGGCTCGGAGGGTCCACGGCCACGTTTCCGAGATCGCCGCACCCATCGCCTCCCCTCCCGGCGACACCGCCGCACCCCAGCGGCCCTCCACCCTGCCCCACAGCCACACCACGCCCGACGCCGCCGCCAGGCCCGGGATCACCAGGACCGCAGTCTTGACCTCACCCGGGGTCAGCCGGCGGGAGGCGTACACGAGGAGCCAGCCGCCGGCCAGCGCCACCAGCGAACCGAAGACCGCCCCGCCGAGCAGCAGCAGCGCGGCCAGGAGGACGAACGGGTTCGCGGGGGCGGCCACCGGCACCGCGTCCGCCTCGGGGCTTTCCCGCCTGCGGCGGCGCCTGCTCAGGACTCTCGCCAGGCCGCGGCGCTTCCCCCGTACATGCTCCGGCTCCGGCTCCGGCTCCCCCTCCCCCTCCACCTCCTCCGGCGGCGGCTCGAACAGGTCCGGGCGTTCGACCCCTCCCACGAAGCCCGTGAAGCTCCCGAGGTCCTCCATGGCGTCGGTCCGCCACCAGTCCGGCTCCGCCGATGCGGTGACGGGGGCGGGGGCGGGCTCCTCATCGGGTTCCGCCTTGCGGGGCGGCGGCACGGGCTGCGGCGCGCCCGGGCCGTCGTCTCCGCCGCCCACCCGCTCCACCACCTCGTCCGGCGTGCCCAGCGCGCCGAGGATGCCCCGTACCGCCGACGGGCTCTCCTCGCCGTGCGTGGCGCGCCGCCGGTCGATCTCGTTCCGGAGTGTCGACACCAGCCGCATCCGGTCGCCGGCCGGCAGCTGGCGTTGTTGTGCCAGATCGCCGACCCGGCTCAGATAGTCGTAGACCAACTGGTCGCTCTCGATCCCCACGGTGCCCCTCCACGGCCGGTTCGCCCGGTACGGCCCGACGTTAGCGCCTGAACAGCGGCTAACGTGGTGCGGATGGGGATCGGTGAGCTCGACCGGGAGGCGCACGTGCCCGAGGTAACTGGCGCCGCCGCGGCGCCCCGCACACTCGCGGAGGCGCTGCGCGCACGGGGCGACGAGGGGCTCGCCGCGCTGCTGCGGGCCCGGCCGGACCTGCTGAGTCCCGTGCCGAACGACCTGACGCAGCTGGCGACGCGCGCCGGTACGCGGGGTTCGGTGGTGCGTGCCCTGGAGCGGCTCGACCGGTTCGCCCTCCAGACGGCGGAAGCGCTCGCCGTCGGCCCGGACCCGGCCCCGTACCCCGTACTCCTGGCGCTGCTCACCGGCGACGAGGGCGATCCGGAGATCGAGGCGGCGCTGCCGGGCGCGGTGGCGCTGCTGCGCGAGCAGGCGCTCGTGTGGGGCGAGGACGACCGGCTGCGGCTCGTGCGGACCGCGCGGGAGCTGCTCGCGCCGTCGGCGCAGCACCCGTCGCCGACCGGCCTCGGGCCGACGGTCGCCGAGGCCACGTCGGGGATGTCGCCGGGCCGGGTGCAGGAGATCATCGCGGCGGCCGGGCTGCCGGCGACGCACGATCCGGTGTCGGCGGTGGCGGCGCTCACGGGTCTCTTCACCGACCGGGAGCGGATGGGCGCGCTGCTCGACACGGCCGCTCCGGAGGCGTTGGCTGTCCTGGACCGGCTGGTGTGGGGGCCGCCGTACGGCGAGGTGACGGCGAACCCGGCGCCGCCGGTGCGCTGGCTCCGCGACCGGGGCATGCTGCTCCCCGTGTCGGCGCGGACGATGGTGCTGCCGCGTGAGGTGGCGCTGCATCTGCGGGGCGGGCGGGCGCACCGGGCGCCGGAGCCGGTGCCGCCGGAGCTCGGGGTGCTGCGCGAGTACCGTCCACAGGTGGTGGACAGTGCGGCGGCCGGGCAGGCGCACGTGGCGCTCGCGACGGTCGAGGAGCTGCTGAAGTCCTGGGACCGGGGCGGCCCGCCGGTGCTGCGCGCGGGCGGTCTCGCGGTGCGGGACCTGAAGCGGACGGCGGCGGCGCTCGACGTGACGGAGGAGACGGCCGCGTTCTGGCTGGAGCTCTGCCACGGGGCGGGGCTGCTCGCCTCGGACGGGGAGGCGGACGAGCGGTACGCGCCGACGCCCGCCTACGACCACTGGCTGGACCTGCCGGCCGCCGAGCGGTGGGCGCTGCTGGTGACGCCGTGGCTGTCGGCGACCCGCACGGCGGGTCTGGTCGGTGGGCAGGACGCGAAGGGCCGTACGCTCGCGGCGCTCGGCCCGGATCTGGACCGGGCGCCCGCGCCGGAGGTCCGGCACCGGGTCCTCGCGCTCCTCGCGACGCTCGCGCCGGGGGGCGCGGCCGATCCGGAGACGCTGTTCGCGCGGCTCCGCTGGGAGCGGCCGCTACGGGGGGCCGCGCAGATCGCCTCGGAGGGGGCCGGGGCCGCCACCGACCTGCGGTCGCGGCTCGCCCGCTGGACGCTCGCGGAGGCGGAGCTCCTCGGGCTCACGGGCCGTGGCGCCCTGTCGGGTCCCGCGCGGGCGCTGCTCAACCTGCCGCTCGCGGAGGCCGCGGCGGCCACGGCGCCGGGTGGCGGCGTCGAGCTGTCGGTGGCGGCCGACCGGGCGGCGACGCTGCTCGCGCCGCTGCTGCCCGAGGCCGTCGACCACGTCCTCCTCCAGGCCGATCTGACGGCCGTCGCGCCGGGGCCGCTGCGGCGCCCGCTCGCGGACGCGCTCGCGGTCCTCGCGGACGTGGAGTCGAAGGGTGGCGCCACGGTCTACCGGTTCACGCCCGGGTCCGTACGGCGTGCGCTCGACGCCGGGCAGACGGCGTCCGACCTGCACGACTTCCTGAAGGCGCACTCCCGTACGCCGGTGCCGCAGCCCCTCGCGTACCTCGTCGACGACGTGGCGAGACGGCACGGGCATCTGAAGGTGGGGGCGGCGTCCGCGTACCTGCGCTGCGACGACGACACCGTGCTCGGCGAGATCCTGGCCGACCGCCGTTCCGCCTCGCTCGGGCTTCGCCGGCTCGCGCCGACGGTGCTCGCCGCGCAGACGGACCCGGCGTCGCTGCTCGACGGGCTGCGGTCGATGGGGTACGCGCCGGCCGCCGAGTCGGCGGAGGGCGACGTCCTGATCACCCGCGCCGACGCGTACCGCACGCCCGCGCGTACGGCTCCGGTGCCGGTGCCCGACGGGCCGCCCGCGCCCGACACGACGCTGCTCGGCGCGGCGGTACGGGCGATCCGGGCGGGCGACCGGGCGGCGACGGCGGTACGGAAGGAACCGGCGGCCGCGTCGACGGCGGCGGGCGCCCTCCCCCGCACGTCCGCCGCGGAGACCCTCGCCACCGTGCAGGCCGCGGCGATGACCGGCTCGGCCGTGTGGATCGGCTACGTCAACGCGGACGGCGCGGCGAGCCAGCGGGTCATCGCCCCGGTCCGCGTGGAGGGCGGCTTCGTGACGGGCTACGACCACACGGCCGACGAGGTCCGTACGTACCCGCTGCACCGCATCACGGGCGTGGCAGAGTTGGCGGACGACCAGGTGTGACGGGGGCGGGGGGCCGGGGCGGGCGCGGTCAGACGTGCACGTTGCCCGTCAGGAGCAGGACGAAGAAGACCATCCAGCCGATGGCGTCGATCAGCGCCGGATACACCACCGCGAGACCGCAGGCCAGGACGGCGAGGCTGACGCGCGCCTGACGCCGCCGCTGGGTGCGTGCGAGGCACCAGGCGGGCACGACGAACGCGAAGGGCACGACGAAACCGCCGACCAGGAAGACGGGAAGCGCGGAGAACAGTTCGGCCCCGCCCGCCACCCAGAACGACAGGAGCGGCGCGAGCACGGTCGCCGCGAGCGGGAACACCCACCAGCGGGGGTCGTCATCGCCGGGCGCGGGTGCGGCGGCCGCTCCACGCACGGGTGCGGTGGCGGTGGACTGTGCGACACGGTGGGTCATGGCCCCATCCCACCGCGCCGCCCCCGGCAGCCCCCACCGCGCACGTACTCATTCGTGGCGCACCGCGTACTCAGCGGCGCGGCGCCACCAGGGTCCCGGGGTCGAGCTTCAGCGGGAACGGCGACTCGACCGCCGTCTCACGCCCCGCTTCGGCGACGAGCCGCTCCACATAGCGGCCGTCCCGCAGTTCGGAGACGATCAACGTCGGCACCGGCTCCAGCTCGAGCCGCCACAGGTGCTCGATGTTGGCCTCCGCGTAGTACGGGGGCTTGAGCAGTCGGTCCGTACGGCGGCCCGAGGACGACGGGGAGACGATCTCGACGACGAGCAGCACGGCCTCGGCGTCGCACGTCACCGGGTTCTCCGCGGCGGCCGCCGCCTCGACCACGACGATGTCGGGGATGAAGAGGCCGTCGGGCAGGACCACGTGGACAGCCTCGAGGACTTCGGCCGAAACGCCCGCGGCCTGGACGGCGGAGTCGAGCAGACCCCACAACCGCGACGACGCCTCGCGCGGAAACCGACGCCTTCAGTGTGGCAGCCCCCACCGACAACTGCCGCGAGTCAGGCACACTGGAGGATTGGCCGTTACGGGAACGGCACGGTGTCGGAAGGACCTGATCACGTGAGTGGACCGCTCATCGTCCAGAGTGACAAGACCCTGCTCCTGGAGGTCGACCACGAGCTGGCCGACGCCTGTCGGCGGGCCATCGCGCCCTTCGCGGAGCTGGAGCGGGCGCCGGAGCACATCCACACGTACCGGCTGACGCCGCTCGGCCTGTGGAACGCGCGGGCCGCCGGGCACGACGCCGAGCAGGTCGTCGACGCGCTCGTCGAGTACTCGCGCTACCCCGTGCCGCACGCGCTGCTCGTCGACATCGCCGAGACCATGGACCGGTACGGGCGCCTCACCCTGTCCAAGCACCCCACCCACGGCCTCGTCCTCACCAGCACCGACCGGCCGGTCCTGGAGGAGATCCTGCGGTCGCGGAAGGTGCAGCCGCTGGTCGGGGAGCGGATCGACGCCGACACCGTCGCCGTGCACCCCTCCGAGCGCGGGCAGATCAAGCAGACGCTCCTGAAGCTGGGCTGGCCCGCCGAGGACCTCGCCGGGTACGTCGACGGCGAGGCGCACCGGATCGACCTCGCCGAGGACGGCTGGGCGCTGCGCCCGTACCAGAAGCAGGCCGTCGAGGGGTTCTGGCACGGCGGCTCCGGGGTGGTCGTGCTGCCCTGCGGCGCCGGCAAGACGCTCGTCGGGGCGGGCGCGATGGCGCAGGCGAAGGCGACGACGCTGATCCTCGTGACGAACACCGTCTCCGCCCGGCAGTGGAAGAGCGAGCTGGTGAAGCGGACGTCGCTGACCGAGGACGAGATCGGCGAGTACAGCGGTACGAGGAAGGAGATCCGGCCGGTCACCATCGCCACGTACCAGGTCCTCACGACCAAGCGGAAGGGCATCTACCCGCACCTGGAGCTGTTCGACTCCCGGGACTGGGGCCTCATCGTGTACGACGAGGTGCATCTGCTGCCCGCCCCCGTCTTCAAGTTCACGGCCGATCTGCAGGCCCGCCGGCGGCTCGGACTGACGGCGACCCTGGTACGGGAGGACGGGCGGGAGTCCGACGTGTTCTCGCTGATCGGGCCCAAGCGGTTCGACGCGCCGTGGAAGGAGATCGAGGCGCAGGGGTACATCGCGCCCGCCGACTGCGTCGAGGTCCGGGTGAACCTGACCGACTCGGAGCGGCTCGCGTACGCGACCGCCGAGGCCGAGGAGAAGTACCGCTTCTGCGCGACGACGGCGACGAAGCGGAAGGTGACGGAAGCCCTGGTGAAGAAGTTCGAGGGGCAGCAGATCCTCGTCATCGGGCAGTACATCGACCAGCTCGACGAGCTCGGCGAGCACCTGGACGCGCCGGTCATCAAGGGCGAGACGTCGAACGCGCAGCGGGAGAAGCTCTTCGACGCGTTCCGCACCGGCGAGATCAGCGTGCTCGTGGTGTCGAAGGTCGCGAACTTCTCCATCGACCTGCCGGAGGCGACCGTCGCCATCCAGGTGTCGGGCACCTTCGGCTCGCGCCAGGAGGAGGCGCAGCGCCTCGGCCGGGTGCTGCGGCCGAAGGCCGACGGGCACCAGGCGCACTTCTACTCGGTGGTCGCCCGGGACACCATCGACCAGGACTTCGCGGCGCACCGCCAGCGGTTCCTGGCGGAGCAGGGGTACGCGTACCGGATCGTCGACGCGGACGAGCTGCTGGCGCCGTGACCCGGTCTGTCAGTCCATCAGGGCGAGGAGCGGGCCTGCGAGCCCCAGGCAGTACTGGGCGGTGACGAGGGCGCGGCGGGGTACCACGAGGGCCGCCACGCCCGCGGCGGCCCCGAGGGCCAGGGACCAGAAGCCGGCCGTGATGAAGACGCCGCCCACGCCGTCGCCGTCGATGGCGTCACCGAGGGTGAAAATGGCGGTGAGCACCAGGCAGGCGACGAGGAAGAGCAGCCCGAAGGCCGCGGCGACGCGGAGGCCGAAGGTGTAGGGGGCGGGGGCGGTCGGGGCGGTCGCTTCCGGGGCGGGGGTGGGCGCTTCCGGGGCGGTCTCGTCCAGGGTCGGGGTCGGGGTCGCGTCCGGGTTCCGGTCCGGGGAGGGCGTCGTCGTCATGGGCTGATCCCATCAGGTGCGACGGCGGCGCCGGCAGGCGTTCTCGTACTCAGTCGGGGCCGGCGGCGTACTCAGGGCGCGGGTTCCTGACGCCGGCCTCGGGCGGGCCGTAGTCGCCGAGGAGGACGACTCCGGCCGCCGCGCCGCCGAAGGCGCGGATCGCGCGGAGGGCGGTGCCGAGGGGGCGGACGCGGGGGCGGGGGATCGAGGGCACGTGGGTGAACGTCGTCGCGGTCATGCATCCATGATGGAATCCGGACATTCCGAACACATCGCTCTGGGGGGTGAACCGGGGGCGGGCCCGGGTCCGACGTGAGGCGGACCCCGTCCCCTACGGGGTGGAGAAGGTTTGAATCCGTTCGCCCCCACCCCCGCCCAGGAGTTACACTCGCCAGCTTCCCCGCCTCCCCCGTGGAGAGCCGCCGCCCGGCCGGAAACCGGCGGCCACCTCGTCGTGTCCGCGTATCCACCTGCTCGGAGGCTTCACCGTGTCCGCGTCTGCGCCCGTACCCGTGCCCGTGTCCGATTCCGCGCCGGGTTCCGCGCCCGATTCCGTGCCCGAGTCCGATCCGCTCGGCCGTGAGCGCGCCCATCTGACCTCCTCCCGCGCCGCCCTGCGCGCGATGCGCGAGGACGTCGAGGCGCTCGACATCACGAACGTCACGGCGAACTGGGTCAACTCGGTCGTGCTCGGTCGGCAGATCGAGGACCGCATCAAGGCGCTCGCCGACCTCTCCCACACCCCCCTGTTCTTCGGGCGGCTCGACTACCTGCACACCACGCAGGAGGGGCAACGCTTCTACATCGGGCGGCGGCACGTCCATGACGCCGACGGCGACCCGATGGTGATCGACTGGCGTGCGCCGGTGTCGCAGCCGTACTACCAGGCGTCGAAGAAGGACCCGCAGGACGTCGGGCTCCGCCGCCGCTTCGGGTACACGGGCGGCGAGCTCACCGCGTACGAGGACGAGCACCTCTCCGACCCGACGGAGCTGGAGACGACCAGCCGGCTGCTCCAGGCGGAGATCGAGCGGCCCCGCGTCGGTCCGATGCGGGACATCGTCGCCACGATCCAGCCGGAGCAGGACGGGATCGTCCGCTCCGGCCTGGCGGGGACGGTGTGCGTGCAGGGAGGCCCCGGTACCGGAAAGACGGCCGTGGGTCTGCACCGCGTGGCGTACCTCCTCTACGCGCACCGGGAGCGGCTCGCCCGCACCGGCACCCTGGTCATCGGGCCGAACCGGTCCTTCCTCCACTACATCGAGCAAGTGCTGCCCGCGCTTGGCGAGTTGGAGGTCAGCCAGGCGACGGTGGACGATCTCGTCGCGTACGTCGACGTGCGGGGGACGGACGAGGCGGCGACGGCGGTCGTAAAGGGCGACGCCCGGATGGCGGAGGTGCTGCGGCGGGCGGTGCGCTCGCACGTGGCGCTGCCGAAGGAGCCCCTGATGGTGGTGCGGGGGTCGCGCCGCTGGCGGGTGCCCGTGCATGAACTGGACGAGATCGTGCGGGAGTTGATGGGCCGTGACATGCGGTACGGGGCGGCTCGTGACGCGCTGCCCCAGCGCATCGCCCACGCGGTCCTCGTCCGGATGGAGCAGGCGGGTGAGGCGCCCGACGACCGGGTGCAGAACGCGGTCGCGCGGAACGCGGCGGTGAAGGCGGTCGTGAAGGAGTGCTGGCCGCTGGTGGAGCCCGCGAAGCTGGTGCTCCGGCTGCTGAGCGACCCGGAGTTCCTGGCGGAGCACGCGGAGGGGCTGCTCACCGAGGACGAGCAGAAGCTGATCCTGTGGGCGAAGCCCGCGCGGAGCGTGAAGACGGTGAAGTGGTCGGCGGCGGACGCGGTCCTCATCGACGAGGCGCGGGACCTGGTGGAGCGGACGCACTCGCTCGGGCACGTGGTCCTCGACGAGGCGCAGGACCTGTCCCCGATGCAGTACCGGGCGGTGGGCCGGCGCTGCACGACCGGCTCGGCGACGATCCTCGGGGACCTCGCGCAGGGGACGACGCCGTGGGCGACGACGAGTTGGGCGGAGGCGCTCGGGCACCTGGGGAAGCCGGAGGCGGTGGTGGAGGAGCTGACGGCGGGTTTCCGTGTGCCGCGTGAGGTGATCGCGTACGCCTCGCGGCTGCTTCCGCACATGTCGCCGGGGCTCGCGGCGGTGGAGTCCGTACGGGAGAACCCGGGGTCGCTCGCCGTACGCCCGACGGACACGCTGGACGCGGACGTCGTCGCGGCCTGTGTCGAGGCGCTGACCCACGAGGGTTCCGTCGGCCTGATCGCGGCGGACGCGCGGATCGCCCCGCTGGCGGAGGCGCTGGCGGCCGCCGGTCTCGCGTACCTCTCCCCCGGCGAGGAGACGACCGCCGAGTCCCGGCTGACCCTGGTACCGGCCTCGCTCGCGAAGGGCCTGGAGTACGACTACGTGGTCCTCGACGAACCGGCGGCGGTCGTCGACGGCGAACCCGACGAACGCACGGGCCTGCGCCGCCTGTACGTGGCCCTGACCCGAGCCGTGTCGGGCCTGACGATCATTCACTCGGCGCCGGTTCCGGAGCAGTTGGCGCAAGGATGACCGGACGGCGGAAAAAAATGGCGGGCGACCGATGAGTTTCCCCGGGGGGCCCGGTCTTAGGTGATAGTTGCTGCTGAGCACCCCTGCTGAGCAACGCTGCTGAGTGCCAGTCATGTCATGGAACACCGAACGGGAGAACCCAGATGCGCACCCTGATCAGCTCCGCCTTCGTCTCGCTCGACGGCGTCATGGAGGCCCCCGGCGGCGAGGCCGGTTACCGGAACGCCGGCTGGACCTTCAAGGACATGGAGTTCCTGCCGGAGGCGTACGCCATCAAGGGGCGGGAGCAGGAGGAGGCCTCCGCGGTGCTGCTCGGCCGGGTCAGCTACGAGGCGTTCAGCCCGGTGTGGCCCGACATGGAGGACTTCGTCCAGTACAAGGCGATGCCGAAGTACGTGGTGTCCACGACCCTCACCGAGGACGGCCTGGTCGGCAACTGGGGCGAGACCACGATCCTGCGCTCGCTCGACGAGGTCGCCGCGCTGAAGGAGACCGAGGGCGGCCCGATCATCATGCACGGCAGCGCGAGCCTCAACCGGGCGCTCTCGGACGCCGGTCTCGTCGACCGGTACCACCTGCTCGTCTTCCCGCTGCTGCTCGGCGCGGGCAAGCGGCTGTTCAGCGGCACGGACAAGGACACGCAGAAGCTGAAGCTCGTCGAGCACGAGGCGTACGCCAACGGCATGCAGCTGAACGTCTTCGACGTCGTCCGCTGACCCGGTCGGTCGTGAGGGGTCAGAGCGCCGCCGCGTACTCCGCCAGCGCCTCGGTGCGGGTGCGGTGGGCTACGGCCGCGAGGACCGGGTTCTTCTCGCGGTAGTAGGCCTCGGTCACCAGGCCCCAGGCCAGGGCCCAGCCCCGGCCCCGCGCCCAGGTCGCGTCGTCGGCGCGGGCGGCCTCGCGGAACAGCGGGCGGGTGTCGGCGGTGAGCAGGGTCCAGGCGGGCATCATGTCGCAGGCCGGGTCGCCGGTGCCGAGGCCGCCGAAGTCGATGACGGCGCTGAGTCGGCCTTCGCGGCCGAGCAGGTTGCCCGGCAGCAGGTCGCCGTGGATCCAGACGGGCGGGCCGTCCCACTGCGGCAGCCGCAGCACCGACTCCCAGGCGGCGCTGGCCAGTTCGGTGTCGACCAGGCCGAGGGCCCCGAGGCCGCGGACGGCGGCCGGCAGGTTGCCGTCCTCCCAGGCCGTGACCGGGCCGCCCCGGAAGGACGGCGGTCCTTCACTCGCGTCGACGGTACGCAGGGCGGCGCCGAAGCGGCCCAGTTCGACGGCCGCGTGGGCGAGGTCGGTGAGCGGCACGTCGTACGTGTCGTCCCCGTCGAGCCAGCGGTAGACGGACCACGGCATCGGGAAGTCGGGGCCCGCCCCGGCCCGCCCGACCGGGACGGGGACGTCCAGCGGCAGGTGCGGGGCGAGCAGGGGCAACCAGCGCTGTTCCTTCTCGACCTGGCCCACGGCGTGCGGGGCGCGGGGCAGCCGTACGACGAGGTCGTCGCCGAGCCGGAACATCGCGTTGTCCGTACCGGCGGAGGCCACGGCCCGCACCGGGAGCCCGGCCCACTCGGGGAACCGTCCGGTGACGAGCCGTCCGACGAGCGCGGTGTCGATGTCGAGCTCGTCGGGTCGCGTCGGGGTGGCTGCCATGCCGGGCAGGCTAACGACCGCACCGGTCCCGGGGCCACGCGTTTTCGGCGCGGCGCCGGGGCCGTACGCGTCCGGGCTCGTACGGATCCGAGTCCGTACGGCGCGCGGGTCCGCCGTGCGAGTCCGTACGGCGCGCGGATCCGTGCGGCCCCGGGACCGTACGCGTCCGGGCTCGCGCGCCCGAGAGCGGCGGTTACGCGTCGATCGCCTCGCGCCAGACCCTGACCGCGTCCGCCGAGACCGGGGCCGCCCAGCCCTGGGGGCGGGCCGCGCCGCCGATGTGGAAGGCGTCGAGGCCGGCCGCGCGGAGTTCGGGGAGGTGGTCGAGGCGCAGGCCGCCGCCGACGAGGATCTGCGCCTCGTAGCCGGGCTCGCCCGAGCGGGCGGCCTCGGCCTTGAGGGTGGCGAGGCCGTCGTCGACGCCGGTCGCAGATCCCGCCGTGAGGTAGGTGTCGAGGCCGGGCAGGTCGGCGAGGTTCTTGCGGAGGCCGTCGCGGTCCGCGGCGCGGTCGATCGCCCGGTGGAAGGTCCAGCGGGCGCCGTCGAGGGCCGCGATGAGCCGCTCGACGGCCACCAGGTCGGGCTCGCCGTCGGGGGTGAGGAAGCCGAGGACGAACTCCTCCGCGCCCGCCTCGCGCAGTTCGAGGGCCCGCCCCACGAGGGCGTCGACGTCACCGGCCGCGAAACCGTCGGCGAGCCGGAGCATCACGCGCAGCGGGATGTCGACGGCGGCACGGATGGCGGCGAAGCCGGCCCGGGACGGGGTGAGCCCGTCCGCCGCCATGTCGGTGACGAGTTCGAGCCGGTCGGCGCCGCCGGACTGGGCGGCGACCGCGTCCTGCTCGTCGAGGGCGATCACCTCAAGGACTGCACGGTTGCTCATCGAAGCCCATTTCTCCATATATGACAGCTACAGGTCTAGTCCAATGACCAGCCTAGCTGTGCTCATGGTCTCCCGCACCGTGCGTGGCCCCACCGGCGGCCGCGACGGAGGCCTCGGCGTTGCCCGTGGTGACCGTGAAGGCGGCCGTCCGCACCTTGCCCTCGTGCTGGAAGTCGAGGAACAGACGGTACGTGCCGGGGCTGGGTGCCGTCGCCGTGAAGGAGACGTCCGGGCCGGGGCCGCCCTCGTTCGGGTGGACGTGGAGGTAGGCGAGGTCGCCGTCGCGCAGGGCGACGAGGTGTCCGTACGCGCCGAGGTACGGCTCCAGGTCGGTGACGGGCTTTCCGCCCTTGGTGACGGTGAGCCGGAGCTCGCCGGCCTTGCCGGGGTTCAGGGTGCCGCCGAGCCGGACCTGGTAGCCGTCGACGGTCGCGGTCGGGTTCACGGCGGGCAGCGGCCGCGGGGCGTACGCGCCCGGGACCGCGAGGTCGGCGCCGAGCGTGATGCCCTTCGCTCCGGGCGCGGCGGGCTTGAAGTCCGCGAAGGCCTTGTAGCCGCCGGCGGCGGGGAGGTCGACGGGGGTCGTCCAGGTGCCGTCGGCGGCCTTCACGGGGTGCAGGTGGCGGAAGGTGCCGAGGTCGCGGGACGCGACGATGAAGTGCAGTTCCTTGCCGTGCTCGGTGGTGAACGCGGTGACCTTCTTGCCGGCCGCGTCCTTGACGGAGAACTTCAGGACGCTCCCGCCGACGGTGGGCGTCGGGGTCTCCATGGCCAGGGTGTAGCCGTCCTGGGAGACCTGGAGGCCGCCGGGGAGGTTCGCGGCGGGCGCGGTGTCCGCGGCCGCGCCCTCGCCGTGCCCGGCGTGGCCGTCGGCCGCCGCGCCCTTCGAGGGGGCGGGCGCGGCCGCGTGGTCGCCGTGCTCGGCCTTCTTCGGCTCCTCGACGGGGCCGACGCCCTTGCCGACCCCGTACGCGGTCCCGAAGGTCGCGGCGAGCGCGGCGGCAAAGGCAGTGATCTTCACTCCGGTGTTCATGGCTGCTCTCCCGTACGTGCGTTGTCGTGGTGACCGTCCGATGCACTTCACCATACCCCTGGGGGGTATCAAGTCAAGTCGGGGAGACGCTTGCGTCGGATACCACCGGGGGGTATACATGGACCCACGACCGAATACCCCCCAAGGGTATCGGTGAAGTGGAACCCGACCGAGGAGGAAGCCATGGGCTCCTGCTGCACCCCCGACAACAGCTGCTCGACCACCGCGGAGACCACCGCCGTCGCGGTCGCCGACAGCACCGTCACGGTCTACGCCGTCTCCGGCATGACCTGCGGCCATTGCAAGACCGCGATCACCACGTCCGTCAGCGCGCTCGACGGCGTCATCTCCGTGGACGTCGACGTCGCCGGCGGCCTCGTGACCGTGACGACGGGCGGCGAGCCCGACGACGCCGCGATCACGGCGGCCGTCGACGACGCGGGCTACGAGCTCACCGGCCGCGCCGCCTGACCCGCCCGCCCCACCTCGGCCGCCGGGGCCCGCCCGACCACACCCGGGCCCCGGCCCCCGGCTTGAGCGCCCCGGAGGTGAGCCGAGCCCCGAAAAAGAGGAGCGTCATGACAACGACTACACCCGGCACCGCCCAGGTCGAGCTCGCCATCGGCGGCATGACCTGCGCCTCGTGTGCGGCCCGTATCGAGAAGAAGCTCAACCGGATGGACGGGGTCGAGGCCACCGTCAACTACGCCACCGAGAAGGCGAAGGTCACCTTCGACGCCGACATCGACGTCTCCGACCTCATCGCCACCGTCGAGGCCACCGGCTACACCGCCGCCGAGCCCGCGCCCCCGAGGAGCGAGGCGCCCGGTGACGGCGGCCCCTCCGACGAGGAGCGGGCCGACGAGGAGCTGCGGCCCCTCAAGCAGCGGCTGATCACCGCCGTCTCGCTCGCCGTGCCGGTCATCGCGATGGCGATGGTCCCGGCGCTGCAGATCGAGTACTGGCAGTGGCTGAGCCTCACGCTCGCCGCACCGGTCGTCGTGTACGCCGCCTGGCCGTTCCACCGGGCCGCCTGGACGAACGCCAGGCACGGCGCCGCGACGATGGACACGCTGATCTCCGTCGGCACGATCGCCGCGTTCCTCTGGTCCCTGTGGGCGCTGTTCTTCGGGACGGCCGGTACGCCGGGGATGACCCACCCGTTCGAGTTCACCATCGCCCGTACCGACGGCGCCGGGAACATCTACCTGGAGGCCGCCGCGGGCGTCACCGCCTTCATCCTGGCCGGCCGGTACTTCGAGGCCCGGTCGAAGCGCAAGGCGGGCGCCGCGCTCAAGGCGCTGATGCAGCTGGGCGCGAAGGAGGTGACCGTCCTCAAGAACGGCCGCGAGGTCACCGTACCGACCGCCGAACTCCAGGTCGGGGACCGCTTCCTGGTCCGTCCCGGCGAGAAGATCGCCACCGACGGCACCGTCGTCGAGGGTTCGTCCGCCGTGGACGCCTCGATGCTCACGGGCGAGTCCGTCCCGGTCGAGGTCGGGGTCGGCGACTCCGTCACCGGCGCCACCCTGAACGCCGGCGGCCGCCTCGTCGTCGAGGCCACCCGCGTCGGCTCCGACACCCAGCTCGCCCGGATGGCGAAGCTCGTCGAGGACGCGCAGAACGGCAAGGCCGCCGCCCAGCGCCTCGCCGACCGCATCTCCGCCGTCTTCGTGCCGATCGTCATCGCGCTCGCCCTCGGCACCCTCGGCTTCTGGCTCGGCACCGGACAGGGCCTCACCGCCGCGTTCACCGCCGCCGTCGCCGTCCTGATCATCGCCTGCCCCTGCGCCCTGGGCCTCGCCACTCCGACCGCCCTCATGGTCGGCACGGGCCGCGGCGCGCAGCTCGGCATCCTCATCAAGGGCCCCGAGGTCCTGGAGACCACCCGCAAGGTCGACACGATCGTCCTGGACAAGACCGGCACCGTCACCACCGGCCGGATGACCCTCCTCAAGGTGCACACCGCCGACGGTGTCGACGAGACCGACGTCCTGCGGCTCGCCGGCGCCCTGGAGCACTCCTCGGAGCACCCGATCGCGCAGGCCGTCGCCACCGGCGCCGCCGCCGAGGTGGGGACGCTCCCCGCCCCCGAGGACTTCGCGAACATCCCCGGTCTCGGCGTGCAGGGCGTCGTCGAGGGGCACGCGGTCCTCGTCGGCCGCGAGAAGCTGCTCGACGAGTGGGCGATGGCGCTCCCCGCGGGTCTCAAGTCCGCGAAGGACACGGCCGAGAAGGCCGGCAGGACGGCGATCGCCGTGGCGTGGGACGGGGAGGCCCGTGCGGTCCTCGAGGTCGCGGACGCCGTCAAGGAGACCAGTCCCGAGGCCATCAAGCGGCTGCGCGCGCTCGGTCTGACGCCGATCCTGCTGACCGGCGACAACAAGGCCGTCGCGGAGGCGGTCGCCGCCGAGGTCGGCATCGACGAGGTCATCGCGGAGGTCATGCCGCAGGACAAGGTCGACGTCGTCAAGAAGCTCCAGGCGGAGGGCCGTTCGGTCGCGATGGTCGGCGACGGCGTCAACGACGCCGCCGCGCTCGCCCAGGCCGACCTGGGGCTCGCGATGGGCACGGGCACGGACGCCGCGATCGAGGCCGGTGACCTGACCCTCGTACGTGGGGACCTGCGGGCCGCGGCCGACGCGATCCGGCTCTCCCGCAGGACGCTCGGCACGATCCGCTCGAACCTGTTCTGGGCCTTCGCCTACAACGTGGCGGCGCTGCCGCTCGCCGCGGCCGGACTGCTCAACCCGATGATCGCGGGCGCGGCCATGGCCTTCTCCTCGGTCTTCGTCGTCGGCAACAGCCTGCGCCTGCGGGGCTTCCAGGCCGCCGACCGCTGACGACCCGCCCTTCCCCGCCAATCTCCGAGGAGCCCGCCGTGGCCGGTTACGGACAGCACAAGGAAGACATCATCAGACGCCTGCGGCGCATCGAGGGGCAGGTCAGGGGGGTGCAGCGGATGGTCGACGAGGACGTCTACTGCATCGACGTCCTCACCCAGGTGTCCGCCATCAACGCGGCCCTCCAGTCCTGCGCGGTGGCCCTGCTCGACGAACACCTCAGCTGCTGCGTGACGGAGGCGATCGCGCAGGGCGGGGACCAGGCGAAGGAGAAGGTGGGCGAGGCGTCGAAGGCCATCGCCCGGCTCATCCGGACGTAGTCCCCGGCCGGGAGAGGGAGGGAAGGGCCCCGAGAGGGGCCCTTCGGCGATGGACGACATCCCGCCAGCGTACCCCTGGGGGGTATACCTGGGCGGGGGAAGCGGCCCGTACGATGAGCCGCCCGTAGGGGAGGGGATGCACGTGCGCAGGCTGGGAGAGCTGGAGGCCGAGATCATGGACCGGCTGTGGGCCTGGCAGCGGCCCGCCACGGTCCGCGAGATCGTCGACGACATCAACCGGGGGCGCCGGGTCGCCTACACGACCGTGATGACGGTCGCGGACATCCTCCACCGCAAGGGCTGGCTCCGCCGCGAGAAGGCCGGCCGGGCCTGGCTGTACGAGCCCGTCCGCAGCCGCGAGGAGTACACCGCCGGACTGATGCGGGACGCCCTCGGCGACAGCCAGGACCGCCCCGCCGCCCTCCTGCGGTTCGTCGAGGTCATCTCGGACGAGGACATGGAGGCCCTCGACGCGGCCCTGCGCGCGGCCCGCGCCGACCAGGACTCGGAGCCCGGCGGCGAGCTACCCGCGGGTGACCACGCCCCCAGGCCCGGCGATGGACACGTTCCCCGGCCCGGCG
Source organism: Streptomyces sp. NPDC002773 (assembly GCF_040295605.1). Lineage (NCBI taxonomy): Bacteria > Bacillati > Actinomycetota > Actinomycetes > Kitasatosporales > Streptomycetaceae > Streptomyces > Streptomyces sp. NPDC002773. The sequence goes on from NZ_JBEOVO010000017.1 coordinate 35,743, forward strand.
GTGGCCTCCCCGGAGGTGACCACACCCTCCGGATCAGCGGGGGCCGTGCCCCACGGCCCGGCGGGGGCCACGCCCCCCGGACCGGCGGCGGGAGCGGCGTGTGAACCATCACGCTCTCGTTCCGCTCGGGCTCGTCGCCCTCACCGGCTTTCTCGTGCCGCTGCTCGTGGTGCGGGCGCGCTGGGCGCAGCAGGTGCCCCGGCTCGCCCTCGGCGTCTGGGCCGTGTGCGGCGCCGTCTTCGCGGGCGCGACCGCCCTGCTGCCCGCCCAGATGGTCCTCTCGGGCGAGAGCAGCCACCGGCTCGCGGACATGATGTTCGCGCTCCGGCCGCCCACGGCCGACCAGCTCCTGAACCTCGACGGGCGCGAGCGGTTCGCCCTCGCGCTCTCCCTCGCCGTCCTCGCGCTGCCCGCCTCCGCGTTCGTACGCCGGCTCGTCAGGGCCCGGCGGGTGCGGCTGCGGCACGCGGGGGTGCTGCGGCTCGTCGGGCGGTACGACCCCGCGCTCCGGGCCACCGTCCTCGACGACGCCCGCCCCGCCGTGTACTGCCTGCCCGGCCGCTCGCGTCGGGTCGTCGTCTCCTCGGGCGCGGTGCACACCCTGACCCCGGCCCAGCTCGCCGCGGCGCTCGCGCACGAGCGGGCGCACATCGCGGGGCGGCACCATCTCCTGGTCGCGGCGGCGGAGGCCTTCGCGGCCGTCTTCCGGCGCCTCCCGCTCGCGCGGCACGGCGGAACGGCCGTACCGCTGCTGCTCGAAATGGCGGCGGACGACCGGGCGTTGCGCCGGTGCACGCGGGACGCGCTGGCCACCGCGCTGTACGCGCTGGCCTCGGGACGGGCGCCCCGGTCGGCGTTCGCGGCGGGCGGCCCCTCGGCGGCCCTGCGGATGCGGCGCATCCTCACCCCGCACAGCGCCGGACACCCCGTACTCCGGGGCCTGCTGACCATCGCGTCGGCGACCCTCGCGATGACGCCCCTGGTCGTCGCCTGCTGTTCCTTCCCCGGGTAATTGACTCGGTTCAACGACCGGCCTTCCGAACCGAACACCCCTATTTACTAAGCGAATTCGTAGATTTCGCATCGGTCACGGCCAACTTAATTCACCGCTATTGTGGGTACGTTGGGGATCTGGCTCGGCACGTCGAAGGGTACAAAACCAATGCAGCTGGCTGGCGTTCGGACGGCCGCGGCCGGCGACGCGACGACGATATCCAGGCTGCTCGCCGACGTCATTCGGAGCAGCTACGTCGGAATCCTCGACGAAATCCCGATGCGGCGGCTCATCTCCGCCCAATGCGCACTCCCCCGCATACGAGCGGAAATTGAAATTCCGGGAGGAGCGCCCGGCTGGCTCGGCTGGCTCGTCGCGACCGACGCGGACGGCGCGGTCGTCGGCGTCGCCGCGGGCGGTGTCCCCGTCCCGGGCGAGGGCGAGGTGTACGCCCTGGCCGTGGCGTCCGGCTCCCGCCGCCGCGGTGTGGGTACGGCCCTGATCGACGCGGCCACCGACCGGATGCGGAACTACGGGGCGCGGGCCCAGCGCGTGGAGCTCCCGGCGGAGCCGGACCCGGCGCTGCCGTTCTACTCGCACCTGGGCTTCGAGGCCCTCTCACCCAGGCGCTGGAGCCGGGCGCTCCCGGCCCCGACGCTCTAGGCGCCGACGCTCCAGGCCCCGACGCTCCAGGCCCCGAGGCTCCCCAGATGGGCGTGGCAGATCCACGCCATCGCGTGTTCACGCAGCCCGATCCGGTGGATCGGCGTTCCCTCCCCAGGTCAGGATGGGTCCAGCGGCGCGGTCCCCGGCGGCACGGGTACCTCGTCCGGACGGCATGGACCGAGCGAGCCCCTGGAGGAGCGATGCACACACCGAGCGGCACTTCCCTGCCCGTCGTGCCCGCAGCGCTCGCGCCGGTCCTGCCGTCCCGATACGGCCGGGAGCAGGAGCCCGCCCCCGGGGCCGGCATCCGGGTCACCTCGGACACCCTCCCCGGGCTCGAATCCGTCTCCCCCGCCGACGAGGGCTCCGTCTGGCTGCACGACGCCCTGCTCGGCCCGCACAGCGCGGACATCGTCCGGTACCTCAGCCTCGCCCGCTCCACCGGCGGACCCGTCCTCGACCTCGGCTCCGGCGCCGGGCGGCTCGCCGTCCCGTTCGCCCGGCACGGCTTCGCCGTGGAGGCCGTGGACCGGGACGCCTCGGCCCTCGAGCGCCTCGACGGCTGGGCCCGCCGGATCGGTCCGCAGGTGGCCGGGCTCGTCGTCACCCACCGGACCGACCTGACCGAGCTGCGCCTCGACGGCAGCTACCGGCTCGCGCTGCTCGCGGGCGCGATGGTCACCGCCGTACCCCCGGCCCGGCGGCCCGAGCTGCTGCGGGAGGTCGCCTCCCACCTGGAGACGGGCGGCGCGCTCGCCCTCGACTACACCGCGCACCAGCTGCCGGGGCTGATCGCGGAGCCCCGGCGGACCTGGGCCTTCCAGGTGCCCCGCTTCGACGGCATCGACGAGTGGGTGGTGGCCCGGCAGGTCTTCGACCTGCCGTCGATGAGCGAGCGGATCACGTACTACACGGCCAGGACGGGCAAGCTCTCCACGGAACGGGTCGTGCTGACCACCGACAAGTGGATCGTGGACCCCGAACGGCTCGCCGCCGAACTGCACGCGGTAGGCCTGCACATCGAGGGCCGGCGGCGCCACCGCATCGACGAGCGGACCGAGTCCGTCCTGCTCGTGTGCAGGACGGACGACTGACCGGACGAACGGCCCGAGGACGTACCGGACCGGCAGGGTGACGTGCCCCGCGGCCGGTGGGCGACATACGGACGGCTGAACAGCACCTGCCGAGGTTGACGGGCAAGAGGTACGATGCCCACAAAAGTTTGAGCCGACCAGATGGCGGGCGGGCGGGCGGAGAAGATGGCAGTCGTGGAAGAGCTGACGGGCCGCGAGGCGGTGATCCAGCGCCTGCGTGACGTGGGGCTGCGGGTCACGGGCCCGCGCCTCGAAGTGCTCACGGTGCTCGCCGCCGGCGGCCATCTCGACGTCGAGGCGATCACCACGACCGCCCGCGAGCGGCTCGGCACCCTGACCAGCCAGGCCGTGTACGAGATGCTGCGGCACTTCCAGGAGACGGGCCTGGTCAGCAAGTTCGACCGGCCCGGCCTGCCCGCGGTCTTCGAGGTCTCGGGACCCGCGCACCAGCACGCCCTGTGCACGGTCTGCGGCCGCGTGGAGAACGTGGCGTCGGCAGCGCCGGCGCCGCCCCGCGGCGCCCTGCCCGAGTGGCGGGTGGAGGACGCGGAGGTCGTCTTCAAGGGCCTGTGCCCCGACTGCCGTACGAGCGCGGCGACGAGCACCGGCACCGTCTGAGCCCTGCTCAACTCCGTGCGTGTCGTTCGATTGTGTGGCAGGGTCTAGCGGGGCGATTCAACGGGTCCGGGTGGACCGAGGGGAGTCTGCTGCGCAGTGTCCAGAAATACCTCCGTGCCGCGTGTCGGTGGAGACCAGGCTCTCGCCGTCTACCAGGAACTCCGCATCCGCCCGGATGCCACGTTCGACGAGGTCGCGGACCGTTTCGAGCTCTCCGCCGAGGAGCGGGAGCGATGCCGGGACGAACTCGCCACGCTGGGACTGACCGAACCCGGGGAGCCGGCCGAGGACCGGGCCGCCGAGTCGACCGGGAAGCCGGCCGAGGAGTCGGCCGGACCCGGGGCGCCCCGCCAAGGCGTCCCCACCGTCGTCGACCCCGACGTCGCCCTGCTGCGGCTGCTGCGCCGGGAGCGTGACCGGCTCCAGGAACGACTGGCCGCGACCAGCCGCACCCACACGGCCCTCGAAGCGCTGGCCGGGCCCTTCCTGCGGGCCGGCGCCACCCCCCGCGCCGAGATAGAGGTCGAGATCGTCGACGTTCCCGGCCTGGCGCGACGGAGCCTCGCGGACCTGATGGACTCGGTCCGCACGGCCGCGTCCTTCATGCACACGGGCTCCGTCCGCCGCGAGGAGATGGGCGCGGAGCTGGCACAGGACCGGCTGTGGGCCGACCGGGGTGTCCGGGTCCGCGCCATGTACAGCCGCCGGGCCGCCTCGGTCCCGGAGATGGCCCAGCACCTGGAGGAGCGGACAGCGGTAGGGGTGGAGATCCGGCTGTCGTCCGTGATCCCGATGAACATGGTGCTGGCCGACGAGAACTTCGCCATGCTCCCGACCGATCCGTACGACCCGGCGTCCCCCGCGATCCTCGCGCGCGGCCCCGGCCTGGTCCGGTCCTATCTGGCCCTGTACGAGTACTGCTGGACGGCGGCGGCCCCGTACGGCCAGGAGGATCCGGCGGAGAAGGGCGGCGACGGGCTCTCCGAGCAGCAGCGGGCGGCGCTGCTGATGCTCGCGTCCGGCATCAAGGACGAGCAGATCGCCCGCAATCTGGGGGTGTCGCTGAGGACGGTCAGTCGTCTTCTCTCCGAGGTGATGCAGGAGTTGGGGGCGGCGAGCCGGTTCGAGGCGGGGGTGAAGGCGGCTCGGCTCGGGCTGCTCGACAACGAGGGGACCGACCGCGGACTGTAGGGCGGGGCTCCCCGGAGGAGTTCGCATGGCGCACGATGGGTGCGGGACGGCATGACGGACCCCTCCTGGCCGTATGACAGGGTGAGGGCGGGGGCGACTCGAGCGAACAGGGGGCCACTTCGCCATGATCACCAGCGGTGGCGGCGGTACGGGAGAGCGGCGGTCACCCGATCCTGTGGTGGTTCTCTACCAGGAGTTACGCAAACGGGGGGTGTCGCACCTCGGCGAGGTGGCCGCCGAACTCAGGCTGGCGCCCGAGGAGTACGAGCGATGTAGGAACGAACTGACGGCGCTCGGGCTCATCGTGCCGACCAACCCCGCCCAGCACGGGGCCCGCGGGGAACACGAGGGCGGGTCGGGGCACCACGACAGCGACACGGTCGCGGTGATCGACCCGGAGATCGCGATGCTGCGGCTGCTGTCCCGCGAGCGTGAGCAGTTGCGCGAGCACCTGGACGAGGCGGACCGCGCGTACAGCACGCTCGAGACTCTGGCGGGGGCGTATCTGCGGGCCGGTTCCCTGACGCGTTCGGATGCCGACGTGGAACTCCTCAGTGACTACCGGCGGATTCAGCAGGTCCTCGAGGACATCACCGACGTCATCCAGCACGGTCTGGCGTCGATGCATCCGACGTCGCTGGTCCGTGAGGTGGCGGAGCGCGTGCTGAGCCGGGACCGGCGGCAGATCGAGAACGGGGTGCGGGTCCGCGCCATGTACAGCGAGCGGGTCGTCGCCGCGCCGGAGGTGTCGGAGCTGCTGCGGCGCCGGGTCGAGGCGGGCGTGGAGGTGCGGATCACCCCCGCCGTGCCCATGACGATGATCATCGCCGACGCGCAGTTCGCGATGGTGCCGGTCGATCCGGCGGAGCCTATGGCGGGGGCGGTGCTGGCCCGCGGCCCGGCCCTGGTCCGCTCGTACCTCGCGCTGTACGAGCACTGCTGGCACACCGCCTCGCCGTACGGGGACGGTCCGGCCCCGGAACAGGGCGGCGACGGGCTCTCGGAGCAGCAGCGGGCGGCGCTGGTGATGCTCGCCTCCGGCATGAAGGACGAGAAGATCGCGCGAGGGCTCGGGGTGTCGCTGCGGACGGTGAGCCGCATGCTGTCCGAGCTGATGCAGGAGATGGGCGCGACGAGCCGTTTCGAGGCCGGGGTACGGGCCCATCGCCTCGGCTGGGTCGACTGAGGCCGTTCCGCTCGACGAATTCCGTTTCGGCCGGCTTCGACAGAAAGGGAAAAGGCTCCGCCGTCACCCGTGAAGAGTGACCGCGGAGCCTTTTCCCTCTACCCGACGACTTAATTGGCAGCTGTCGGCGCCGGGCTGACCTTGTTCCACTCGTTTCCGTTGGACGGGGACGGCGTGGGGGTCGGGGTGGGCTCGGCGGTCGTCCCGTCGGACGCTCCGTCGGCCACCACGTACTGGGGGGCCGAGACCGCGTTGGGGGCCGTCGCCAGTGCCGCACCGCCGGCGACGGCGAGACAGCCGGCCGCGGCGAGGGCGAACTGACGGACGATCTTGCGCATCCCCGTGGCGTGCCCAGCAGACATGATTCCTCCAGGAGTTGGAATGTGAATTCTGTCTTCGGGGCTCCCGTGCCGCCGGGTGTTCCCCTGAAGACATCTCCATTCTGGCCCTGCCCCGGAACCCGATCCAGGGTTTGCCTCTGCGTGGACTCGCCATGGCGTGGATGCGTCAATACGGCACCTTCGCAACGGAATTGAGCGATCCGGAGCCCTACATATCTTTGGTCGAACCAAAAGAGATGCTAGACTTCCGCCACGGCCTTCTCGTTCCTCCAGGAGAGAGGGGCCGCCGGGGCAGGGGCGTGCCGCCGCCCCTGCCCCACCCCTGGCCCCACCACCTCCCGGTAGACCTCGACGGTCCGGGCGGCCGACGCGTGCCAGCTCATCCCGCGCGCGTGGCGCACCGCCGCCTCCCCCATCGTCTCCACCACCTCCGGATGCGCCGCGAACCAGCGCAGCCGCCGCGCGTACTCCAGCGGATCGTGACCGCGCACCAGAAGCCCCGTCACCCCGTCCCACACCGCCGTCGAGAGCCCGCCCACCGCCGCCGCGAGCACCGGCGTCCCGCAGGCCTGCGCCTCCAGGGCCACCAGACCGAAGGACTCACTGCGCGAGGGCACCACGAGCACGTCCGCCGCCCGGTACCAGTCCGCGAGCAGCGCCTGCGGTACGGGAGGGCAGGACCGCAGCACGTCGGTCACCCCCAGCTGCGCCGCGAGCTGCCAGGCCGTCCCCTCGCGCGTCGCGCCCGAGTGCCCGCCGACGACCGGCACGAGGAGCCGGCGGCGCAGGTCCGGGGTCTCCCGCAGCAGCTCGGCGACCGCCCGTACGAGCACGTCCGGGCCCTTCAGGGGCTGTATCCGGCCCGCGTACAGCGGTACGAACGCGTCCGCCGGAAGCCCCAGCCGGGCCCGCGCGGCCGCCCGGCCGTCGCCCGGGTGGAAGGTCCGCAGGTCGACCCCGGGGCGTACGACCTCGGTGCGCGGCCCCTCCGCCCCGTACAGCGAGCGCAACGCCTCCGCCTCCGCGGCCGTGTTGGCGATCAGCCGGTCGGCGGCCTCCACCACCTGGTGCTCGCCCCGGATCCTGAGCTCCGGTTCGGGGGTGTCACCGGCGGCGAGGGAGGCGTTCTTCACCCGGGCCAGGGTGTGGGCGGTGTGCACGAGCGGGATCCGCCAGCCCACCGAGGCGATCCGGGCCGCCTGCCCGGAGAGCCAGTAGTGCGAGTGGAGCAGGTCGTAGCGCCGCCCCTCCTTGAGCAGGGCGAGCGAGAACGGCACGACGAGATCCGGCATGGCCTCCTTGGGGAGCGCCTCGCGGGGCCCGGCGTGCAGATGGCGGACCCGCACCCCCGGGGCGAGTTCGACGTGCGGGGGCAGGTCCTCGCCCCGGCAGCGGGTGAACAGGTCGACTTCGGCGCCCTGTTCGGCCAGGGCGCGGGACAGCTCGACCATGTAGACGTTCATGCCGCCGGCGTCCCCCGTCCCGGGCTGGTGGAGCGGGGAGGTGTGGACGCTGAGCATGGCGACGCGCAGGGACACGTGAACTCCTGGGGAATGAGGGGCCACGTGTCCCTGCGCGTGGCTCGCGCGCGGTCACGCGACAGGGAGCTACCTATGTACTTAGTTGCTTAGTAGTGAGGGTCAGAAGCCGAAGACCGGGCCCGAAGGCGGCGCCAGGCGGGCCCCCGGGAGGGGAGCCGTCAGGGCGTGCCAGTCGACCGGGCGGCCCGTCGCCACCTGGAGCGCCGCCGCGAGCCGGTCGGCGCCCTCCGGCATCACCGGCCGCGACCACGCCGCCAGGGCCGACGCCACCGCCAACTGCGCGGCGAGCGCCGGGAGATGACGGCAGGAGGTGGTGGGCCGGCACCGCTCGTGGGCGTTGACGTGACCGAAGTCGGCCACCGAGCGGACCATCTCGTCGAGGACGGCGACCGCGCGGCGCGGGTCGAAGGCATCGGGGCCGTACGCCTCGCGCAGGTCGTCGACGCCCCGGTGCAGCCGCCGCTCCAGGATGTCCCAGCCGGTGCCGCCGGGCAGCGCCTGCGGGGCGAGGCCGCCGCACTCCTCCCGTACGGCGGCGAAGAGCCGGGACAGCCAGCTGTTCCAGTTCTCGTCCAGCTCGCGGCGGGCGGCGGCGAGCCGCTCCCGGTGGAAGACCGTGCGACGGCCCAGCGGGCGGGCCTGGAGGACGTGGCGGCGCAAGGTGTCGGAGCCGTACTCGGTGAGCAGGTCGAGCGCCCAGACGTTGCCCTCCTGGACGCCTTCCTCGATGACGTACGACTCGTTGACGTTGAAGTCCTGCGGCAGTTTGACGTCCTGCGCGAGGAGCAGCACCGGCAGCAGCACGGCGTGGCAGAAGGAGTGTCCGAAGCCGCAGAAGTGGATGGCGCGGCGGGGTAGCGGGCCCGTGGTGTCGTAGCCGAAGAGGTGCATCGCGGCGGCTTCGAAGCAGCCGTCGATGCGGTGGTCGGGGAAGCCCTCGACGGGCACGGGAAGGCCCCACTCGGCGGGGTGGCCTACGGCGATGTCCGGCAGGCCGTCCTCGACGAGCGACTCGCAGAGGGCGGCGAGGCGCGGCGGCAGGCCGGCCGTCGCCCAGTAGTCGGCGAGGGTCTCCCGGAACGGCTCCAGGGGTACGTAGAGGCGGCGGCAGCGGCGGGCGACCGCCGGGGTGTCGCAGAGGGCGCAGCGGGCGGCGATGAGGTCGCCGCCGTCGTTGGGGCGGGCGCACTCGTGGCACATGCCGCCGTCGCTGACGGCGCCGCAGTGCGGGCAGGTGCCGGTGGCGTGCGCCCCGTACAGCCAGCGGTCGCAGGGCTCGCAGTACGGGAGGAGCCGGGTGCGGGGGGCGATCACGCCCTGGGCGAAGAGACGGCCGAAGAGGTCCTGCACCCAGCGTCCGTAACCCTTGTCGCGGCGCGGGCGCACGATGTGGTCGAACTCGACGCCCGAGCGCAGCCAGTCGGCGGTGATCGCGGCCCGGTAGCCCTCCGCGACCTCCTCGGGCTTGCGATGGTGGCGCAGCGCCCGGACCTCGACGGAGCTGGCGTGGTCGGCGGTGCCGGTGGTGAACCGGACGGCCTCGCCCTCGGCGCGCAGGTAGCGGGTGAGGACGTCGGCGGCGACGTACGGCCCGGCGAGGTGGCCGATGTGGAGTTCGCCGTGGGTGGCGGGAGGGGTCGCGGTGATCCAGACAGGGGTGCTCATGGGACCTCCTTGACGCTGTGGTGCGGTGGGCTTCAGCGGGTCGCGGTGGGCGGGCGCGCTGTCGGCGCAGGGCGGTCAGCGGGGTCGTCGGGGATGGCGTCGGGGATGACGTCGGGGTCGTCGGGGATGGCGTCGGGGTTGGGCTGTCAGCGGGGCTCGAAGTGGAAGGACCGGATGAAGCAGTCACGGGGCTGCTCGACGGCGTAGACGACGCATTCGAAGAGGGCCTGCGTGGTGAGCTTCTCGTCGGGGGCTATGCCGTCCGGGTTCGTTCCGTCCCATTCCGCGAAGCGCGGATCGGAGGTGGAGAAGTCGGGCGGGAAGAGGGAGAAGACGCGGACGCCGGAGGGCCGCAGCCTGCGCGAGAGGATGTCGGCGAAGCCGGCCTGGGCGCTCTTCGCCGCCCAGAATGCCTCGTGGGCGGCGCCGGCGGCCGCGGCGGAGGCGCCTTCGGCGTCGCGGACGGCGACCATGTTGACGATGTCGGGGCGCAGGGAGCCGCGGAGCAGCGGCAGGAAGTGCTTCACCATGAGGACGGTGCCGCCGGCCGTCGACTCGATCGTCTCGACGATCTGGGCGTCGCTGGCCGCCTCCAGGTCCATGCCGTCGAGCCAGCGGGCGCCGTTGTTGACCAACAGGTCAACGCGGTCGGTGTGTTCGCCCACCCGGGCCGCGAACTCCCGGATCTCGGCGGGCTTGCTGAGGTCGCAGCCGAAGGCGTGGATACGGTCACGGGCGGAGCCCATGACGTCGGTACGGGTGCGTTCGGCCGCCTCGACGGTTCGCGCCGACACGTACACCTCGGCGCCGAGATGGGCGAAGCCGACGGCGAGCGCGCGACCGAAATAGCGGGATGCTCCGGTCACGACGACACGCAGATTCTCGAATTTCATGTGCGTCTGCTCTCCCCACGGATACCGATGGCCGGTCCATTTCAGCGTGGCAGAGGAAAGCGGGGCGGGGCCGGGTGAGCGGGGTGCGCGTTCACGCCGTTGCGTGGATACGCCAGGGCAGTTCGAGCCTCTCCAGTACTTCGGCGCGCTTGTGGTGGACGCGGACACGGTCGGGGGCGGTGGAGACGGTGACGGTGCCGCCGGGGGTGCGGACGGGGCCGCTCACGGTGGGCACGACGGTGCCGTCGAGCGCCCCGGCGGCGGCGAGGGCGGCGGCGCCGGTGAGCGCGAGGCGGGGGTGCCAGCCACCGACGGTGAGGGCACGGACGGAGATCCCGGCGGGGCCGCGGGTGAAGGCGGCGATCTTGGGGAGGGCGGAGTGGGGTGGATGACCGAGGAGGCGGGCGGCGTGGGCGCGGAGGGTGAGGAGCCGGTCGAGGTCGGCGTGGGCGCGGGGGTGGTGGGCGTCGAGGGCGGCGTGGGCGCGGAGGGTGAGGAGCCGGTCGAGGGCGGCGGGGGCGCGGGAGTGGTGGGCGTCGAGGGCGGCGTGGGCGCGGAGGGTGTGGAGCCGGTCGAGGTCGTCGTGGGCCCGGGGGCGGTGGGCGTCGAGGGCGTGCTGGGCCCGGAGATGGCGGGCGTCGCGGTCGGCGTGGGCCCTGAGATGGCGGGCGTCGACGAAGACGTACGGGTTTCCGTAGCGGACGACGGAGACGGGGGTGCCGTCGAGGAGGTCGACGGGGCGGCCGGTGGGGAGGGTGCCGGGGGCGGTGGGGGCGCGGAGGAAGCTGAGGGTGTACGCGTCCCCGTGCGGCTCCGGCTCGCAGAGGACCGTGTCGCCGGTGGTCACGGCGCGGACCGTCACGGGCCCCGGGCGGCCGTCGGCGACGACGCAGGCGAGGAGGGAGTGCCCGCATCCGGCACGGAAGTCGAAACCGCCGGCGGGGAGGGCCTGGACGAAGCGGTAGTCGAGGGTGGGGCCGGGGCGGTACAGGGCGATCTTGCCGATCCCGGCGTAGGGGGTCCCGTCGAGCGCGCGGCGCACCCACGCGAGCTCCCCACCAAGGGCGAGGGCACCGTGGGGGAGGTGGTCGAGCCGGAGGACGAGGGTGGGGCCGGGGGCGTCGTGGGCGCGGACGACGGTGGCCCTCGTTGTGGGCATTCGTTCCGCTGGGGCGGAACGGGTGGGCACAACGGACGGCGCCCTTGCGGGTGCCTCCGCCCTTCGTTCCTGGACCCGCACCGGAAGCGCGTCGCCCTCGGGGTGCGGGTCAGTACAAGGGGCGGAGGCACCGCCAAGGGCGCCGTCCCGTGTGCCCACCCGTCCCGCCCCAGCGGGACGATTGCCCACACGGGCGGGGCGTAAGGCCACGCCGAGGGGCGCGGGAGGCGCGGGCGCGGGAGGCGCAGGCGCGGGAGGCGCAGGCGCGGGAGGCGCGGGCGCCGCAGCCGCAGGCGCGGGAGGCGCAGGCGCCGCAGCCGCGGGCTCGGGCGCAGAAGCCGCAGGCGCAAGCGCCGGCGCCGGCGCCCCGGGCTCAGGCGGCCGCGCCGCAGTCGGGTCCGCGGGTTCGGGACGTTGAGGTCCCGGGATGTCAGGCCGCACAGTCGGTGGGGATTCGCATGCCCTGGACGACGACCTCCGTCCACAGTTCGTGGACGGCCAGGGCCCACAGGGCCAGGGCGTCGTGGTGCGAGGGCCGCTCCAGATGGCGGGACAGGAGCCTCTGGACGCGGTCCGCGCGGACCTTCCCGCCGAGGACGAGCCGGGCCGGGGACAGCAGCTCCCGGACCGTTTCCAGGAGCGGCCCGCCAGGCGCGAGCATCGCCGCCACGGGCAGCGTGAACGGCTGCTTGGGACGCCGCAGCACCCCGGGCGGCAGCAGTTCCGCGCCCGCCTCGTACAGCGCCCGCTTCCCCGTCCGCGCCCCCGCCGGCAGTCCACGCGCGTGCGTGACGACGGACGGCTGGCAGAACGGCATCCGCGCCTCCACGGCCCACGCCATGGACAGGTGGTCGACGCGCCGCAGGTGGTACGCGGGAAGCCGCCACCGCGTCTCGAACGCGGTCATCGCGGTGAGCCGGTCCGCGCCGACGGCCTCCGCCGAGCGCAGCTCCTGCTCGATCCGGTCGGCGGCGGAGCCCTGTTCGGCGAGGAACGCCCGGTAGTCGGCGGTGTAGAGGTGCTCGCGGAGCAGCCGCGGCGCTGCCGACAGCGCGTCCGCGTAGGCACCCGCCCAGTCGGTCCCGGCGGGCGCGGCGAGCGCCGCCCGCATCCGGTCGTACCCGCCGAAGAGTTCGTCCGCGCCGTCGCCGGTGAGCGCGACGGTGAACCCGCTCTCGCGGACGGCGCGGAACAGCGCGTACGTGGAGAGGGCGATGGGGTCGGCGTTGGGCTGCCCGAGGTGGCGGACGGTCCGGGTGAGGAGGGAGGTCAGCTCGTCGGGGTCGACGGCCACCTCGTGGTGCACGGTCCTGGCCCGCCGGGCGACGGAACGGGCGTACGCGGCCTCGGAGTCGGGCCACCGTCCCCGGTAGGTGAGGTGGAAGGTGTGGAGCGGCGGCGCGTCGGTCTCCCGGGCGTGTTCGGCGGCGAGCGCCGTGACGAGTCCGGAGTCGAGGCCGCCGCTGGTGATGGCACAGACGGGCACCTCGGCCTCGGCGAGCCGGCGTACCTCGTGGCGCAGTACGTCCTGGGTGTCGCCGAGGGGGGACGCGCGGTACGGGCCGCGGCGGCGTACGACGGGCGCGGCGCCGGGCCGTACGAGCGCGGTGGCGCCGGGCGGCAGGACGCTGACGCCGTCGAGCGCGGTGTGGGTGGAGTAGGAGGTACGGGTGGCGAGGACGGTGTCGAGGGCGTCCTCGCGCGGGGAGATCCGCACCCCTTCGAAGGCGAGGAGCGCGGGGATCTCGGAGGCGAAGCGGGTGGAACCGTCGTACGGGTCGTGGTGCAGATGGACCGGCTTCATGCCCATGTCGTCGACCGCGAGCACGAGTTGGGTCGCCCCCGGGCGCAGGTCGAGGACGGCGACGGCGAACATGCCGTCGAGGTGCTCGGCGAAGGCGGGCCCGTACTCGGCGTAGAGCGCGGGGAGCAGGGTCCCGTCGCAGCGGTCGGGGAAGCGGTGGCCGCGGGCGGCGAGGGTCCGGCGCAGCTCGGCGTGGTTGTAGATCTCGCCGTTGAGGACGGCGAGGATGCCGGGCAGGTGGGGCAGCCGGTAGGGCTGCTGCCCGCCGAGGGGGTCGGTCACGGCGAGCCGGTCGCAGCCGAGGGACCAGCCGGGTCCGCTGAGCACATGGTGTTCGTCGGGGCCGCCGTGGCGCTGGCGGGCCGAGACCGCCGCGAGCTGGGCCGGCTCGGGGCGGTCGGCCCCGGCGGCGAAGGAGCCGAGAATCCTGCACATGCCGGTCGCCTCCGGTTCGAAGTCATACGCGTCGCATCCAATGATTTGAACGTACCAACTTTTTGAATGGCGCGTAAGTGCCATGTCCAGTTCACGCCACAGCTTGGCCTTGCGACGCCCCCGCCACCCCAACAGGCTTGACGCATGGAGGACTTCAACCGCACCGCCCCCGCATCCCTGCTGGTGGTCGCCGCACACCCGGACGACATCGAGTTCTGCGTCAGCGGCACCGTCATGCAGTGGATCGAGCGCGGCACCCGCGTCACGTACTGCATCGTCACGGACGGCGGCGCGGGCGGTTACGACGAACAGCTCCCCCGCCAGGCCATGGCGGACCTGCGCCGCGCCGAACAGGTCCACTCCGCCAAGCTCAGCGGCGTCGCCGACGTCCGCTTCCTCGGCTACCCCGACAGCTTCGTGGAGGCCTCCGTGGAGCTCCGGCGCGACCTGTGCCGGGTCATCCGGGAGGTACGCCCGCAGCGCGCGATCATCCCCTCCCCCGAGATCAACTGGGCGCGGGTCGCCGACCTCCACCCCGACCACCGCGCGGTCGGGGACGCGTGCCTGCGCGCGGTCTACCCCGAGGCGCGCAACCCCTTCGCCCACGCCGGGCTGCTCAAGGACGAGGGCCTGGAGCCCTGGATCGTGCACGAACTGTGGCTGATGACCGGGCCCACCCCGAACCAGTACGTCGACGTCACCTCCGTCTTCGACCGCAAGGTCGAGGCCCTGCGCATCCACACCTCCCAGACGGCCCACTTCGACGACCTCGCCGGCCTCCTGCGCACCTGGCTCGGCGAGCACGCGACGGCGGGCGGGCTGCCCCCGGGCCGGATGGCGGAGGCCTTCCAGATCGTGCACATCGACTGACGCGTCGGCTGGCGTGTCGACTGGCGTGTCGACCGGCGTGTCGGCTGACGGGGCCGGTACGTCGGCCGCCTTGTGGCGGCAGGGGGCGCGTGAGACCGTGAGCGCCACACGTGGGGGCGCGTCTGACCAACACGCGCGTGGAGATGGGGAGTTCACGGCATGACGGCAGGCATCTCGGACCTCGAAGCAGCGGTGATCGCACAGTACGGGCTCCCCTGGCCGGAGGTCGACGAGAGCGGTTACGGACCCCTGGCGGCCGCTCTGAACACCTACGCCGGGTTCACCCTGGACGACGGCTGGGCGGCGAACCGGCACATGCAGCGCCTGTTCTCCTCCGGCCAGGGCGAGGCGATGAACGCGCTGGCCGAGCAGTGGGTGCGGGCCATGGACCGGGACATGGCGCCCATCGCCAGATCGGCCCGCACCCTGGCGGTCACGGTGAGCGAGCTCCCCGGCGCGATCACCACGCTGAAGCTCGTCATCGCGAGCGAGGCGAAGGCCCTCGCCGTCCGGAACGGCATCGACATGGTCGGGGCGAGCCTCACCTTCCACCCGGGAGCGTCCGCCGACGCCGCCACCAAAGCCGTCGCCGACGCCGGACAGACGGCCGGCCGGATCGCCCAGCGGATCCAGTCGACCGCGAACGCCCTCCGCCAGAACCTCAAAGCCCTCCTCACCGACCCGGACGTGGCCGCCCTCGCCCACGTCCCCGCCCACCTCTCAGGGGCGTACGGCGGGGTCGGAGGCGCGGTGGGCGGGGCGGCGGGAGCCATCGGCGGCGTCGCGGGCGCGGTGACGGGCGCCGGTGCCGGCACCGGCACCGGCACCGGACAGGCCATCGGCGGCGTCCTGCGCGTCGACCACGAGGAGCACAAGCTCGCGGCCCGCAAACTCGCGGAGGTCGCCGTCGAGGTCCGCGGCCGGACCACCGCCGAGCTGACCACCGCCACCGGACAGCACGCGGCCGTCAAGGGCAGCGGGGCCTTCGCCCAGGCGCTCGCCCCGAACATCGACCTGATCCTGGACCAGCTCGGCGCCGCCACGGCCGCCGTCGGCGACTACCTGAACGACGCCCTCCCCGCCGCCGTCCTGCGCGCGTCGGACAGCCAGCAGGCGACGGACGAGGGCAACCGGCAGCGCATCGCCCAACTGGACTGAGTCGCCGACGAAGAAACTTCGGCCTGAGGTGAATCCTTTCCGGGCCTCCCCGGCTCTTATCCGCGTACCGGCCGAACGGGCCGGCGGAACCCGGAGGGAACACCCATGATGGTCACCGGCATCGTAGTGATCGGAGCCCTGCTCGTCGGGGCGTGCAGCTGGCACCTGATGCGCCGATACAAGGGCCGGAGCTGACCGGCGCACGGGCGACGGGTGGGACCAGCGCATGAACCGACGCTTCTCCTGGCCGGACGAGCGGCTGATCAAGGCGGCCCAGGACGGCGACGTCACCTCGCTCACCACCGTCGTCATGGAATCGCAGCCCCATGTACGCCGGTTCGCCCTGTCACTGTGCGCCTCCCCGCAGGACGCGGAGGACGCGGCGCAGGAGGCGCTGATCATCCTGTACCGGAAGATCGGCACCTTGCGGGCCACCGGCGCGCTCGCCTCGTGGATGTTCCGGATCGTACGGAACGAATGCCTGCGGAACGTACGGCTGCTCGTCTCGCGACGGGAGGAACCGCCGGCCGAACCGGAAGCACCCTCGGAACCGTCCGCCGAGGACGCGGTGCTGCGCGGCCTCGGGGCCGAGCGGATCGCGGCCGCGGTCAGCGCCCTCCCCCGTGACCAGCGGCAGGTCCTGCTCATGCGGGACGTCCAGGGCCTGCCCGGCAGGACCGTCGCCCGTGCGCTCGGCCTGAGCGACGCGGCGATGAAGTCGCGGCTGCACCGGGCGCGTACGACACTGCGCCACTCACTGACAGCGACAGCGACCGCAGGAGAGACAGGAGAGGTACGACCGTGAGCACCGCGCGTACGAGTCAGAGCGCCGGAACGTCCCCGGCGACCCCACACCCCATCCCGCAGCCCGTCGCGAAGCCCGCCGGGCCGGACTTCGCCAGCGCGTCCGTCCCCCGCCATCTGGCGCGCGGCGCCGTCGGGCTCGGCCTGATCGCCGGGTCGATCGCTCTCGTCCCCGTCGCCGGCCCGATCACCCTCCTCGCGGCCCCGTTGGCCCTGATCGCCTTCCGCGGCTGCCCCACCTGCTGGATGGTCGGCCTGGCCCAGACGATCTCCCGGGGCCGTCTGGAGCGGCAGTGCGAGGACGGCGTCTGCACCCTCGCCAAGGCGGCGGACCGCACTGGCTGAGTCGGTCCGAAGCCCGTTCAGCCGCGGGCCTTCGCCGCGTCGATCTTGCCCTGGAGGGACGTCAGGAGGCCCTGGAGGAGTTCGATGGTGACCTCGTCGGTGAGGTTGCCTTCGGCGTCGAACCGCTCGTGCGAGCGGAAGACGTGGACCTCGGGTTTCGTGACGACGTCGTTGTCGGTCCAGACGAACATCTGACGGAGCGCGAGCTGCGCCCGGACGGTGCCGAAGTTGGTGAACGCGGCGCCGAGGATCGCGGTGGGCTTGCGGTTCAGCGGCAGGCCCTCGGTGTGGGACCAGTCGGTGCTCAGCCAGTCGAGGGCGTTCTTGAGGACGCCGGGGATGGAGTAGTTGAACTCCGGGGTGGCGATGAGCAGCCCGTCCGCCTCCGAGACGCGCCGCCGGAGCTCGTTGACGACGGCGGGGCGCAGCTCGGGGGTGTCGACGTCCTGGTCGTACGGCGGGATGTCGCGGAGGCCCTCGTAGATCTCGATCTCCGCGACTCCGGGGTTGAACTTCTGGGCGGCGCGCAGCAGTTGGGTGTTGTGCGACTGGGTGCGGATCGATCCGGAGATGGCGAGGATCGTGGACGCGGTCATGGGAGTCCCCCTGTTCGTCGAGCGGGTCGCGGCGACTGCCGGACCCGACGACCAAGAAACTAAACAGGTCGGTTCAGTCTGTCAACAGAACAGTTCAGTCTTGACAGTGAACTGAATGGTGTAGTTCATTCGATGCATGGCGACTCCTCCCTCCACCACCGCCCCCGCCGCCGCCGATCGGGCGGGGAACGACGGTCCGTTACTCGCCCTGCTCGCCGCGCCCGCCGCGATGGGTGTCTCCGGGCCGACCCTCGCCCTGCCCCAGGCCGCCCACGGACTCGCCGTCTCCTCGGCCTCCGCGTCCTGGCTCATGACGGCGTACGGGATCGGCATGGTCGTCGGCACACCCCTGCTGACCGCCGCGGGCGGCCGACGCGGCCCCGCGGGGACCGTACGGGCAAGTGCCGCCCTCCTCACCGTCGGCGCGGTCCTCGCCCTCGCCGCCCCCGACCTCCCGCTCGCGGTCGCCGGGCGCGCCCTTGAGGCGGCGGGCGCCGCCGGCCTGAACGTCGCGGCCTTCCAACTCGCCGGCCGGGACCGTACGGGCCGGGCGCCCGGACTCGTCGCCATCGGCAGCGCGATCGCCGGCGCCGGCGGCCTCTTCGTCGGCGCCGCCGTCGCCGCGGCGCTCGGCGGGTCACTCGGCTGGCGCGCGACCCTGGCCCTCCCGCTGCTCAGCCTGCTCGTACTGAAACCGGTGCTGCGCCTCGCGGGCCGCGCCGTGCCGGGGGACGGGCCCGGGCGCGGGCCCCGGCCCCGTACCGCCGCACTCCTCCTCCCCCTCGACGTACTGCGCGACCCCGGTTTCCGTACCGCCGCCGGGCTCGTGCTCGCGCTCTCCACCGTCAACTTCGCCCTGCTGTACGCGGCTCCGCGCCGCGCCGCCGCCCTCACCGGCTGGACCGACATGGAGACAGGCGCGGCGGCCTCGGTCGCCTCCCTCCTGGGCGCGGCGCTGTCCTGGCCGCTGATCCGCGCCGCCCCCGGCCTGGGCGCGCACCGGGTGCGACTGCTCCTCGCCGCCGGGTCCCTGACGGCCGTCGCCCTGGCCTCGTTCCCGCCCTGGGCCGCGGTGGTCCTGGCGGGCCAGGCGACGAGCTCGCTCGTCACGGCCGGCGGTCAGGGACTGCTCACCGGCGCGGCGACGGGGCGGCTCCCGGAGGCCCGTCATGGGACGGCGATCGGCCTGTTCAACCTGGCCTTCCTGATCGGGGTGGCGGCGGGCCCGGCCCTGGCGGAGGCGTTGACGGGACCGGGGCCGGGGCCGGGGCCCTGACGGCACGCCGACCGAGAGCGACCTGCACCCCAACTCACAACACCCACCCACCCACCCACTCACCCACTCACCCACTCACCACTGATCCGTCCAAGGAGCTCCCATGTCCCTCATCCACCCCGCCTACCCCGCCCCCCGCTACTTCGACGAGGAGGGCGAGATCTCCGCACGGTTCCGGTCGGCCACCGCCGAGCCCGACTACGTCAGCGCCGGGACCACCTACCACTACCTGTCCACGACCACCTCCACCGACGGTGAGTACGGCCTGTACCGCGTGGAGATGGGCCCCGAGTCGGGCGGCCCGAGCACCCACTTCCACAAGGCCATGTCGGAGGCCTTCTTCGTGCTCTCCGGCAGCATGCGGTTGTTCGACGGGGAGCGGTGGGTCACCGCCACGTCCGGCGACCACCTCTACGTCCCCGTCGGCGGACTGCACGCCTTCCGCAACGAGTCCGCCGAACCGGCCTCGATGCTCATGCTGTTCGCCCCCGGGGCTCCGCGCGAGGAGTACTTCGAGGGGATCTCGCAGCTCGCGGACCTCAGTGACGCCGAGCGGGCGGAGTTCTTCGAGCGCCACGACAGCTTCTTCGTCTGAGGCCGCGGGAAGCTTTGCAGACCAAACCGTTCAGTTCATATACTGACGGCCCCGCCACCACACCCCCCGAAGGAACCCCATGGGAGCCGAGGCCGCCACCGACGAGTACGGCATCCCGATCATCCCGGACCCGGCCGACGCCGCCTCGCGCAAGCGGCAGGCGATCATCGACGCGGCCCTCGCGGAGTTCCTCGCCGAGGGCTACTCGGCGGCCTCGATGGACGCGATCACCCGTGGCTCCGGCGTCTCCAAGGCGACGATCTACAAGCACTTCGGCAGCAAGGAGCGGCTGTTCCTCGCCGTCGTCGGCGGGGTGCTGCCGAAGACGTACGCCGATCTGGAACCCTCCAACTCCACCGTCGCGGACGCCCCCGACCTGCGGGAGGCGCTCGTCCGGCTCACCACCGACTGGGCCCGCATCCTGCTGCGCCCGGACATCATGTCGCTGCGCCGTCTGGTGATCGGCGAGATAGACCGCTTCCCGCAGCTCGGCCAGCTCTGGTACCGGGTCAGTTACGACATGAACAACGGCCCGCTGATCGAGGCCTTCACCGAGCTGAACGCGCGCGGCGCCCTGGCCGCACCCGACCCGGTGCTCGCCGTACAGCAACTGGTCGCGGCGACCGTGGGCGTACCGCAGCTGGTCCGTACGTTCTCGCCCGACGCCGAGATCGACGACGCCGAGCTGACGCGGGTGATCAGCTCGGGAGTGGATCTGTTCCTGGCGCGGTACGCGGCCGCCTGAGCAGCGCCCAGCAGAGCAGGGCCGCCGCCCAGGCGCCCGTCGTCAGGAGCTGGGTGCGGCTCGCGGCGTCGCCGAGCATGAAGAGCAGCACGCCGCCGATGCCCGCGAGGGCGACCACGGACCGTACGGAGGGGCCGTGGAGGCGCAGGTGGGAGCCGGCGATGAGGGCCCAGACGAGCAGGATGGCGGCGCCGATCGAGTTCAGCAGGAACGGGAAGACCGTGCGCGGCCAGAGCAGGCTGAGGACGACCGAGACGAAGCCGAAGGCGGCGGAGGCGAGGACGGCGGCGTACGGGACGGCGGCGGGCGGAACGACCGCGTGCGGGACGGTGACGGGCAGGGCTGGGGCGGGCAGGGCTGGGGCGGGCGGGGCTGCGGCAGGGGGGAGGGCCGGGGGCGGGGCGCCGGCGGTCGTACGGAGTCGGCCGAGGGCGCGGGGCGCGTCGCCGCGTCCGACGAGGGCGTACAGCATGCGCGAGGAGCCGTAGATGTTGGCGTTCATCGCGGACAGGAGCGCCACCAGGACGACGGCCTTCATCAGGTCGGTGGTGCCGGGGACGCCGATACGGGCCATCACGGCGGCGTACGGGCCGTCGGCCACGGCGGGGTCGTTCCACGGGACGAGGGCGACGATCACCGCCATCGAGCCGAGGTAGCAGACCGCGACCCGCCACATGACGGCCCGTACGCCCGCGCGTACCGCCCGGACCGGGTCGTCGCACTCGGCGGCGGCGATGGTCACGGTCTCCAGGCCGCCGAACGCGAAGACGGCCGCCACCATGCCGACGGCGACGCCGTACCAGCCGTGCGGCAGGAAGCCGCCGGCGCCGGTGAGGTGGGTGGCGCCGGGTGAGGGATGTCCGGGCAGGAGGCCGGCGATCACCACGGCGCCGAGGACGAGGAATCCGCAGATCGCGGCGAGCTTGAGGCCGGCGAACCAGAACTCCAGCTCGCCGAAGTTCCGTACGCCCGCCAGGTTGCTGACGGTGAACACGCTCATGAAGACGGCGACCCATGCCCAGCCGGGCACGGCGGGCACCCAGCCGGTGACGATGTGCGCGGCGCCGACGGCCTCGGCGGCGACGCTCACGACGAGCAGCGCCCAGTACATCCACCCGGCGAGCAGCCCGGCCCACGGCCCGAACGCCACGCGCGCGTGCTCCGCGAAGGAACCGGTCACGGGCCGGGCGGCGGACATCTCCCCCAGCATGCGCATCACGAGCACGGTCAGGGCGCCGGCGAGCCCGTACGAGATCAGGATGCCGGGCCCGGCGGCGGCGATCCCGAACCCCGATCCGACGAAGAGCCCGGCGCCGATGGCACCGCCCAACGCGATCATGGCCAGATGCCGCTGCCGCAACCCGGCGCCGCGTACCCGCCCTGTCATGATTCCCCCCGAAATTCAGACCGCATTCAGACGACCAGCGCAGGAGCTTCCCTGCTGACCCTCACCGCGAGCAAGCCGGTTCCGGCCACTGAGACGTCCCGGCGGTGTGGCGGCTCCTGCGCCGCCAGATCGGTGAGCCGTGGCCCGGCCGTGTGGCACACGGCCACCCTGCTGCACGTGGACGACGACTTCACGTCCATCGCGAAGGTGCGCCCGGGCATCGAGATGATCCGCCTGCTGCCGGAGGCCTGACGCCCCTCACGCCCCTCACGCCCCGAGTCCCGCCGCCGTCGGTGCTGTTCGCGTTTCTTGATCGCCGTCGAAGAGGTGCCGTAGCATCCGCCGTTTGGCCGTTTGGCCGTTCGGCCGTTCGGCCGTTTCCGGTCTTCGGTCATTCGGTCTTCGGTCATTCAGTCTTTGGTCATTCGGTTTTCGGCGGGGGTTAGTAGATGAGACAGATAGCGCGCCGCGTGGCGGTGCTGTGTTCCGCTCTGTTCGCGGTGGTCGCCGTGACGCCCGGGCAGGCGCAGGCGGTGGAGGCGCGGCCGGTGCCCGTCACGGCCGCCGACAAGTACGCGCTCAAGTCCGTGGGCGCCGACGGTCTTTACGTGTCGGTGGAGGTCGACGCGGCCGGCGACCGGCAGGCCATGCTGCGGGCGCGCAAGGCCGCCGCCACGCTCGACGAGCTGACCCCCCAGGAGAAGTTCACGCTGCACACCGACGACAAGGGGTGGACCACCACCCTCCGTTCGGAGGCGAACGGGAACTACGTCACGACCGAGCGGAACTTCTCCTCCACCCACAAGAACCTGCTCCGGGCGCGTGGCGCGACCGTCGGTGAGTGGGAGAAGATCCAGCTCGAGGAGCAGACGGACGGCACGTACGCCCTGAAGGCCTGGACGAACGACGGCTACAAGTACGTGACCGCCGAGGTGCTGGACCCCGGAACCGATGACGGCCTGCTGCGGGCGCGGGGGGACTCGGTCGGCTCCTGGCAGAGGTTCCACCTCGTCCCCCTGGGCGAGGAGAACGCGAGCGACGCGGGATCCCGCCCCGCTCCCGCCTCCCCCGCTCCGGCGGCCGACTTCCGCGTGATGACGTGGAACCTCTGCGCGAACAGCAACTCCACCTGCGTCAACCACCGGGTGGAGGGCGCCGCCCTGGGCGACCAGATCACCGCACGCCTGGGCACCGCGACGGAGGCGAAGCAGTACCGTGCCGTGTTCCTCCAGGAGATCTGCGAGTCGCACGCCAAGGCCATCGAGACGAAGCTGGAGGCGAAGACGGGGACCGGATGGGACGTACGCTTCGCCCCCATCAAGTACACCGTCGACAAGTCGAAGGTGAAGGCCGCGAAGACGTGCGACCTCGCCGGTTCGAAGGAGACCGGCTGGAGCGACCGCGGCTCCTACGGCATCGGCCTCGCCGTGCCCGACTCCAACGTCTGGTACACGTCGTACGACCTGCCCTCGCCGGAGAACAAGACGATCGGCACCAGTTGGGTGCGCATGGAGCAGCGGACCGCGATCTGCGCCGTTCTCCCGGCCCAGGCCCTGCAGTTCTGCTCGGCCCACTTCAGCGCGGGCCTGCCCGAGGACGACGAGGACGGCAAGAAGCGCGAGGAACAGGCCGCGAAGCTCCAGGAGATCGTCCACTCGTACACCCGGCCCGGCTACCGGACCGTCTACGGCGGCGACCTCAACTCCATCCCGCCGGACTCCGCCTCGCCGGACACCCCCAACGACCTCATGACGTCCGCCTACGCGGCGGACAAGGAGTGCGACGAGGGGCTGTCGAGCACGCGGCCGCGTGACGGCCGGTCCACGAAGCCGTTGGGCAACCGCAGCATCAAGATCGACTACCTGTTCGGCCCGTCCGACGGGACCGTCGTGTCGTGCGACGTGACGGCCGACGCGGGCCTGTCGGACCACTACCCGGTCAAGGCGCAGTTCCGCTTCTGAGCGGGGCGGGACCGTAAGAGCCCGCGAGCCCACGCGCCCGCCTCGCCGCAGGGCTTCCTCCCCGGACGTCGAGACGTCCGGGGAGGAGGTGGTGAGGAGCGCCGGGGTCACCCCTTCTCGGCGATCCGCTTGACGGCGGCGAGACGCCGGTCCCAGTCGGCGGCGAGGGCGGCCATCCAGCGGGCGGTCGCGTCGAGCGCGGCCGGGCGGACCGCGTAGCGGACCTCCCGGCTGACGCGGGTGGAGGAGACGAGCCCGGCGGTGTCGAGGACGGTCAGGTGCTTGACGATCGCCTGGCGCGAGACGGGCAGGCGCGCGGCAAGCGCCGTGGCGGTGGCCTCCCCCTCCTCGGCGAGCAGGTCGAGCAGCCGCCGCCGGGTGGGATCGGCGAGCGCACCGAGGACACTGTCGGCGGAGGGGTCGCCGGGCGCGGGCTCGGGCGAGGACTCGGGCGAGGACTCGGGCGCGGACTTGGACCCGGACTCGGACTTGGACCCGGACTTGGACCCGGCATCGGCCTGGGGCTCGGACCCGGAATCGGCCTGGGGCTCGGACCCGGACCCGGACCCGGAATCGGCCTGGGGCTCGGACCTGGTATCGGCCCGGGGCGCGGGCTCGGAATCCGGCTCGGGCGCGGGCCCCTCCGCCTCCCCCGACCCTGCCGCCGCACGGCGGTCTAGCCCCGCTCCGACTCCGGCTCCGGCTCGACCGCGCCGCCCGGCGGGGCCTGGGTCTTCGTGTGGAGGATGGCGCGGGCCTGCTCCGCCGCGCGGATGCTGCTCTCGGCGACGAAGTCGAGGAAGCGGGCGACGTTCTCCAGGCGGACGCCGGCCGGGGTGTCGGAGCCGAGGACGCCGACACCCTGCCGCGCGGTCTCGACGATCTGCGCGATGGACCGGGCGCTGGAGATCATCGACTGGTACCAGATGTCGTCGTCGACCACGTAACGCTCGCGGCGGCGATCGTCGCGCTCCCTGCGGACGAAGCCCTGCCCCTCCAGGAACGTGATCGCCTTGGAGATGGACGCCGGGCTGACCTGGAGCCGCTGGACGAGTTCGGCCGCGGTGAGACTGCCGGTGTCGGTGAGGGTGAGGGTGGCCATCACCCGGGACATCATCGTGGGCATGCCCGAACCCATGAGGACGGTGGTGAACGCCTCCTCGTACGCGCCCACCGCCTCGGCGTCGCGCCCGTACGCCTGCGGGGGCGCCTCCGCCCCCCGGGGCGTGGCCGACGGCTTCCGCCGGTGCGCGCGGCGCTCGGTGGCACGGTGGGCCAACTCGGCCCGGTAGGCGGTGGGGCCGCCGTTCCGCATCACCTCGCGCGTGACCGTCGAGGTCGGTCGTTCGAGCCGCCTGGCGATCTCCGCGTAGGCGAGGCCGTCGGCCAGTCCCAGCGCGATCTGCTGGCGTTCCTGCTGGGTGAGTCTGCCTCCCGGCATCGCGGTGTCTCCTTCACGTCCCCTGCTGCGCCTTGACGCCTCCAGCATAGCGTTCACTTGCATTTCATTGCAACGTACGCCTCATTGACGTTGCGTTACTTTCACAACTGTTGCAACGAAATTACCCCGCTGACCTGCAATAACAACGATCCACCGCAACGACCTCGTTGCCAGAACCTCGAACGCAACGTAGCTTTTCCATCAACGGAAACGGCGGGCCGACAGAGAGTCCGCCGCAGAAGAAGGAGAACACCATGCAGAAGTTCGACGCCCCCGCCGCCATCACCGCCGTCCTCGACATCCCCGCCGGCCGCATCCAGTTCATCGCCGCCGACCGTGCCGACACCACCGTCGAGATCCTGCCCGCCGACACCTCCAAGAGCCGTGACGTGAAGGCGGCCGAGGCGACCACGGTCGCGTACGCCGACGGTGTCCTGCGGATCGAGTCCCCGGAGGCCACGAACCGGATCCTCGGGAACTCCGGGTCCGTCGAGATCACCATCCAGCTGCCCGCCGGCTCCCGCGTCGAGGCGAAGTCGGCCGCCGCCGAACTCCGCGTCGTCGGACGCCTCGGCGACCTCGCCTTCGAGGGCGCGTACCGCGAGATCAAGATCGACGAGGCGGCGAGCGTCCGCCTGACCGCGATCGACGGTGACGTCGAGGTCGGCCGACTGGGCGGCCCCGCGGAGATCAGCACCGCGAGGGGCGACATCCGGATCGCCGAGGCCGTGCGCGGCGCGGTCGTGCTCCGCACGCAGTCCGGCGGGATCCAGGTCGGCGCCGCCCGCGGGGTCTCGGCGTCCCTGGACGCCGGCACCACCTACGGCCGGGTCCACAACGCCCTCCAGAACACCGAAGGCGCCGCCGCCGGCCTGAACATCCAGGCGACCACCGACTACGGCGACATCACCGCGCGCAGCCTCTGATCCACGCAGCTCCTGACCACGCACACGCAGCCCTTCACTCCGGCAGCCCCGCGCGGCGCCCGGCCACCACCCGCCTCACCCACGAGGGCGGCGCACCCCGACACCAGGTCGGAGTACGCCGCCCTCTCCGGCGTCCGGATCACCCCTGGGCCACAAGCCGCACCGCGAGCACCACGATCACCGCGCTCGACGCGAGGGCCGTGCCCAGCCTCCCCCGCGCCCCCGTCAAGGTCCGGCCGAGGAGGGTGCCGCCAAGGGCGAGGAGCAACTGCCAGCTCGCGGAGGCGGCGAGGGCCGCGAGGACGAAGGCGGTGCGGTCGGACAGGCCGTCGGGGGCCGAGGGCCCCGTGGCGAGGACGAGGGCGGCGAAGTAGACCACCGTCATGGGGTTGAGGATCGTGATGCCCAGGAAGGTGAGGAACGCACGGCCCGGGGTGAGGGCGGTCCCGTCGTCGCGGGAGGCGAGCCCACCCTCCCGGTACGCGGCGAGCGCCACCCACGCGGCCCGGACGGCGAGCACCGCGAGCACCAGGGCGGAGGCCCAGCGGAGCGGGGTCGTCACGGGAGCGAGTACGGGGACGAGCGCGGCGCCGCCCGCGACGGCGAGGAGCGCGTACAGCCCGTCCGCCGCGGCGACACCGAGGGCCGCGCCGGCCCCCGTACGCCAGTCGGTACGGGCCGCGACGGCCACGAGGTAGGCGCCGACGGCGCCGACCGGGATCGCGATGCCGTAGCCGGCCAGCAGGCCGGCCACCACCGCGGCGGTCACGCGGCGGCGGTGTTCGCGCCTCCGGGGGAGCCGGGCTGCTGCTGTCGACGGTAGGTGGAGCCGTCCTTCGTACGGGCGAGGAAGCCGCCGATCACGAGGTACCGGCGGAGGGCCGGGAAGTCCTCGTGCACGGTCAACAGGGCCTGGTTGACCTCGGGTTCGCGGTAGTCCCGGCCGGCCTCGAAGAGCGTCGCGGCGAGGTGCGCGAGCAGCGCCTCACGACGGGCGGGCTTGCGCGGGATCGCCTTGAGCCGCCCGTCGGCGGAGAAGAGGTCGGCGACGGGGCGGGGGCGCTCCGCGAGGGGGCGGGAGGGGGCCGCGGCGGGGCGGGAAGGCTCCGCGGCGGGGCGGGAGGGCTCCGCGGCGGGGCGGGAGGGCTCCGCGGCGGGGCCGGAAGGATGTTGGCTGGTCATGGCGGTGAAGCCTGACGGCGTCCGCCCCCGCCCCGCAAAGGGTTTTCCCTGCCTCCGGCTCGGCTGTCACTTCGGCTCGGCTGTCACTTCGGCTCGGGCCGCACCATCACGTTCACCGCCTCCATCACGGTCGGCAGCACCGTCCGCGTACCCTCGCGATCGAAGATCGACCGCCCCTTCTCCATGAAGGCGCGGAAGTCGTCCTCGGAGTCCCAGAAGTCCACGACCCGCCATCCCCCGCTCTCGTCCGGCCCGGCCGCGTGGGCGATGAGCCCGGCCGGCGGGAACCACTCGGCGGCCATGAGCAGCCGCGTGGTCTCGTCGTACTGCTCCTGGGTGCCGCCGGGGATCTCGATGGTGACGATGACGGGCATGAGGGCTGCTCCTGTACGTGACATGGGGCGCGGGGTACGGGGAATCCCGACCAGCACACCAGCGGGCACGTCACCCCGCACGGCGACGAAGCCCGAACGAGCGGCGGGCGCCCTACGGGCCTCCATCGAATGGCGTAAGGGCCGTTGAGCCGTGCGCGCCATGATCAATACCCTGGCGCCGACGCGTGACCGCGCGTCTCCTCGGACACGGACAACGAAGGCGAGCGACACCCAGTGAGAATCCCGATGGTGAGGCGCGTGTCCTGGTTCGCGGCGGCGAGCGCGCTGCTGACCGTACTGGGCGCGACGCCGGTCGGCGCCGCCGACGTATGGCGGAAGGTGGGCGGTGACGCCCGCGGCGGTGTCAGCGGCCTGGCGTTCGAGGGCCGTACGGGCGACGGCGCCGGGGTCCGCGCGCTGATGGTGCACGACAACAAGCGGACCGGGCAGCAGCGCCTGTCCCGGATCACCCACGGGGCGGCAGGCTCGGATGCCATCGCCCCGCTCACGTGGGACGGCGCGGAGCCCGTGGACCTGGAGGCGATCGAGGCGGTCCCGGGGATGCCGGGCGAGTACCTGGCGCTTGCCGCGCGCGGCATCGTCTACCGCCTGCACGTCAGCGGCTCGACGGCCACGGTCGTCGACTACACGCCGCTGCCGGCGATCGGTGAGGGTGACGACTTCGAGAGCTTCGCGCTCGTGGCCCGGAACGGGAAGCTCGCGGCGCTGTGGGCGGACCGGGGCGCGGGCGCGGACCGCCCGGCGACGCTGTACGCGGCGCCGCTGACGTTCGCCCCGTGGGGCCAGCCGCAGTTCGGCGGCGTGACGCGCAAGGCGTACCGGGCGGCGTACCCGACCGACAGCGCGACGCGTCACATCTCCGACATCTCGGTGACCGACTCGGGTCGGCTGCTGGTGAGTTCGGCGGCGGACGCGGGGGACGACGGCCCGTTCGACTCGGCGGTGAGCGACGCGGGCCGGGTGACGATCTCGGATGCGGGCCGGGTACGGGTCACCCTGACCGGGTCACCGACGGTCCTTGAGACGCTCCCCGGATACAAGGTCGAGGCGCTGGAGTGCGTACCCGGCTCCCCGGACGCCCTCCTCGGCACGGACGACGAGAACGCCGGGGGTTACGTCCGGACGATGGGGCTCTGCGGGCGGTAACCCTGCGGAGGGGGGGCGGGACCGCCCCAGCCGCCCGGTGGCGGCGACCCGACCCTTGAACGGGCAGCTCCGGCATGACGACGGCCCCCGCCGCGTGGGGCAGGGGCCGTGAGGTCGCCGGAGGGGTCAGAGCGACTGCGCCCGCGCGAACGCGGTGAACGCGGCCCAGGCGGCGGGGGTGGCGGTCAGCTCGCCCTGGGCGTGATCCTTGGTGTCTCGGACATGGACGAGGGGCAGGTTGCTGGCAACCTCGATGCAGGCGTCGTTGTCGGGGCCGCTGTACGTGCTCTTGTGCCAGTGCGGTGAGGTCTCAGTCATCATGTTCCTTCGCGATAGCTCGCATCAGTTCCAGGGATGCCCGGACGCCCAACGCACCCTGTTGCAGCAGATCATAGACACGCTGGAACCGCATCACCTCTGATGGCTCCTCCGTGTAGTTACCCGTACTGAACCCCTCGGTATACGCCCCTCGTTCACCCTTGGGAAGCGTGAGGAGAGCGACGGAGCCAGGCACAGGAGTCCCCCTCATGGGGAGTACCTGGATGTTCACGTTGGGGCGTTCCCCCATGGCGAGCAGATGCTCGATCTGCTCGCGCATCACCTGGCCGCCCCCGAAGTCACGACGCAAGCAAGCCTCGTCGAGCACGATCACCATCCAGGGCGGGTCGGGCTGCTCCAGGACAGCCTGGCGTTCCAGTCGTCTACGTACGTAGTCGCCGATCTGGGCCGAGTCGCCCGCGAGACCCTCCTCCATGGCCGCGCGGGCGTAGCCGGCGGTCTGGAGGAGGCCCGGTACGACGATGGAGAACTCGTGAATGGCGGTGGCTTCGAGCTGCCGCCGCATGTAGGTCTTCGCGTAGTCGCGCACGCTCTGCTCGGTCAGGATCTTCACGAGGTGCACGAGAGAACCGGGTGGAAGGTGCAGGACGATCTCCAGCTTCCGCGCCAGATCCCGGTCCGGCGGGTCCTCGCCCCGCTCGATCTCGGAGATCCTGCTCCCGCTGCTGAAGACCTTCGCCGCCACGTACGCCTGTGTCCACTCACGCCCGAGTGCTAGGCGTGCCTCGCGGACCAAGTTTCCGAGGTACTGCTCGATGCTGTCCCCGGGGTCCAGATCCTTCGCTCCTGGCATATGCCACGTTCCTCACCTGCGCCAGAGAACCCAACTCCTGGTGAGAGTAAGGCGGCAGGCGTCATCGTGGAGGCGTCCCGGAGGAGATCCATCAGAAAGAGAGCCCTCCATGCGCACCACCACCCACTCACCCCCCACCCGCCCCGTCTCCGAGCCCGAGGCCGCCCGGGTCTTCCGGGACCTGAAGGCCGCCATGGACGCCGCCGGCCTCCCCACGAGCGGCCTCTACCGGGACGTCACGCACGGCCCGGGAGGTGACGTGCACCGGTACGGCCTCGGGATCGTCAGCCTCGGCGGAGCCAAGCGCCTCACCGCCCTCCTGAACGCCACCCGGCCCACCCCGTGAGGTACCGCGTCGGCGACGTCGTGACGGACGCGCAACGCGCCCTCACCGGCCAAGTGACGGGCGTGCACGGGAACCTGCTGACCCTGGTCCGGCCCAGCGGATACCTCTGGGAGGCGGCGATGGACCAGTGCTGGACGGCGAGCCCGACGGAACGCGAGGCCCTGACCCCGCGCGGAGCCGTACGCGTCATCAGCACGTCACCGCCACCCGTACGGCCCTCTTCCTGATCGCGGCGGCCATGGGCACGCTGGGCACGGCCCTCTGGCTCCGCGCCCCGTAAGGGGAAGGCGCGGCCGAGAGCCGGCTCGTCACACGGACACGAGCCGGATCCGGGCGCCG
Source organism: Streptomyces sp. NPDC002773 (assembly GCF_040295605.1). Taxonomy (NCBI): domain Bacteria; kingdom Bacillati; phylum Actinomycetota; class Actinomycetes; order Kitasatosporales; family Streptomycetaceae; genus Streptomyces; species Streptomyces sp. NPDC002773. The sequence goes on from NZ_JBEOVO010000017.1 coordinate 65,974, forward strand.
CACAGTCGGGTCATGTCGTCGATGTCCGAGGTCAACATGACCACGGGGCGCCGCTGGCGCAGGGCAGCCTGTGCCACGGCCGCGCCAGGAAGCGGCAGCTCAACCACAGGCTTCGGGCAGTGTCCGGGGCCGGTGAGCGTCTGACGGGTCGGTGGGTGGGGCGGCGCTCAGCGGCTCCCGGTCGTTCGACGGCCGGGACTCAGGCCCCGCTGGTCACTCCCGGTGGGTAGGGGGAGATAACTCCGCCCTACTGGCGGTGATAAGGCCAGGCATTACACCCAAAAGGGATAAATCACTCTTCCCGGACTGTCGAAGTGCGCGTTATCCACCCGATCACCACCACACCACCCACCGGGGACGCTCAGCGGCGCCCGTGTCCGAGATCCGGCGCACGATCGCCCACGTCGACGACGTGCCCTGACCTCCCTCTCAACGGAAGTCCGCCGCGTGGTCCACCGCCCACTCCCGGAAGGTTCGGGCGGGGGTGCCCGTGATGCGCTCCACCTCGTCGTTGACCGGCTCCGGGTGGTCGAGCATCTTCGCCTGGGCCGGCAGCACGGCCTCCACCAGTTCCGCCGGGTAGCCTGCGGCCTTCATCTGCTCGACGGCCTCGTCCAGTCCGATCTCCTCGAACCGCACCGGCCGCCCGATCGCCTCCCCGATCAGCGCCACCTGCCTTTCCTGGGTGACCAGTTCGGGGCCCGTGAGCAGGGGACGGGCGGCGAGCAGCGCGTCGGTCGTCAGCGCCTGGACCGCGACCGCAGCGATGTCCGCCTCGTGGATCAGCGGGCGGGCCAGCCTGGCCAGCGGCGCCCGTACCGCACCGGTGGCGCGGACTTCCTCCGCCCAGCCCAGCGTGTTGCTCGCGAACCCGGTGGGCCGCAGCGCCGTCCACTCCAGGCCCGACGCCTCGACCAGCCGCTCCAGCTCCGTGTGGAACATGGTGATCGCCTCGCCGGGCTCTTCCTCCCCGCTCCCCACCCCGGCCGACGACAGGTACACCACCCGTCGGGCGTGCTTCCCTATCGCGTCGATCACGTCCGACGCGCCCTCGGCGCTCAGGAACGGCCACACCAGGAAGACCGCGTCAACGCCCTCCAGCGCCGTACCCAGCGACGCGGGATCACCGAGATCTCCGCGTACCGCCTGCACACCCTCCGGGAAGTCCGCCTCCCCGCGCACCAACGCCCGCACGGGCACGCCCGCCGCGTGCAGGTGCGTCACCACCGCGCCGCCGACTCTTCCCGTCGCGCCGGTCACCAGGATCCTGGGCTGTGTCATCGGAAAACTCCTCATCTCGCCGTTCGATGACACGACCCTCGTACATCAAGCAAGGTTGAGGTCAAGCACCGACTAGCCGACAGAAACAACCCGGTCGGGCCGACCGTTCGGGGCGATGGCCACTTCGTGGACCGCGCAGCTGGCGGTCGCCGCGACCGGGAGCCGACTCAGTCCTCACCTCCTCGTCCGAGCTACCGGACATCGCGGAGGCAAGGCCGCCGAGAAGCAACGTCGGGGCGCCGACGACGAGCGACATGGTGACCAGGGGCACACGCAGCGAGGATTTCGGCAACCCCAAAAGGATCGCGCCGGTCAGCGCGGCCAGGGCGAACCACCCCAGCAGAAGGACGTACTCGCGGAGCTCGAGCAGCAGGACCAGCGAGCCCTCGCCTCCCGACTCAAGTCCGATCACGGCCGTAGCACCGAGGACGACCGACACCGTCAGCAGCAGGAAGGCCGACGGTCTGCGATACCGCATGAAGTCCATGATCCCCCGACCGATGTGGATCACGCAGCATAAGAGGGAAGGCGCGGCAGAGGCCAGGGCCGATGGGCCTGGGTCACAGCCACTCGTTGATGCCTGCGATGAGGACGGTCGCATCAGAGCGGACGGCGAGCTTGTCGCAGCGAAAGAGGGCGGCCGCACCAGGAACTCGCCTGCTCCCCAACCCTGTTGAGCCTTCCCGTCACCCACACGAGCGATCTTCACTCAACGTGACCAGCTGGACGCAAGCAGGGCGGTACGTTCACGCAAAACGGCCCCCGTCGACGGCAGCAACCATCGGCGGGGGCCTGAACCACCCGTGGAAATGGAGTCCACAGTGATCTACCGCAACTTTATCTCGCCCTCCCGCGCCTTCACCCAGTTCTCGCACGAGATCATCCGGCATCCTCGGCTCAGTTCGGACGCCGTACGTCTCCTGACCTGGCAGCTCTCCCTCCCCCAGGGCGCGCGCGAACCACTCTCCCGAACTGCCGAACGTGCCCGGATCGGGTCATGCGCGTTCACCCGCGCCAAGCGGCAGCTCAAGGAGGAGGGGCTCGTACACGAGCGGCGGGTCCAGGGCGCCGGGGGCCAGTGGGTCACCCAACAGCTCGTCTCCAGCTCCCCGTTGTCCGCCGCCGAGGCCGCGAAGCTCCTTGCGGGAACCCCCGTGGTGGTACGCGCGGACCCGACGTCTCCGCAGGTCGCACCGAGTCCCCGAAAGCGGGCGGCCGGTCAGCAGACCGCCGGTGCGCCGGTGACCCCGCCGACCGGCCGTCATCCAGAAGAAGACCGTGAGGGAGACACCTCCAACCTTCCGGGGGTGGGGGTGGGGGCCGAACCGGAGCCGGAGCCCCAGCCGGCCGAGACGACCGAGTCAGCCGACGAACCCACCACGCCCGCCACGGCTACCGCCCCCGCCACGGCCCCCGGAAGCGCGCCCCCCACCTCCCCCCACACCGAAGAGGCCCGCGCACTCATCGGTGCGCTCCCTCTCCTCTCCTCCGCTCTCCGTCGGATCCCGCCCGGCATGCGCGACGAGCTGACCCTCCTCGCCGCCCGCTGGCTCGACGCCGGACACACCTCCCCGGACGTCCACGAACACATCCTCCGAGGCCTGCCGGGCGCCGGAACTCCCGTACACCGACCCGGCGGTCTCGTCCGCTACCTGCTCCGCGACGTACCGCCCCGCGCCCTGCCGCCCGAACCCGCCGCGTCCCCGAACCGGCTCTCCGTCCGCCTCGCAGGCGCCCGTGAGTGCTCCGGCGACCACACCCAGCCCATGCTGTTCCGACCGGTCGCGGACGAGACGCTGTGCCCCGGATGCGCTTGACCCGCCGCGCCGGCCGGCTGCTAGGCGCCCGAGTCAGGACCCGGCGTCGGCAGCACCTCAAGGGCGAAGAAGAGGAAGCAGGTCTTGGTCGAGAGGGCGCGGAACTCGTCGGGGGGAAACAGCTCGCGGGCGGCCGGGTCGGGCTGTGGCTCGCTGATGGCGGTCAGGCGGAAGCCGGCGGCGGTGAAGGCGTCGGTCATCGCGTGCAGTGGCCTGCGCCAGAACTTCATCGGGAAGGACTGGCCTTTGAACGTCCAGTCGAACGTGTAGCTGGTGGTCGCGGAGTAATCGGGCCGAGGATCGTGGATCGTGTAGGCCACGAAGGGGTGGTCCACCGAGGCGATCAGCCGACCGCCGGGCCTGAGCACCCGCCGCATCTCGGCCAGCGTCGGCCCCCAGTCCTCCAGGTAGTGCAGCACCAGCGATGCCACCACGTCGTCGAAGGCGCCGTCGGGGAACGGCAGGGGGTCACGGAGGTCGACCACGTGCAGGTCGGCGTCGTCACCCAGCCGCCGCCTCGCCAGCGTCAGCATCCCGGCGCTGGCGTCGATACCGGTGACGTCGGCGCCCCGGTCGCGGAGCGCGGCGGTCAGGGGGCCCGAACCGCATCCGGCGTCCAGGACCCTACGCCCGGCCACGTCCCCGGCGAGGGCCAGCATCGCGGGCCGCTCGTAGTACGCGTTGACGAGGTTGTCCTCGTTCTCCGCCGCGTACGCCTCGGCGAAGCTGTCGTAGTCATTGGCCCGGTCGGGCTCGGCGAGGGCCTCGGATACGTCGGTTACGTCGGTTACGTCGGTTACTAAGTCTCGGTCCATCGCCGCAGCCTAGTGTTCGACTCCATCAGCCTCTCGGTCGTGGGGTGCATAGGGTGTCGGCACGTCGCTGAGCCACATAACCCTCTTGTCCGGACGTTCGATCGAGCTGACCGAGCTGCCCGGTCCATCCGGTTCCGCCCACCCGCGAGTATCCGGATCAGACCGCCGGCGCTTTCGGCCCCGTCGAGGTCCTGCCTCCTGTGGCCTGCACGGGCGTCTTTCGCTCGACAGCGACAGCCCCTGATCTCAACCCGGTGCTGCACCGTTCCGCTCTCACCGTGGCCTGGTTCCAGACCGGCGTGGAGGTCCCGTCGGGCGAGAACGCCGACTTCGCGCTTCGCGGTATTCACTGGGAGGAGCTGGCTCAGGACTACGAGCTCTGACGGCGCCTGCTTGGTCACCCCTGCTTGCGGGCCGCGGGCGTCACTTCGACGGTGGTGCCGTAGTAGTCGCGCGCGTCATCACGTATGTGTTCCCGATGTCGGGATCGCCGTAGAAGAAGAACAGCTTCAGCTCGTCGTGCTGATCGCGGTCCACGTAGAAGGTCCACGCGTATGTCGACGGGGACTCAGGGGGCGAGGCGTCCGTGGTCGTCGCGAGGGGACGTCTCTCCGCTCGTGTCCCGGCTGTCAGCGAGAGCCGGACGACCTGTCCACCCTCGTCGTCTCTCAGTTGCCAGGTTCCCGTGCCGGAGAGACGCCAGCCTTCGTCGAAGTCGAAGTCCTGCCCGTCGAGCTTCTCGAGAAGGGCCGTTCCGTTCTCGCGAAGCACCACTCGGGTCCCCTCGACGTTCTCCCAGCCCCCGGCGACTTCGGCCGTCGTGATGTCGTGGAGCCCTGTTCCCTCGTAGTACTGAGAGGGCCCGGCGCACGCCGTCAGAACAGTCAGAACCGCCAACAAGACGCCGACGATCACCCCGCGCGCACGCAGCTTGCTTCCGCCCGCCACCAGGATCTCCCACCCTCAGCCCGCATCGACCAACCCGGAGGAGCAGCGGGCCGTGGAGAGATACCTTGCCAGAGTTGTTGAACGTGTTCAACTCTACGTCTGGAGAGGTGGCCCGCACCACCCCCTCGGCCCGCGCCGCGGAATCGACACCTCCCTGTACCTCCTCGGTAACAGAGCCTCGACGCAGGCTTGTTGATGGCGTCCGGGGAGCAGACTCTGCTCGCCAGCGATGGCCGAGCACACGGCCTCGTACGGCCGACCACGGGGGAAACACACCATGAGCACTCACGTCAGTCACGTCCGCCACTGGAAGCCCTACGCCGTCGGAGCCGCGGTCGTCGTCGCGCTCCTCGCGTCCACCGCCTGCCAGCCGAGCGCCGACGACGGTACGGGCGAAGGGGGCAGCTCCAGCCCCCCGAAGGCGTCGAGTCCGGCGAAGCCGAGCGGAAAGCCTTCGGCCGCCTCGCCCGGGGAGACCCCCTCGGACGCCCCCTCGGACGCCCCCTCGGACGCCCCCTCGGACAAGCCCAGCGACCCGCCCGGTTCCAAGCCCGCTGCCAAGCCCAGCCACACCTCCGCCGTCGCCGCCTGCACCGCCGACGACCTCGCCGTGTCCGCCGTGAAGGAGCCCGCGGACAGCAAGGAGAACCGGCACCTGCTCCTCACCGTCCAGAACGCCGGCGACGACACCTGCGCCCTCTACCACCACCCCCTCGTCAAGCTCGGTGCCGACGCCCGGACCACCGTGCCCGTGATCAAGGACAGCGACCCGGACCCCGGCAAGCCCGTCACGATCGCGCCGGGCAAGGAGGCGTACGCCGCTCTGCTCGTCAGCGGGGGCGCCAGGGACGAGTACGAGGCGCGGAGCATCACCCTCACCCTCCAGGGCCGTACACCCGGCAGCCGCGCGGGCAAGCCGATCGACGTCCCCATGCCCGCGAACCCGCTGTACGCGGACGACGGCCAGCTCGTCACGTACTGGACGACCGCTTCCGGTTTCGCCCTGGACTTCATCATGTCCAAGTGACCTGCCGCCGGTGGTGGACCTCGGCGACCGTAAGTCACCGGTAGATGAGTAGTTCCGATTCTGTCGCGCCGTGGAGGGCGTAGCGCGTGCGGATCAGTGGGCGGCCCGCGTAGATGCGGATCAGGGTTGACGCGTCGCCCTCGTAGGTCGCCGTCGGGCGGCCCTTCGTCTCGTTGCCCAGGGCCACCGGTGTCGGGTCGCGGTCGGTCAGGACGCCCATCAGGCGCGGGGTCTCCCGTGTGCGGCTCGTCGCCGCGAGGAGGGGGAGCGCCAGGTCCAGGCTCGGGCCGCAGTAGGCGCCCGGTTCGCCGAACGCCTCCCGTACGTCTCCGGCGTGGACCCACTCGCCGAGCGCGACGGCGTCGAGCCGACCGTCCTCGCGCCCGGCGATGACCGGCCCCGCCTCCGTCAGGCCGCGTTCCAGTTCGTCGAGGATCCGGCCGAGCGGCCAGTCCTCCCGTTCGGCCACGTCGCACGCGTTCGCCTCCGGCAGGAACACGCCCTCCTCCAGGCGGTCCTCGACGATCCGTACGAGCGCGGCCCCGCAGTGGGCGACGACCTGCCGGACCGTCCAGCCGGGGCAGGCGGTGCGGAGCTCGTACGCCTCCTCCGGTGTGCGGCGCAGGAGCGGCATCAAGGCGTCCCGTTCCGTCCTGAGGAGCCGGTCCGGGAGCCACGGGTCGCGTTCCATCAGTAGCGGTAGTGGTCCGGCTTGTACGGGCCCTCGACCGGCACCCCGATGTACGACGCCTGCTCGGGGCGCAGGGTCGTCAGCCGGACACCGAGGGCGTCGAGGTGGAGCCGTGCCACCTTTTCGTCCAGGTGCTTCGGCAGGACGTAGACGTCCGTCGGGTACTGCTCCGGCTTCGTGAACAGTTCTATCTGTGCCAGCGTCTGGTCCGCGAAGGAGTTCGACATCACGAAGGACGGGTGACCGGTCGCGTTGCCCAGGTTGAGGAGGCGGCCCTCCGACAGGACGATGACGGCCTTGCCGTCCTCGAACGTCCACGTGTGGACCTGCGGCTTGACCTCGTCCTTCACGATCCCGGGGATCCTCGCCAGGCCGGCCATGTCGATCTCGTTGTCGAAGTGGCCGATGTTGCCGACGATCGCCTGGTGCTTCATGCGCGCGATGTCGGACGCCATGATGATGTCCTTGTTGCCCGTGGTCGTGATGAAGATGTCCGCCGTCTCCACCACGTCGTCCAGGGTGGCGACCTGGAAGCCGTCCATCGCCGCCTGGAGCGCGCAGATCGGGTCGATCTCGGTGACGATCACCCGGGCGCCCTGGCCGCGCAGCGACTCCGCCGAGCCCTTGCCGACGTCGCCGTAACCGCAGACGACCGCCGTCTTGCCGCCGATGAGGACGTCCGTGGCGCGGTTGATGCCGTCGATGAGGGAGTGGCGGCAGCCGTACTTGTTGTCGAACTTCGACTTCGTCACAGCGTCGTTCACGTTGATCGCCGGGAAGAGCAGCGCGCCCTCGCGGTGCATCTCGTACAGGCGGTGCACGCCCGTCGTCGTCTCCTCCGTGACGCCGCGGATGCCGGCGGCGATCGTCCCCCAGTCCAGGGTGGAGTTCCTCAGGAGTTCCAGGATGACGCGGAACTCGTCGTTGTCCGCCGTCGACGGGTCCGGTACCTCGCCCGCCTTCTGGTACTCCACACCCTTGTGGACGAGGACGGTCGCGTCACCGCCGTCGTCCAGGATCATGTTGGGGCCGTCGGCGTTCGGCCAGGTCAGCGCCTGCTCCGTACACCACCAGTACTCTTCGAGCGTCTCGCCCTTCCAGGCGAAGACCGGGATGCCGGCGGCGGCGATCGCGGCGGCGGCGTGGTCCTGCGTCGAGTAGATGTTGCAGGAGACCCAGCGGACCTCGGCGCCGAGCGCGACCAGGGTCTCGATGAGGACCGCCGTCTGGACGGTCATGTGGAGGGAGCCCGTGATGCGCGCTCCCGCCAGGGGCTGCGTCTCCGCGTACTCCCTCCGGATCGACATCAGGCCCGGCATCTCGTGCTCGGCGAGGGTGATCTCCTTGCGGCCGAACTCGGCCAGCGAGATGTCCGCGACCTTGTAGTCGGTGAAATCGGAAGACTCAGACATGTGTAACTCTCCTTGCGTTGAGGATGGTTCGGTGGATTTCTCGCGCCGCCGTCGACTTGTTCAACGTGATGTAGTGCAGGCCCGGCGCCCCCTCGTCGAGCAGCCGCAGGCCCATCGCCGTCGCGTGCTCGACGCCGATGCGGTACGCCGCGGCCGGGTCGTCCTTCGCCGCCTCCAGGCGGTGCGCCAGGTCCTCGGGGAACGCGGCGTCGCTCAGTTCGGCGAAGCGGCGGATCTGGCGTACGTCCGTCGCCGGCATGATCTCCGGGATGATCGGGGTGTCGCAGCCCGCCGCCGCGACCCGGTCCCGAAGGCGCAGGTAGTCCTCCGGGTCGAAGAACATCTGCGTGATCGCGTAGTCGGCGCCCGCACGGCACTTCGCGACGAAGTGCGCGAGGTCGTCGGCAGGGCTCTCGGACCTCGGGTGGCCGTCCGGGAAGGCCGCCACCCCGATCCTGAAGTCGCCCAACGAGCGGACCAGCTCGACCAGTTCGTACGCGTACCGGAATCCCTGCGGGTGCCGGGTCCACGTCCCGCGCGGATCGCCCGGCGGGTCGCCGCGCAGCACGAGGACGTCCCGTACGCCGGCGTCCGCGTACGCGCCGATGATGGCCCGCAGCTCCGCCACCGAGTGGCCGACCGCCGTCAGGTGCGCGACCGGGCGCAGGGTCGTCTCGGTCGCGATCCGCTTCGTCACCTCGATGGTCCGGTCGCGGGACGAGCCGCCCGCGCCGTACGTCACGGAGACGAAGTCCGGGGAGAGGGCTTCGACCCGGCGGATCGCCTCCCACAGGGTCCGCTCCCCGCGGTCGGTCTTCGGCGGGAAGAACTCGAACGAGTACGTGGGACTCATCGCCGCCCTCCCGCGTTGAAGTAGCTCGCCTCCGGGTGGTGGACGACGATCGCGTCCGTCGACTGCTCGGGGTGCAGCTGGTACTCCTCCGACAGCACGACCCCGATGCGCTCCGGGCGCAGGAGGGCGGCGATCTTCGCCCGGTCCTCCAGGTCGGGGCAGGCCGGGTAGCCGAGCGAGTAGCGGCAGCCCTGGTACTCGGTGCGGAGCATGCCTTCGAGGGCGGACGGGTCGCCCTGGGCGATGCCCCAGTCGGCGCGGACGCGGGCGTGCCAGTACTCGGCGAGCGCTTCCGCCAACTGGACGGAGAGGCCGTGGAGTTCGAGGTAGTCGCGGTAGGCGTCGGCGGCGAAGAGCCTCGCCGTCTCCTCCCCGATGCGGGAACCGACCGTCACCACCTGGAGGGCGACGGCGTCGACCTCGCCGGAGTCCTCGGCGCGGTGGAAGTCGGCCAGGCAGAGGCGGCGGCCCCGCTGCTGGCGGGGGAAGGAGAAGCGGGTCCGCTCGCCTCCGTCCTCGTCCAGGACGATCAGGTCGTCGCCCTTGGACACACAGGGGAACCAGCCGTGGACGACGGCTGCTTCGACCAGTTTGTCGCGTTCGATCCGGTCGAGCAGCGCCCGCAGCCTCGGCCTGCCCTCCGTCTCGATCGTCGCGGGGTCCTTGAGGCCCCACTGGCCCTTGAAGAGGGCGTTCTCGTCGAGCCAGGGGGCGTATGCGGCGAGCGGGATGCCCGTCACGACCCGGGTGCCGAGGAAGGGGGGCTCGGGTACGGGGTTGTCGGTGGCGACGTCGGAGCGGCCGGCCGGTCCGGGCTCCCGTGCCACCTCCTCGACCACCACCCCCTCCACCACCGGCCGCCGGGCCACCCGGCGCTGCTTGAGCGGCGGGAGTACGGCTCCGGGGACGCCGCGCTTGACGCCCATGAGCGCGTCCATGAGGCGCAGGCCCTCGAAGGCGTCGCGGGCGTACCGGACCTCGCCCCCGTACAGCTCGTGGAGGTCCTGTTCGACGTACGCCCTGGTGAGGGCCGCGCCGCCGAGGATCACGGGGAAGCGGGCGGCCAGGCCGCGGCTGTTCAACTCCTCCAGGTTCTCCTTCATGATGACCGTGGATTTGACCAGCAGGCCCGACATGCCGATGACGTCGGCCCGGTGCTGTTCCGCCGCTTCGAGGATCGCGGAGACCGGCTGCTTGATGCCGATGTTGACGACGTTGTAGCCGTTGTTGGAGAGGATGATGTCGACGAGGTTCTTGCCGATGTCGTGGACGTCGCCGCGGACCGTGGCGAGGACGATCGTGCCCTTGCCGACCCCTCCTTCGCCGTCCGCGGTTCTCTCCATGTGCGGCTCCAGGTGGGCCACGGCCGTCTTCATGACCTCGGCGGACTGGAGCACGAACGGCAGCTGCATCTGGCCCGAGCCGAACAGCTCGCCCACCGTCTTCATGCCGTCGAGCAGGATCTCGTTGACGATCTCCAGGGCCGGCCGGACCGTCAGAGCATCGTCGAGATCCTTCTCCAGGCCGTTCTTCTCGCCGTCGACGATCCGGCGCTTCAACCGCTCGTCGAGCGGCAGCGCGAGGAGTTCCTCGGCCTTCCCCGCCTTCAACGACTTCGCCGTGGCGCCCTCGAACATCTCCAGGAAGCGTTGCAGCGGGTCGTAGCCCTCCCTGCGGCGGTCGTGGATCAGGTCGAGCGCCACCTCCACCTGCTCCTTCTCCAGGCGCGCGATGGGGAGGATCTTGCTCGCGTGGACGATCGCCGAGTCCAGGCCCGCCTTCACGCACTCGTCGAGGAACACCGAGTTGAGGACGATCCGCGCGGCCGGGTTCAGGCCGAACGAGATGTTGGAGAGGCCGAGCGTCGTCTGCACGTCGGGGTGGCGGCGCTTCAGCTCGCGGATCGCCTCGATCGTGTGGACGCCGTCCTTCCGCGATTCCTCCTGCCCGGTGCAGATCGTGAACGTGAGGGTGTCGATCAGGATGTCCGACTCCCTGATCCCCCAGTTCCCCGTGAGGTCCGCGATGAGCCGCTCGGCCACCGCCACCTTGTGGTCGACGCTCCGGGCCTGGCCCTCCTCGTCGATCGTCAGCGCCATCAGCGCCGCGCCGTGCTCCTTCGCCAGGGCCGTGACCTGCGCGAACCGCGATTCGGGGCCGTCGCCGTCCTCGTAGTTGACCGAGTTGACCACCGCCCGGCCGCCCAGCTTTTCCAGGCCCGCCCGCAGCACCGGGACCTCGGTCGAGTCGAGGACGATCGGGAGCGTGGAGGAGGTCGCGAACCGGCCGGCCAGCTCCGCCATGTCGGCGACGCCGTCCCGGCCCACGTAGTCCACGCACAGGTCGAGCAGGTGCGCGCCCTCGCGGATCTGGTCCCGCGCCATCTCGACGCAGTCGTCCCAGCGCCCGTCGAGCATCGCCTCGCGGAACTTCTTCGAACCGTTCGCGTTGGTGCGCTCCCCGATCGCCAGGTACGCGGTGTCCTGCCGGAACGGCACATGGGAGTACAGGGAGGACGCGCCCGGCTCCGGCGTCGGCCGCCGGTCCAGGACGGCCGCGCCCCGGACCCGGTCCACGATCTGCCGCAGGTGCTCCGGGGTCGTACCGCAGCAGCCGCCGACCAGGGCGGGGCCGTAGTCCCGTACGAACGCCTCCTGGGCGTCGGCCAGTTCCGCCGGGGAGAGGGGGTAATGGGCACCGTCGGAGGTGAGGACCGGCAGGCCCGCGTTCGGCATGACGGAGATCGGGACACGGGAGTGCCGGGACAGGTGCCGCAGGTGCTCGGCCATCTCCGCCGGGCCCGTGGCGCAGTTCAGGCCGATCATGTCGATGCCCAGCGGCTCCAGGGCGGTCAGGGCCGCGCCGATCTCCGTGCCGAGCAGCATCGTGCCCGTCGTCTCCACGGTGACCTGCACGATCACCGGGAGGTCGAGGCCGGCCCGGTCCAGGGCCCGGCGGGCGCCGATGACGGCCGCCTTCGTCTGGAGCAGGTCCTGCGAGGTCTCGATGAGCAGGGCGTCCGCGCCGCCCCTGATCAGGCCCTCCGCGTTCCGCTGGAAGGCCTCGCGGAGCGGCTCGTACGTGACGTGGCCGAGGGTCGGCAGCTTCGTACCGGGGCCCATGGAGCCGAGGACCCAGCGGGGGCGGCCGTCGGCGGCCGTGTGCGCGTCCGCCGTGGTGCGGGCGATCCGGGCGCCGGCCTCGGACAGCTCGTACACCTGGTGCTCGATGCCGTACTCGGCGAGCGCCGCCAGGTTCGCCCCGAAGGTGTTGGTCTCGACGCAGTCCACACCGACGGAGAAGTAGGCGTCGTGGACGGAGGCGACGATGTCGGGGCGCGTGAGGTTGAGGATCTCGTTGCAGCCCTCCAGGTTCCGGAAGTCGTCCATCGTCGGGTCGGCGGCCTGGAGCATCGTGCCCATCGCCCCGTCGGCCACCACGACCCGCGTCGCGAACTCCTCCCGCAGGGACCGCCGGGAAACGCTCATGTCAGCCCCTTCAGATGCGTGACCAGGGTCGCCGTACAACCCACCCCGTACGTCTTCCTGATCCGGTCCAGGAGCGACTCCCGGTGCAGCCGGTACTCCTGCGTCCCCACGTAGTCGAGGACGGTCGCGGCGACCGCGCAGCCCAGCTGCGCCGCGCACCGCTCCGGCACGCCCCACAGCGTCCCGGCGAGGAACCCGGCCCTGAAGGCGTCCCCGACGCCCGTCGGGTCGACGACGGCCGGTACCTCCACCGCCGGCACGGCCAGCGGCTCCCGGCCCTCGCCCCGGATGCGGACGCCCGCCTCGCCGTGGGTGGTGACCCAGGTGCCGACCCGGCGCAGCACCTCCGCCTCCGCCCAGCCGGACTTCTCCAGGAGCAGAGCCGTCTCGTACTCGTTGGTGAACAGGAACCGGGCCCCGTCCACCAGCTCCCGCACCTGCTCGCCGTCGAGCCGCGCCAGCTGCTGCGACGGATCGGCGGCGAAGGGAATCCCCAGGTCTCGGCAGGTACGGGCGTGCCGGAGCATCGCCTCCGGGTCGTCCGGGGAGACCAGGACGAGGTCCAGGCGGCCGGTGCGCGCGATCACGTCCCGCAGGTCGATCTCGCGCGCCTCGGCCATCGCCCCCGCGTAGAAGGTGGCGATCTGGTTCTGGGCCCGGTCGGTCGTACAGACGAACCGGGCGGTGTGGAGCAACGCGCTGACGCGCACCGAGTCGGTGTCCACACCGTGGTCCTTCAGCCAGACCCGGTACGGCTCGAAGTCGGCGCCGACCGCGCCCACGAGGGCCGGACGCAGCCCGAGGACCCCGAGTCCGAAGGCGATGTTCGCTGCCACTCCGCCGCGCCTGACCTCCAGGTTGTCGGCGAGGAACGACAGGGAGACCCGGTCGAGCCGGTCGGCGAGCAGCTGCTCGCTGAACCAGCCGGGGAAGGTCATCAGATGGTCCGTCGCGATGGATCCCGTGACAGCGATACGCATGTCCCTCAGACCCCTTCTCCCTGATGGGCTGCCTTCTTCGGGGCCTCCACCGCCTTCTTCAGGGCCCCCGCCGCCTTCTTCAAGGCCTCCACGCGGTCGGTGCGCTCCCAGGTGAACTCGGGGAGTTCGCGGCCGAAGTGGCCGTACGCCGCCGTCTTCGCGTAGATCGGCCGCTTGAGGTCCAGGTCGCGGATGATCGCCGCGGGGCGCAGGTCGAAGACCGCGCTGACCGCCTCCTGGATCCTCTCGTCGGGCAGGGTGCCCGTGCCGAAGGTCTCCACGAAGAGACCGACCGGCTCGGCCTTGCCGATCGCGTACGCCACCTGCACCTCGCAGCGGCGGGCGAGGCCGGCCGCGACGACGTTCTTCGCGACCCAGCGCATCGCGTACGCCGCCGACCGGTCCACCTTCGACGGGTCCTTGCCGGAGAAGGCGCCGCCGCCGTGCCGGGCCATCCCGCCGTACGTGTCGATGATGATCTTCCGGCCGGTGAGTCCGGCGTCGCCCATCGGGCCGCCGACCTCGAAGCGGCCGGTCGGGTTCACCAGGAGCCGGTAGCCGTCGGACTCCAGGCTGACGCCCTCCTCGACCAGCTCCTTGAGGACGTGCTCGACGACGTACTCCCGCACGTCGGGCGCGAGCAGGCCCTCGACGGAGATGTCGGCGGCGTGCTGCGAGGACACGACGACCGTGTCGAGGCGGACCGGGCGGTCACCGTCGTACTCGATGGTGACCTGCGTCTTGCCGTCCGGGCGCAGGTACGGCACGGTGCCGTTCTTGCGGACCTCGGTGAGGCGGCGGGAGAGCCGGTGGGCGAGCGCGATCGGCAGCGGCATCAGCTCGGCCGTGTCGTCGCAGGCGTAGCCGAACATCAGGCCCTGGTCGCCGGCGCCCTGCGCGGCCAGCTCGTCACCCGCGCCCTCGACCCGGGACTCGTACGCCGTGTCGACGCCCTGCGCGATGTCCGGCGACTGCGCGCCGATGGACACCGACACACCGCAGGAGGAGCCGTCGAAGCCCTTCGCGGAGGAGTCGTAACCGATGTCGAGGACGGCCTCGCGCACCAGCTTCGCCATCGGCGCGTACGCCGTGGTGGTGACCTCGCCGGCGATGTGCACGAGACCCGTGGTGATCAGGGTCTCCACCGCCACCCGCGCGGACGGGTCCTCGGCGAGGAGCGCGTCGAGGATCGTGTCGCTGATCCGGTCGGCGATCTTGTCGGGGTGGCCCTCGGTCACCGACTCCGAGGTGAAGAGGCGGCGGCTCATGCCTGGACCTCCACCGGGGCCTGCGCCGGGGCGTTGAAGAAGTGCTGCTCGATGGCGCCGAGCGTGCGGATGGACTCGACCTCCAGGGTCTCCATCTGGATGGCGGTGCCGCTCTCCTGCTCCAGGAGGAAGACGAACTCGACGAAGGACAGCGAGTCGATGAGCCGGTTCTCGATCAGGTCGAGGTCGGGCGCGATGTCCTCGCGCTCCGGGTGACGCTCGAGGATCCAGCTCTTCACCGTCTGCAGGCCGTCGGCCATGGTTGCTCTCCTTTAGCTGCTACTGGATGGGGGTTACGGGGGCGATGATCGGGGCGGCCACCGCCACCGCGTAGTCCACGTCGTGGCTGATGGACACGGTGATCTCGGTGATGCCGGACTCGGCGGCCATCTCGGCGGCCGACCGGTGCAGCTCCACGAGCGGCCAGCCGCCCTCGGAGCGCCGCACCACGATGTCCGGCCAGGGCAGGAACCTGCCCCTGACCCGTAAGGTCTTGAAGGCCGCTTCCTTGGCCGCGATCCGCCCGCACAGGCTCAGGACGTCGAGCCCGGAGGAGGTACGGCAGTCGGCGAGCTCGCCGGGGGTGAGCATCCGCTCGAAGAACCGCTCCCCGTACTGGGCGAGGAGCCCGCGGACACGGTTGACGGACACGATGTCCATGCCGAGGTTCGCCCACCCCAGGCCGCCCGCCGGCGGGGCGGCGGGACGGGCCGGCACGTCAGATCACCGGCCCGGCCGCGCCACTCGCGTCGGCCCGCAGACGGGCGTTCGCGTCGAGCACCGCCGTGCGGGCGTTCGCGTCGAGCACCGCCGTGCGGGCGTTCGCGTCGAGCACCGCCGCCGTGGCGGACTCCCAGCTGCCGTGGCGGCGGGTCAGTGCGGACAGCCAGCGTTCGAGGCCGAAGGCGACACAGCTGGTGAAGGCCGGTCCGCCGGTCGACGCGAGGGTGATGTCGCAGCGGTCGCCGAAGAAGTTCCGGTGCGTGTTGACCGAGGCGATCGCCAGGTCCTCGTACAGGAACTCGTACTTCACCGGGGTGAGCCGCTGGAGGAGCGCCTTCGAGCCGCCCTTGTCGAAGAACGGGTCGCAGGCGGCCTCCCTGCGCAGTGGCAGGTCGAGGGCGGCGGCGAAGGCCTGGATCCTCCCGGTGAAGTCCGCGAGGTGGGTCTCGGCGTGCTCGCGGGCGCCGATGGCGACGATCTCCCGCATACGGAAGCCGAGTTGGCGACGCATCCCCTCGTAGTGGGTCTCCTTGCGGAAGCACCAGGAACAGATCGTGACGAGGGTGTCGTCGGCGACCCGGGTGCCCTGGTGGTCGAGGTAGACGGCGTAACAGGACGCCGAGGGCAGTCCGAGGCCGGCCGGTTCGAGGGCGGCGGCGGGCCATTCCCCGCGCTCGGCGTCGAAGGGGGTGGTGAGGCGCCCCTCCAGGTCGAGCGGGGCGGCGAGGACGGCCTGGTGCGGGAAGTTGTCGTAGTAGTCCAGCTTCGCCAGGTCGGCGGCCGGGAGGAGCGGGGGCATGGTCATCGGGCGGGCGCCCGCGGTCACTCCCCAGCTCTCGAAGGTGTCGTCGAGGAGCCGCAGCAGGCGGGTCGCCTCCGGGCCGAGCGAGGGAAGGCCCCGTGTCGCCCCGACGGTCTCGGGGGTGGTCACACTCATGGTCGGTGCACCTCTCAGGTGGGAGGTCTCGCGGACACGCTCAGACGACGGGCAGGGTGTCGTCGGAGAAGATCCCGGTCTTCAGGAAGAAGGCGAGCGGCTTGCGGACGGCCTTGCGCTCGTGGGGGCGGCGGCTCTCGTCGGCGACCAGCGCGTTGCGCAGGGCCAGCGGGTCGGGGATGCCGGCGTCGCGGTAGACGTGCGGGTTGTAGAGGGAGTTGATGCTGTAGACGACGTACCGCTTGAGGTACGCCTCCACCTCGCGGACCCGCTCGGCGCTCACGGCCTGGCACATCCGGCCGTACAGGAGGGAGACCAGCTCGCGCCCGAAGGCGATGTGGCGGGACTCGTCCTGGTGGTGGATGCGGTTGACCTCGCGGATGGTGTGGCAGAGGGCGTCGTCCTTCGCCATCCGGGCGTTGTAGTGGTCGACGAGCTCCTCGAAGAAGAGGATGCGGGTGAAGACGAGGAAGTTCTCGACCTCGGGCTCCCAGGCGGCGTCGGCGCGCATCGCGGTGGAGCCGTAGATCTTGTTGCCGTAGCGGCGGCAGAACTCGGAGAAGAACCACATGTGTTCGTTCTCCTCACCGATGAAGTGGTGGAAGAAGTCCGAGGGCACCTCGAAGCCGGGCATGTGGATCCGGCCGACGACCTCGATGAGGAGCTCGCGGATGCCGTGCACGTTGAGGCTGTAGAAGTTGATGGACTCCCACTTGGACAGGCGCTGAAGCGTTTCCTCACCGAGGGTGTCGTAGTGCTCGGTGCCGTGGACGGTGAGCAGCTCCGGCGTCATCCAGAAACGGTTCTCCTCCAGCGTCTCGGGCCACTGGAAGGTCTGGTACGGGTTGTAGTAGTCCTCGACGGAACGCTCGCTGAGCCGCTCCAGGACCTCCATGAACCGGTCGGTGACGGGCAGGGGGGCGGTCACGCCCATGTTTTTCGCTCCTCGTGACGATGGGGGTTACGGCCGGACTTCGTAGACCGCGTTCACGGCGGTCTCCGTCGCGCGCCGCCAGCGGGTGAAGCCGGCCTCCTCCGCGATGGCCCGGAAGGCCTTCTCGCCGGAGTGGTTGCCGAGCGCGTGCGGGCCGCGCTGGGCAACCGCGACGGGCAGGCACATCACGGCCGACAGGGCCATGAACATGCGGGCGGCGGGCGTCTGGGCGTCGATGTCCTGCGGGGACACGTTCGACTCGACGAGCATCCAGGTGCCGTCCGCGTCCAGGGACTTGTGGACGTGCTGGGCGGCGGCGACCGGGTCGCCCATGTCGTGCAGGGCGTTGAAGAAGCACACCAGGTCGTAGCCGGAGCCCGGGTAGTCGTCGGCCGAGGCGACCTCGAAGACGACCCGGTCGGAGAGACCGGCCTCCTCGGCGAGCTCACGCGCGATCGAGATGGCCTCCTCGGAGTAGTCGAAGCCGTGGACGGTGGCGTTCGGGAAGGCGCGGGCGATGAGGAGGGTGGTGTGGCCGACGCCGCAGCCGACGTCCGCGACCGTGCCGCCGGCGGTGAGCTTGTCGGTGACCTGGTGGAGGGCGGGCAGCCAGTCGGGGACGAGCTTGTGCTCGTACGTCGGCTGGAAGAAGGAGCCCATGCCGGTGTCGAGGGCCGCGTCGTGCTCGGCCCAGCCGACGCCGTCACCGGTGCGGTACGCCTCCACGAGCAGGTCCTCGGTGGCGTACAGCGCCTTGAGGGCGGTGAAGAACCCGGCGGCGTACGTGACGGCCTTCGGGTCGGCGAGCACCTCGACGTGGTCGGCGGGGAGCGTGTACGTGAGGGAGCTGGGGTGCCGTTCGACGTACCCGGCGGAGAGCTGGGCGTGCAGCCACTCCTCGACGTACCGCTCGTTCGTGCCGGTCGCGTTCGCGAGCTGCCCCGCGGTGAGGGGCCCGTCGGCGGCCAGCGCCTTGTACAGGCCGAGGCGCTCGCCGAGGGCGACGGTCAGACCGCGCACGGCCGCGCCGGCGTCGGTGATGACCCGCTGGTGGAAGTCGTGGGCGCTCATGCCGCCTCCTCCTGTCGATGGGTGGGCAGGTCGCACGTGCTGTGCCGGCCCGGGGGGCGACCCCCGGACCCCCGGCGGGCGGTCACGCGGCCACCCCCGGATCGGCGTCGGCCGCACCGGGCAGGTCGCACGTGAAGAGGAAGGAGCGGGGGACGCGCGGGACGGTCCTGGGCGGGACCGGGTAGGGCCAGCGGTCGAAGTCGGCGCCCGGCTCACCGGGCTGCTTCACCTCGCGTACGGCCCAGCCGCAGTCGTCGAGCAGCGCCTCCGGCTCCTCGGTGCCGAACAGCCACGGGTTGCCGTCCTCGTCCAGGGCCTTCATGAAGCCACGGGCGAGCGGGTTCTCCAGGGCCGCCTTGGAGATGACGTCGCCGAGCAGCACGGAGCCGGGGGCGGCGTGCGCGGAGAGCGTCGAGATCAGGGTGCGTACGGCCTGCTCGGGCAGGAAGAACAGCAGGCCTTCGACCACCCACAGGACGGGCTCGTCGCTCTTCCAGCCCGCCTCCTTCAAGGGGCCCGTCCAGTCCTCGGTGAGGTCGACGGGAACGGTGATCCGGGTGCGGCCGGCCGGCTGGGGCTCGCTCGCGAGCATCTCGGCCTTGGCCTCCAGGAGCGCCGGGCGGTCGAGCTCGTAGACGGTGACGCCGTCGGGCCAGGGCAGCCGGAAGAAACGGGTGTCCATGCCGGCGGCGAGGAAGACGACCTGGCGGATGCCCCGCTCCTCCACCGCCTGGACGACGGCGCGGTCGAGGTAGGTGGTGCGGATGGCGAGGAACGGCACGGTGCCGCCCCCGGCGTAGCGCTCGAGCAGTTCGAAGCCGATGCGGTCGGCGACGGTGCGCGCGTAGGGATCGGCGAACAGCCGGTCCTCGCGCTCGGTCTCCAGGGCGCGCGCGGCGGCGGTCCACTGGGCGGTGCGGGATACGGCCTCCACAGGAGGTCCCCCTTCGGTTTGGTTTCCAGTGATGTCCGGTGTTGCGGACGGCCGGGGTACGGGCGGTCGGCGATACGGGTGGCCGGGGATACGGACGGCCGGGGATACGGCGGTACGGACGGCCGTGTTCAGGGGCAGGGCCTGACGGAGGGACGGTTCCGTCAGGCGCTCATGACCGGGACACAGGTCTTCGCCGGTCGCGCGCAGGCGACGGGATCCTCGGCCGCGGGCATCGACGACAGATGGCCGGCCTCGGCGTCGGCGGGGCGCCGTCGGAAGATGCTGTGCAGGATCATGCTGAACACGGCCGTCCCGTCGGGGGCCACGAGCGTGCACCGCGGTTTGACGGTGCCGGTGGCCGGGTTGAACGGCGACGGGGTGGCGCCGAGGATCTCGACGCGCGCGGTGAGGACGTCACCCGGGCGGACGGGCCGCAGGTAGCGGACCTCGTCGATGCCGGGCGAGCCCATACAGGCGCTGTAGGCGAGCAGTCCGTCGACGTAGCGGCGCATGAACATCGCCTGGGTGTGGAACCCGCTCGCGATCAGGCCGCGGAACTGCGACAGCTCCGCGCGCGCGGGGTCCGTGTGGAAGGGCTGCGGGTCGAAGCGCCTGCCGAACTCCAGCACCTCCTCCGTCGTGACGGTGACGGTGCCCAGCTCGTGGACGTCGCCGGGCCGGAAGTCCTCGAAGTAACGCATCACGCGCCCCCCTTGACCTAGGAGTGGTCTTTCCCTGGCGACATCCAATCTACGAATCGACCATTTATTTTGTCAACCCAAAAGAAGCGCCGACTACCGTCGGGCCAGGGCCTGTTCGAGGTCGGACCAGAGGTCGTCGGCGTCCTCGATGCCGACGGACATCCGCACCAGCCCTGCCGCTATCCCGGCGGCGGCGAGCGCCGGCCCGTCCAGCTCCCGGTGCGAGGTGGACGCCGGGTGCGTGACGAGCGTCTCCACCCCGCCGAGGGAGAGCGCGAGCCGGGCCACCCGTACGCGCTCGATGAGGTCCCGGCCGGCCTCCCGGCCGCCCGCGAGCTCGAAGGAGAGCAGCCCGCCACCGCCCGACAGCACCTTCCGGGCGACGGCGCCCGAGGGGTGGCCGGCGAGCCAGGGGTAGTGGACGGCCGTGACGGCGGCGTGGCCTCCGAGCCGCTCGGCGAGGACGGCGGCGTTGGCGCAGTGTTCCCGCATCCGCAGCGGCAGGGTGGGTATGCCGCGCAGGGTCAGCCAGGCGGCGAACGGGTCGGCGCAGGCGCCGAGTTCGACCGTGCGGGGCCAGACGCGTCGGCGCAGCTCGTCGTCGGCGAACACGGCGGCGCCACCGAGGACGTCCGAGTGCCCGGAGAGGTACTTGGTGGTGGAGTGGACGACGATGTCGGCGCCGTGCTCCAGGGGGCGGCACAGGACGGGCGAGGCGAGCGAGTTGTCGACGACGCTCGTCACGCCGAGCGCGCGGGCGGCGGCGAGCAGCCCCGGCAGGTCGGGGACCTGGCCGGTGGGGTTGGCGATGGTCTCCAGGACGAGCAGCCGGGTCGCGGGGTGCACGGCGGCGGCCTCGACCTCGGCCGGGTCGTCGCCCGATATCCGTACGACCTCGATCCCGTACCGCTCGGCGAGGTCCGACAGGACGGCGTGGGTGCCCCCGTACAGGCACCGCTGGGCGACGACCCGGTCGCCGGGCCGCAGGAGCGCGAGCAGCACCCCGCTGATCGCCCCCATCCCGGAGGCGAAGGCGATGGCCCCGGCGCCCTGTTCGAGCCCGGCGAGGGTCTGCTCTAGGGCCCGTACGGTCGGGTTGCCGCGGCGGCTGTAGACGTACTGCCCATCGGGCCCGGCCATGGCCTCGGCGAGTTCGGCGGCGGAGTCGAAGGCGAAGGCGGAGGACTGCACGAGGGGCACGGAGAGCGGCCAACTGCCGCCTTGGAAGGGCTCGTTGAAGACGTGCACGGCACGGGTGTTCAGTTGCATGGCATTCCCTTTCCGGGTACGGAAAAGGGGCCGCCCGACGTCCGGGGGAGGACATCGGGCGGCCCCTCGGGGGCGGGCTCAGACGGAGACCTTCTCGCCCACGGGAGCGGGGGCGGACGCTCCGGCGACGGCCTTGTCGCTCTTCATGACGAGCAGGGTGATGACACCGCCGAGGGCGGCGACGATCGCGGCGCCGATGAAGGCGGCGGAGAAGCCGTCCGTCAGCTTCGGCAGGTTGCCGAGCTGGTCGGCGCCCTGGGACATGGCGACGGCGGTCAGCGCGGCGAGGCCGAGGGCGGAGCCGACGTTGTAGGTGGTGTTGACGATGCCGGAGGCGAGACCGGCCTGCTCCTGCGGGGCGCCGGACATGGCGGCGATCATCGCCGGGATGTAGGCGAGGGACATGCCGAGCGCGGCGACGAGCGAGGCCGGCAGGACGTCGACGAGGAAGGTGCCGGTCGGCGGGACGGCCGCCAGCCAGACCAGACCGGCCGCGAGGACGAGGAGGCCGCCGGCGATGAGCGGCTTGGCGCCGAACCTGCCCATGAGGCGGGCGGTGATGGCCGTCATGAAGATCATGAGGAGCACGGTCATCGGGAGCAGCGCGGCGCCGGACTCGAAGGCGCCGTAGTCGAGGACCTGCTGGAGGTACAGGTTGAGGAAGTACCACATGGGGATCCACGCGGCGCCGAGCAGTGTCATGGCGAGGTTGGCCGAGCCGAGGCGCGGGACCCGCCAGACGCTGAGGGGCATGAGCGGCTCGCTGATGCTCTTCTGGATGACGAAGAAGAGGACGAGGAGGACGGCGGCGCCGCTCAGCTGGAGGATCGTGCCGGTGGAGCCCCAGCCGACCTCGGGGGCGCGGACGACGGCGAAGACGGCGAGGGCGAGGCCCGCGGTGACGGCGACGGCGCCGAGGACGTCGACGGAGCCGCGGCGGGACTCGACGTTCGGGAGGAGCTTGGTGGCGGCGAGGGTGGCGAGGCCGATCGGGATGTAGATGATGAAGACCCACTGCCAGCTCATCCACTCGGTGAAGACACCGCCGAGGAAGACGCCCGCGGTGCCGCCGGCGGGGGCTGCGGCGCCGTAGAGCGCCATCGCCTTGCCGAGCTCCTTCGGGTCGTGCATGAAGAGCATCATCAGGAGGGTCATGGCGGAGGGCGCGATGAGCGCACCGCCGACGCCCTGGACGGCGCGGCCGACGATCTCGACCCAGGCGGTCTGCGCGGCGGCGGCCACGACGGATCCGGCGATCATGACGGCCCAGCCGGAGACGAAGATCTTGCGGGCTCCGACGAGGTCGGAGAGGCGTCCGCCGAGGAGCAGCAGACCGCCGAAGACGATCACGTAGGCGTTGAAGATCCACGAGAGCTCGCTCTGCGTGAAGCCGAGGTCCTTCTGCATCTCGGGGAGTGCGACCCCGATGATCGAGGTGTCCATGATGACCATGAACTGTGCGGCGGCGAGCACGACAAGTGCCCACCAGCGCCGGGGATTGACGGTTGACATTGCCCTGACCCTTCGCTCGCGTCGGCCCCCGAGCAGACTCGGGGCATACCCCTAGGGGGTACCTGTGGGGAGCACCGTAACATACCCATGGGGGGTATGTAAGAGCGAGCGGGCGGCGCACTGCCGGCCGCTCGGAACACGAGCTTCCAGCCCACCGGAGCGGCAGAATGCAGCCATGACCGCACCCGTGGACCCCGCACTCCTCCAGCGCTGGAACGCCACCCTGCTCGCCGCCCGCTCCGGCCGCGAGGGCCCCGACCCCACCCCGTACGGCCGGAACCTGCTGTCGCGTTGGGCCGAGCCCCAGCGCCGCTACCACACGGTCGACCACCTCAGGGCGGTCCTCGACCGCATCGACGAACTGGCCGACCAGGGCGGCGAGGGCGGCGAGTTGGAGCTCGTACGACTGGCCGCCTGGTTCCACGACGCGGTCTACCGCCCGGACCGCTCGGAGAACGAGGAACGCTCGGCGGTCCTGGCCGAAAAGGCCCTCACCGAGGTCGGACTCACCCCGCACGAGGTGGCGGAGGTGGCCCGCCTGGTCCGCCTCACGACCACCCACGACCCGACCCCGGGCGACCTGAACGGCGAGACCCTCTGCGACGCCGACCTCGCGATCCTCGCGACCGGACCCGATACGTACAGGGGGTATGCGGAGGCGGTTCGCGAGGAGTACGCCTTCGTCCCCGAGGACGCCTTCCGCGAGGGCCGCGCAACCGTCCTCCGCCAGCTCCTCTCCCTCCCCCGGCTCTTCCACACCCCGTACGGGGCGGCAGCCTGGGAGGAGAAGGCACGGGAGAACATGGAGAGGGAGCTGAAGGAACTGACGGACGCGTCCGCCCCTGAATGAGCCGACGCCGATCATGGCTGTCACCGGAGTGAGACGGCCGGGCCGGAAATCGCTACTCCCCCCACCGGCGCACTTGTTAGCCTCCAGCACGCGCGGCTCGTGATCACCAGCCACGCATGCCATCAGGGGAGGGGACGCTTTGTTCACGCAGAAGTCCGATCGGACGAGACCCACCGGCAGACGGCCGTACACAGGGTGGGGCGCGGTGGTCGCGACGGCCGCGGTCGTCGCCTCCCTGCCCGGCACCGCACACGCGGTGGAGAACCTGCCGCCGAGACAGCCGCTCGTCCAGGAACTGCAGACGCACTTCAAGGCCTGCGCCACCGGTGACACGCCCACGTACGTGGCGACGGCACCCGTCGTCACGGCCGTGCTGCACGACCCGGAGGAGGACAACCAGCCCGTCGAGGCCAACATGGTCGCTGGCGAGTTCGAGGCCTGGTGGACGGACGCGTCCGGAGTCGAGCAGCGCCGCACCTACGCCTCGTACCAGCTGTCCTCCGGGACAGCCCAGCGCTGGCAGCTCCCGTCGGACGTCCCGGCGGACACCGTCGTCTCGTGGCACGTCCGCGCCAACGACGGCACCGCCGTCTCCGCGTGGAGCTCCGAGGGGACGGGAGCGGCCTGCCGCTTCGTCATCGACCGCGTGAGCCCGGAGAAGCCGGTCGTCACCTCGGAGGAGTACCCGGAACAGCAGTACCGGGACGGCGTCGGCGTGTACGGCTCCTTCGTCGTGGACTCCCCGTCACCCGACGTCGTCGCGTACGAGTACGGCTTCGTCGGCGGCCCCTACGGAACCGTCCGCCCCGACGAGCCCGGCGGCGCCGCGACCATCCGCTTCCTGCCGCAGAAGACCGGCCCGGACTACCTGACCGTCCGGGCCGTCGACCGGGCCGGACGCATCAGCACGAGCGCCACGCACTGGTTCTTCGTGACGTCCGGCCGCGCGCCCGTCGCCCACTGGAAGCTGGCCGACCCCGCCGGATCCACGAGCGCCGCCGCCGAGACGGGCACGGCAGCCCGGGCCGGCACCGGCGTGACCTTCGGTGGCCCGGCGCCCGCCCGCACCTCCCTCACCGCCACGGCCTCGCTCGACGGCGGCCCCCAGGGCTTCCTCACCACGGACGCCCCGGTCGTCGACACCGGAAGGACCTTCGCCGTCAGCGCCTGGGTCCGCCCCGCGCGGACCGACCGCACCATGACGGTCGCGAGCCAGGACACCAGCAACGGGAACGCCTTCACCCTCGGCCTGCGCGCGAAGGACTCCGGCGCCGCCTGGTCCTTCACCCTCGGCGAGGCAAAGGTGTCGGGCGGCACCCCCGAGACCGGCGAGTGGACCCACCTGCTCGGGCTCTACGACACCGAGACCGGCCGCGCCCAGCTGTACGTCAACGGTCGCGCGGCGGGCACCGCCGCCCAGGCCTCACCCGCCGTGTCGACCGGCGCGTTCCAGCTCGGCCGGGCCCTCAACGGGGCCCGCTACGGCCACCACTGGCGGGGCGACATCGGCGGCGTGCAGGTCCACGACCGCGTCGTCGTCGCCGCCGAGGTGACCCGGCTCGCCCACCGGCAGCCGAAGCCGCTCGCCCGCTGGTCCCTGGAGACCGCGACGGACGGCACGAGCCCCGAGGAGAAGGACGGCGCGCCGCTGCGGCTCGCCGCCGGAGCCACGATTCACCGAGGGCCCGACGGCTCCTGCGTCCCCGACCTCGACCCCGACTGCCCGGTCGTGCCGTACGCGCTGGTCGGCGACGGTCACCTGACCCTGGACGGCGAAGGCGGCCACGCCGCCGCCGACGGGCCGGTCGTGGACACCTCGGACAGCTTCAGCATCGGCGTGGTGGTCCGCCTCGCGGACCACGAACCGGCCGGCCCGATGACCGTGCTGTCCGTACCGGGTGAGCACACGGACGCCTTCAAGGTGCGGTACGAGCCGTCCGCCCAGGCCTGGCAGCTCGTCGTGCCGGAGCGGGACGAGCCCGGCGCGCCCGAACGGATCGTCTCGCACATCGCGCCGGCGGACGGCGGCGAGGGCCAGGGCAACCGTCTGGCCGTCGTGTACGACGACGCGGACGACACCGTCAAGCTGTACCTCGACGGGTACACCAACGCGGAGGCGACCGCGACCCTCCCGCAGACCTGGCACGGCACCGGGCCGCTGCAGGTCGGCCGCGGCCTCACCGCCGACGGTCCCGGCGAGTACCTGCACGGCGACGTGGACGAGATCCAGGCGTACGCCGGTGCGCTGAGCGCCCGGGACGTCACCATGCTCGGCCGGGGAGCCGAGCCCTGCCTCTGCTGAGCAGGGGCCACTCGTGAAGGCCGCCCGGTCCCACTCCGGACCGGGCGGCCTTTCCGGTCCCACAGGCCTTTCCGGTCCCACAGGCCGGTCCGGTCCCACATGCCGAGACGAGCTGTGCGGGCGGAATGACAGGGACAAATCCCTGGTTGACGCATGTCATGCCGTCTCCCTCCGCCGAGCCCGCCGAGCCCACCACGACCCCCGCACCCGAGCCCGCCCCGGCGGGTGCGTCCGGCGCGTCCGGCGCGGCCGGCGCCCGGATGCCGTTGGCCGTCTACATCCTCGGACTCTCCGTCTTCGCGCTCGGGACGAGCGAGTTCATGCTGTCCGGGCTGCTGCCGCCCATCGCGGAGGACATGAACGTCTCCATCCCCCGCGCCGGACTGCTCATCTCGGCCTTCGCGATCGGCATGGTCGTGGGCGCGCCGCTCCTGGCGGTGGCGACGCTCAGGCTCCCCCGCAAGACGACCCTGATCGCCCTGATCACCGTCTTCGGCCTGGGTCAGATAGCGGGCGCGCTCGCCCCCAACTACGCCGTCCTCTTCGCCTCCCGCGTCATCAGCGCCCTCGCCTGCGCGGGCTTCTGGGCGGTCGGCGCCGCCGTGGCCATCGCGATGGTCCCGGTCGGCTCGCGCGCCCGCGCCATGGCGGTCATGATCGGCGGCCTGTCCATCGCGAACGTCCTCGGCGTCCCGGCGGGCGCGTTCCTCGGCGAGCACCTCGGCTGGCGGTCCGCGTTCTGGGCCGTCGGCGCGGCCTCCGCGATCGCGCTCGTGGGCGTGGTGACCCGTATCCCCCGCATCCCCCTCCCCCAGGAGAAGCCCCGCCTCAAGCGGGAACTGGCCATCTACCGCGACCGCCAGGTCCTCCTCTCCGTCGTCGTCACCGCACTCGCGGCCGGCGGCGTCTTCTGCGCCTTCTCCTACCTCGCCCCGCTGCTCACCGACGTCTCCGGCCTCGACAAGGGCTGGGTCTCGGGCGTCCTCGGGCTCTTCGGCATCGGCGCCGTCGTCGGTACGGCGATCGGCGGCCGGGTCGCCGACGCCCACCTCTTCGGCGTGATGCTCACCGGCATCGCCGCCTCCACGGTCTTCCTCGTCGCCCTGGCCCTGTTCGCGACCAGCCCGACCGCCACGATCGTCCTGACCTTCCTCCTGGGCGTCTCGGCCTTCTACACGGCCCCGGCGCTCAACGCCCGCATGTTCAACGTGGCGGGCGCCGCCCCCACCCTCGCCGGCGCCACCACCACCGCCGCCTTCAACCTCGGCAACACGGGCGGCCCCTGGCTCGGCGGCACCGTCATCGACGCCGGCCTCGGCTTCGCCTCCACGGCCTGGGCGGGCGCGGCGATGACGGCCCTGGGCCTCGGGACGGCGGCGGTGGCGCTGAAGCTCCACAGTTCCACGTCCCGCGTGGTGACGTCCGGCGCCCCGCAGCCCGAGAAGGCCGTAGCCCCCCGCTGAAATCCGTTACGTACGCCGCCGGCGCCGCCCTAGGGTGACAGGGTGACAACGCAAATGATCATCCTCAACGGCGGTTCGAGCGCGGGCAAGTCCGCGATCGTACGGTCCCTCCAGACGGTCCTGCCCGACCCCTGGCTGGCGTTCGGCGTCGACTCGCTCATCGACGCCATGCCCCTGAGGATGCAGGGCTCCGACGCGGGAATCGAGTTCGCCCCCGACGGCGGAGTGAACATCGGAGCGGACTTCCGCACCCTCGAAGGCGCCTGGGCCACGGGCATCGCCGCGATGGCCCGCGCGGGCGCCAGGATCATCGTCGACGACGTCTTCCTGAGCGGAGCCGCCGCCCAGGACCGCTGGCGGACGTTCGTGGGCGACCTGGACGTCCTCTGGGTCGGCGTCCACTGCGCCGGCCCCGTCGCCGAGGCCCGCGAGGCCGCCCGCGGAGACCGGGTCACGGGCATGGCCGCGAAACAGGCGACCACCGTCCACGACGGCGTCACCTACGACCTGGAGGTCGACACCACCCGCACGGACTCCCAGACCTGCGCCCGCACGATCGCGGCCCGCGTCACGACGGCGGTCCAGGTGTGAGCGCACGGCCACCACACGAGGGAACAACGATGATGGACACCGTGCTCTACCCGGAGCTCAGCCCCGATGCCGGCGACCCCGGAGCCGGGCTGCTGCGCATCGCGGCGTCAGCGGGAATCACCCTGGCGTCCGTGCGGGTCACTTCATCGCCATCGGCGCCCCACGGGCCGGTCACCGTCGTCGTCACAGCAGAGCGCGGGGCCGTCCATGTCGTTCTGGAACGTGACCGGCACGAGATCCAGGCCCGCCTGAACATGCCCTGGCTGGGAGCGGCCCTGCACGGACGCGCCGAGACGTTGGAGGACGTGGCGGAGGCGATCGGCGACTGGGAGCGCGGCGACCCCCTCACCCTGATCGCCGGTCGGCGGGCATGGCTCACCGCCTCCCCGCGCGCGGTGGCTCAGGAGGAAGGGCGCGCCGCCGAGTACGCGTGGGACGTGGAGAGGGCCGCGGCCGCCGGCCAGTGGCCGCTACTGGAAGAGGCGTACAACACCCCGGAGCTTCGCCGGCTCGTCCCTTTCGTCACCCACGGCAGGATCACCTTCCACCGCGCCCCCGCGCCGCCCTTCTCGCACGACCTGTGGGAGATAGGCCCGGCGGCCGACGGCTGCCTGCGGGTCGGCGGCCAGTCGGAACCGCTCAGCGAGCACACCGTCGTCGCGACCGCCGCCGAAGCGATCGCCCTGGTCGTCCAGGCGCTGCCGCCGGACTGCGGCCGGGCCGTCCAGGCCACCGGAACCGGCGGATGACCCGGTCGCGCGCGTGATCAGCCGAAGGGCCCGTCGCCCCGCGCCGGGCGGCTCTTCGGCCGGCGCAGTCCCGCCTCCGTGAGGCGGCGCAGCAGTTCCTTCGAGCCGACCTCGACCGCGCCGCCCGCCACCGCGTCCGCGTAGCGGTCGGAGGGGATGTCGTAGTGGTCGCGCTCGAAGGCGCGGGGCGGGGCGCCGATCGAGGCGGCGAAGGTGTGCAGCTCCTCGAAGGAGACGTCGCTGACCAGGTGCGACCACATGCGGCCGTGGCCCGGCCAGGTCGGCGGGTCGATGTAGAGGGTCACGCCCTGACCGCCTTCGCCTCGTGCCCGTACGGCCCCTTCACTTCAGGCCGCCCACCGGTGCGACCACCACGCCCTGCTTGCCGCAGACCCAGTGCGGGTCCGGGCCCAGTTCCGGTTCCACGTCCAGGGCGTGCGGGTCGCCCGTCGAGCAGACCGGGCAGAGCGGCCAGCGGCCGTACCGTTCGAGCAGGGCGTCCTGGACGTCCTGGGCGACGAGACCGGCGACGTACGCCACGCCCTCGGGCCACTGCTCGACCCACCAGCGCCGGTGGGTGACCGCGTCCTCCACCATCGACACGACCTGCGCGGCGGCGACCTCCCGGGCCGCCAGGTCGGCCAGTACCAGCGCGCGAGCGGCGTGCAGCGCCTGCTCCACGGAGTCGATGTCGTCCATGCAGTCATTGTCACCCGGTACGCCGGGACCGTGCGCAGCCGCGGACGACGGGGTCTTGTCGACCTACCCCGCCGAAAGTATCTTTCAGGTGTGACCAATGACGTGAAGGAAAGTTTCACGAGCGACGCACCGCCGCCGCCGCCAGCACCCTCACCGCCCGCGCCGCCCGCGCCCCCCGCGCCCGCGCCCCCCGCCTCCCCCGCGCCCCCCGCCCCCGCCGCCCTAGCCGCCAAGGTGCGGACCCTCGCGCCGTCCATGACCCGCTCCATGCAGCGGGTCGCCGAGGCCGTTGCCGGAGACCCGGCCGGCTGTGCCGCGCTCACGGTCACCGGCCTCGCCGAGCTCACCGGCACCAGCGAGGCGACCGTCGTCCGCACCGCCCGCCTCCTCGGCTACCCCGGCTACCGCGACCTGCGCCTCGCGCTCGCCGGGCTCGCCGCCCAGCAGCAGTCGGGCCGCGCGCCCGCCGTCACCGCCGACATCGCCGTCGACGACCCGATCGCCGACGTCGTCGCCAAGCTGGCCTACGACGAGCAGCAGACCCTCGCCGACACCGCCGCCGGACTCGACACCGTGCAGCTCGGCGCCGCCGTCGCCGCCCTCGCCACCGCCCGTCGCATCGACATCTACGGCATCGGCGCCTCCGGCCTCGTCGCCCAGGACCTCGGCCAGAAACTCCTCCGCATCGGCCTCATCGCGCACGCCCACAGCGACCCGCACCTGGCCGTCACCAACGCCGTGCAGCTCCGCTCCGGCGACGTGGCCATCGCCATCACCCACTCCGGCTCCACCGGCGACGTCATAGAACCGCTGCGGACCGCCTTCGACCACGGCGCCACCACGGTCGCGATCACCGGCCGCCCGGACGGGCCCGTCAGCCAGTACGCCGACCACGTCCTCACCACGTCCACCGCCCGCGAGAGCGAACTGCGCCCGGCGGCCATGTCGTCCCGGACCAGCCAACTCCTGGTCGTGGACTGCCTGTTCACCTGCGTCACCCAGCGTACGTACGAGACGGCGGCCCCTGCCCTCGCCGCCTCGTACGAAGCCCTCGCCCACCGCCACGCCCCCCGCACCCGCTGACGAACCACGCGCCGACCCCGACGACAGCGCCGACCACAGCACCGACCACAGCACCGAAAGAGCCGAAAGAGCCGCACGTGTCTGCTACCTACTCCGAACTCCGCGCCCAGCTCGCCACCCTCACCACCGAGGCCTTCCGCCCCGAGCTCGCCGAGATCGACCAGCTCCCCACCGCCGAGATCGCCGCGCTCATGAACGGCGAGGACCAGACCGTCCCCGCCGCCGTCGCCCGGCAGCTCCCCGCCATCGCCGCCGCCATCGACGCCACCGCCGCCCGCATGGCCCGCGGCGGACGCCTCATCTACCTGGGCGCCGGCACCGCGGGCCGCCTCGGCGTCCTCGACGCCAGCGAGTGCCCGCCCACCTTCAACACCGACCCGTCCCAGGTCGTCGGCATCATCGCGGGCGGCCCGTCCGCCATGGTCAAGGCCGTCGAGGGCGCCGAGGACTCGAAGGAGCTCGCGGCGCGGGACCTCACCGCGCTCGGCGTCACCGCCGACGACACCGTCGTCGGCGTCTCCGCCTCCGGCCGTACCCCGTACGCCATCGGCGCCGTCGAACACGCCCGCGCACTCGGCGCGCTCACCATCGGCCTGTCCTGCAACGAGGACAGTGCGCTCGCCGCCGCCGCCGACCACGGCATCGAGGTCGTCCCCGGCCCCGAGCTGCTCACCGGCTCGACCCGGCTCAAGGCGGGCACCGCCCAGAAGCTCGTCCTCAACATGATCTCGACGATCACGATGATCCGGCTCGGCAAGACCTACGGAAACCTGATGGTCGACGTCCGCGCCTCCAACGACAAGCTCCAGGCCCGCTCGCGGCGCATCGTCGCCCTGGCCACCGGCGCCCCGGACGAGCAGATCGAGACCGCTCTCGCCGCCGCCGACGGGGAGGTGAAGAACGCGATCCTCATGATCCTCGCCGACATCGACGCCCCGACGGCCGAACGCCGGCTGCGGAAGTCCCGGGGCCACCTGCGCGCTGCACTGCACGCACCCGAGCCCCCCGCGTAACCACCGCACCTCCACCGACCCTCCTCCGCCCGTCCGCCCTCGCCCCGTCCTCACCCGCAGAGAACACCCTCGCCCCGTCCTCACCCGCAGAGAACGTCCTCCGCCGGCCGCATCCCCTCCGTCAGGAACCGCGTCACCGCTCCGTCGCCGCACGCGTTCCCGCTGCCCAGGTAGACCCCGTGGCCGCCGTGGTCGACGGTGACGAGCCGCGCCCGGTCGCCGAGCGCCGCCCGCATCCGCAGCCCCTTGGCGTACGGCGTCGCCGGGTCCCGCAGGTTCTGGATCATCAGGATGTTCGACGGGCCGCGGTCGGTGATGCGGACGGGCTTCTCCACCGCCCCGCCCTTCCAGAAGGAGCAGGGCGTGATGTTCGCCGTCATCCCCGCCGTCAGCGGGAACCGGGAGCGGTCCGCCGCGACGGCCCGCTCGTACGCCGGTACGGACGCGGGCCAGTCCATGTCGTTGCAGATGACGCCGACGGTGATCGCGGCGGCGTCGTCCGGCATCGCCCCGGAGAGCTCACGCGGCAGCGCCGGCCGCCCCGCCGGGTCGAGCGCCTCCGTCATCAGGCGCGCGAAGGAGGGAAAGGCGGCGTCGGAGTAGAGCGCCAGCTGCAACGCCTGACGGAACACGGTCCCCGTCAGCGGCACCCCCGGCAGCGTCGTGGCGCGCGGCTCCCGGTCGAGCCGGGCCGCCAGGTCGAGGACGACCTGCCGTACGTCCCCGGGCCGCTCCGCGAGCCGCAGCCCCTCCGCCGCCCTGTCCGGGTGGGCCGCCCAGGCCGCGAAGTCCGGGAGCCGGTCCTCGGCCCCCCACGCCATGCCTTCGAGCCAGCCCCGGGCGACCCGCCGCGGGTCGGGGTCGCTGCTGCTGTCCAGGACCCAGCGGTCGGTCCGCCCCGGGTACTTCTCGGCGTACGCCGCAGCCACGTACGTCCCGTACGAGACGCTCCACGCCGACAGCTTCCGCTCGCCGAGCGCCTGCCGCAGCCGCTCCAGGTCCCGTACCTGGTTCGCCGTCGACAGGCCCCGCAGCATCGCGCCGCCGTTACGGGCGCAGGCCTCCGCGATCCGCTTCGAACGGGCCACGTTCTCGTCGATCCCGCCGTCCGCGCCCGGCCAGGACCGCAGGGTCACCATCCACCGGTCCTCGTCGGCGAGCCCGCACCGCGCCTTCGCGGAACGGCCGACGCCGCGCGGGTCGAAGGCCACCAGGTCGTACGCCCCGTCCATCTCGTCCGCCAGCGCGGCCCCCTTCTGCGCGAGCCGCTGCACCCCGGAACTCCCGGGCCCGCCGGGAATCACCATCAGCGTCCCTCGCCGCGCCTCGGGCCGAGAACTGGGCAGCCGGGACACGGCGAGCTCGATCTGCTCACCGTCCGGATCGGTGTAATCCAGTGGTACGGAGAGCGTGGCGCACCGCTGCCCCGAAAGCGGCTTCACGGCAGGGTCGCAGTCCCCCCAATCGAGCCCGGCCGCAACGGCGGGGGCGGCCCCTCCCCCACTGAGGGCGACGCCGGCGACGGTGGCGGCGGAGAGGGCGAGCAGCAGGGCCTTGCGTCCACGATTCGTTGTCATGCGCACAGCCTCCCGAATCCGCCGCCACCACCCCATCCGGCAGGCATGCCGGTCAGGGGTGGGGCCAACCCCACGCCGCCCGGGCCTGCTTCGCCCCCGGGAACGCCCGAGGGCCCGGCCGTCACGACGGCCGGGCCCTCGGGGGAAGCGGGAGGCTCAGTAGAGACCCTTGAAGGTGTGCCAGCCGCTCGTGCCGATCAGCACCCGCGTGCCGTACGCACCCGTCCCGGTGCTGCTGTACCGCCACAGCTTCCCGGCCGCGTCACGCGCCACGAGGTCGGAGCGACCGTCCCCGGAGAGGTCACCGACACCGACGAGCGAGGAGTACCCGCCCCAGCCGACACCGACCTGCGCCCGCGCGGACACACCGCCGGTCGCCGTGCCGTAGTACCGCCACAGCACACCGGCCGCGTCCAGACCGAGCAGGTCGCCACGCCCGTCACCGTTCAGGTCCCCGGCGCCCACGAGCTTCTTGTACAGCTTCCAGCTGCTGCCGATACGGATCCGGGGCTTCACCCGGTGATCGGCCGTGCCGCCGTAGAAGTACACGTCGCCCGTCGACGCCTGACGCGCGATCAGGTCCGCGTACCCGTCACCGTTCACGTCACCCGGCGAGGTCAGCACGTCGTACTGCCCCCAGCCGGGGCCGACGAGGGTGTACGGCGAGGACGCGGACACCACCTTCCCGCACCCGGGCCGGTACGCCCGCAGCTGGTCGCCCACGCGGACGTACACATCCGCGCAACGGTCCCCGTTCAGGTCGCCCACCGGCACGAACACCGACGAGGTCGCGAACTTCGCCCCCGAACCGGCGATCCGCGCCGACACCGCGCCCGTACCGGTCCCCCGGTACATCGACACGAGCCCCGCCGCGTCCATCACCAGCAGATCACCGAAACCGTCGTCCCCGGCGAGGTCACGCCACACGGCGGCGCCACCGGACACGGACACCGTCCCGGACGAGGACAGGTCCGCCTGCACGCCGTCGGCGGCCTTCGCGGTCAGCGTCCACGTGTAGGAACCGTTCACGGCGAGGCGCCCCGCCGCGTCCTTCCCGTCCCAGGTGGTGCTGACGATGCCGCGTGCCTCACCCCCGTTCAGCGTCCTGACGACCTTGCCGGTCGCCTTGTGCTTCAGCGTCAGGGACCAGGAGGCGGCGGGCTTGGACAGCCACCAGCGGGGCTTCCAGGTACCCGTCCTCAGGTTCACGCCGGCCGCCGCGTCCGCGTCGATGACGGAGATCCGCGAGGTCGGGACGCCGGACGGGACGATCCGCACTCGGCGGTCGGGACCGGTGTAGGCGACGTGCCCGCCGAAGCGGTCAACGGTCCAGCCGGCCCGACGGGCCATGTTCCCGCCGAGGTCAGCGGGGGTGGCCACCACGCGGTGCGGCGCGTCGGCGAGGTTCCCGCTTGTCGGGAGACCGCTGCGCACGTCGTAGAGGGTGAGGCCGGTGGCATCCGAGCGAGAGACGAAGTAGCCGTCGCCGAGCAGGACGTCGTCCTGGCCGAGGCGCAGGGTGCGCCCGCTGGCCTGGTCGTACAGGCCGGCGCCCTTGAAGTCGTCGCCCCAGAAGTTCGTGCACTTCCAGTACACGAGGCGGCCCACGGCCTGGAGCTGGCCGGGGGCGCAGCCGGCGTCGAAGGACTGCACCGTGGCGGCCGCCGCCGGAAGCGTCTTGGCGACCACGGTGGTCGACGGGTTTTGGCTGCCCTCCTGGCGACCGAGGGCGCTCCACAGCGTGTTGCCCCAGACGGCCGAGGCGACCGGATCGCGCTTCTGGAGGACGGCGCCGGAGTCGGTGCCACGGAACTCGACGACGGCCTGGCTGCCGTCCCAGCCCTGGTTCACCACGCCGAACCGGCCGGAGAGGTCCACGAGCTGCGGACTGCCCAGTCCGGTCGTCAGCCTCGGGCCGGCCGCGGCGGACCCGTTCCGGTAGAGCATCGTCAGATCCTGCTCGGTGCCCGCCTTGCGGCCGTGGTGGCCGTCGCCGCTCGCGAACATGCTGACGCAGTAGACGAGCCACGTGGGGCTGCAGTCGTCGTCCCTGCCCTGCACCAGGCCGTCGACGGTCGAGCGCAGCTCCTCGGGCCGCCCGGAGGTCTTCAGCCAGGTGCTCCGGTAGCCGCCGATGATGCCGCCCGGCTGGTACAGGTTCGAGTCGTCGGCCGTGGTGAGGATGCCGCTGCCGAGGGAGATGCCGTAGGGCTTGGCCTCCATGTCCTCGATGTCCGCGAGGCGCTTGCGGGTGATCGTGCCGTCGGCGGCCTCGGAGAAGAGGTAGTACCCCCAGTCGAGGGCACCGTAGGTGGTGTTCTGCTCTGCGCCGGCGACCAGGAGCGAGCCGTCGGGCGTGCGGTGCACCGAGGGGGAAGCGACGGCCAGCAGTGACTTCCAGGACCCCGAGGCATCCCGTAGGGCGAGATGGTTGCCCCGGTACCCGCCGTCGTTGCCGGAGCTGGGCGGCGTCACGGTGACGAAGTCGTCGCCGAGCCGCCGGACGACGTCGCCGTAGGAGGCGATGTCGCGCATGTCGAAGGTGGTCGGGGCCGCGTCCAGGTCGTCGCGGCGGTACACCTGGGCGTCGCTGCCGGACGGGGCACCCATGTGGAAGACCGTGTCCCGGTCGAACGAGACGCTCTCGCCCTGGGTGGAGAGCGTCTTGATGCTCCCGGCGGCGAGGTCGACGACCCACCACCCCTGGGACATCGTGCTGTTCTCCCACTTGATGCCGCGGACGGCGACCGATCGGGCGTCACCCTCGCTGATGGAGAGGTTCCAGCCCTCGGGCAGGCCCTCCAGCTTCTGTTCCCGTACCCCTCCGTCCTCCGGGTGCAGGAGGTGCAGGCTCGTCGTGGCGCTCTCGGTGCCGGTCCGGGTGATGACGGTGTCGCCGTACGTCGCGACGTACGTCTGCCCCTCGGGGATCGGTACCGTGATGGTCGTTCCACCGCCTGCCCGCTGCTGGAGCGTCACGTGCGGGGTGGGGCTCTCTGAGTGGACGGCGACGGTGTCGGAGCCGTGTCCGAAGTCCGCCGGGTACTCGGTGAAGCGGTACTCGTCGACACTGTACGAGAGCGGCTTCGGCAGGCGGTGGTCGAGGACGGTGGTCGCGCCGGTCGCGTAGTCGATCCAGCGGACCCGGTCGTCCCCCTCCTGTGCGGTGAGGAAGCCGGTCTCCCCGGCGTTCAGGACGATGGTGGCGCGGGGCACGAAACGGGCGCCCGGGCTGACGACGACGGCGTCGCCGGACGTGGCAGCGGCGGCGGGCCCGGCCGCGGCGGCCGTCAGGCCTGTGGCGCCGAGGGCGGCGGTCAGTGCGAGCGCGACGGCTCTTCGGACGGACAAGTACGTGTCCCCTCGTACGGGTGCGAAAGCGGGTACGACGAGGGAGGGCGGGCACGGCGGGCAGGGCACGGGGCGGAGTGTGGACCGCACCGGACGGGGCCGGCGGGACCCCCCCTGTCGGCAGCCGGATCGTACATTCACGCGAGTCGAAGACGCCAGGAACTTTCCCCGGCGGGGGCGGGGCCGACTGGTGGGACGGGTTCTACGCCGACCGCGACAAGCCCGTGCCGTTCTTCGTCGCGAAGCCCGACGAGAACCTCGTCTCGTACGTCGAGCAGGGCCTGCTCCCGGCCGGCGGCAGGGCCCCCGACCTGGGCTGCGGACCCGGCCGCAACAGCCTGTACCTCGCCTCGCTCGGCTACGACGTGGACGCGGTCGACCTCTCCCCCACCGCCGTCCGATGGGCGGAGGAACGGGCCCGGGAAGCGGGGGTCACGAACATCCGGTTCACGTGCGGCGACGCCTTCAGGGGCGCCGCCCCGGACGGCCCGTACGACCTGGTCTACGACTCCGGCTGCTTCCACCACCTGCCCCCGCACCGCCGCCGACTCCCCCGCCTTCGGGGAGTCCTTCCTCTGGACGGCCCTCTTCCGCCGGGGATGACCCGACGGCAGGCGCTCACATGGCCTTCAGGTGCTCCGCCAGCCGGTCGTACTGTTCCCTCACCCCCGCCTCCATCCCCGCCTCCAGCGCCTGGTCCCTGATCTCGTTCGACGGCCAGAAGGACGTGCTGGTCAGGGCCGTACCGCCGGCCGGGGTGGCGTCGAAGCTGAGCGTCACCCGGACCGGATCCCCGTCCGGCATCTGCTCGAAGACCTCCGTGTAGTCGAGCCGTTCCGCCGGGACGATCTCCTCGTACGTACCGGAGAAGACGATCTCCTGACCGTCGGGGGCGGTCTGGCCCCAGCGCCACGCGCCGCCCACCCGCAGGTCGATGTCGACGACCGTGGTGGTCAGCCCGGACACCCCGTACCACTCCCGTACGTGCGCGGGTTCCGTCCACGCCTCCCAGAGGCGCGCCGGCGGGGCGTCGAAGGTGCGGGTGATGACCAGCTCGCGGTCGGCGGGCGTGGTGAACAGGGTGACCATGGCTTCGATCCCTTCCCGGAGACCATTCCCGAAGACCATTCCAGGATCGCCCCGCCCCTCCCTCAGGGCACTTCCTGCCCCGCCGGAACGCCCGAGGGCGGCACCCCCGTGGGGGTACCGCCCTCGTTCTGTTCTTCGCGTTCAGCGATGAACCACCGATCCCGGAGGATCAGAAGTCCATGTCGCCGCCCGGCATGCCGCCGCCGGCCGGCGCGGACGCCTTCTCCGGCTTGTCGGCGATGACGGCCTCGGTGGTGAGGAACAGCGCGGCGATCGACGCGGCGTTCTGCAGCGCGGAGCGCGTGACCTTCGCCGGGTCGATGATGCCCTCGGCGATGAGGTCGACGTACTCGTTGGTCGCGGCGTTCAGGCCGTGGCCGACGGGCAGGTTGCGGACCTTCTCCGCCACGACGCCGCCCTCGAGGCCGGCGTTGACCGCGATCTGCTTCAGCGGGGCCTCGAGGGCCAGCTTCACGATGTTCGCGCCCGTGGCCTCGTCGCCCGCGAGGTCGGCCTCGAGCTTCTCGAAGACCGAGGAGGCCTGGAGCAGGGCCACGCCGCCGCCGGCGACGATGCCCTCCTCGACGGCCGCCTTCGCGTTGCGAACGGCGTCCTCGATGCGGTGCTTGCGCTCCTTGAGCTCGACCTCGGTCGCGGCACCGGCCTTGATGACGGCCACGCCGCCGGCCAGCTTCGCGAGGCGCTCCTGGAGCTTCTCACGGTCGTAGTCCGAGTCGCTGTTCTCGATCTCGGCGCGGATCTGGTTCACGCGACCGGCGACCTGCTCGCTGTCACCGGCACCGTCGACGATGGTGGTCTCGTCCTTGGTGATGACGACCTTGCGGGCGCGGCCCAGCAGGTCGAGGCCCGCGTTCTCCAGCTTCAGGCCGACCTCCTCGGAGATGACCGTGCCGCCGGTGAGGATGGCGATGTCGTTCAGCATGGCCTTGCGACGGTCGCCGAAGCCCGGGGCCTTGACCGCGACGGACTTGAAGGTGCCGCGGATCTTGTTGACGACCAGGGTCGACAGGGCCTCGCCCTCGACGTCCTCGGCGATGATCAGCAGCGGCTTGCCCGACTGCATGACCTTCTCCAGGAGCGGGAGCAGGTCCTTCACGGAGGAAATCTTGGAGTTGACGATCAGGAGGTACGGGTCGTCGAGGGACGACTCCATGCGCTCCATGTCGGTGGCGAAGTACGCCGAGATGTAGCCCTTGTCGAAGCGCATGCCCTCGGTGAGCTCGAGCTCGAGCCCGAAGGTCTGCGACTCCTCGACGGTGATGACGCCTTCCTTGCCGACCTTGTCCATCGCCTCGGCGATGAGCTCGCCGATCTGGGTGTCGGCGGCGGAGATGGAGGCCGTCGAAGCGATCTGCTCCTTGGTCTCGACATCCTTCGCCTGCTCGAGGAGGGCGCCGGAGACGGCCTCGACGGCCTTCTCGATGCCGCGCTTGAGGGCCATGGGGTTGGCACCGGCGGCGACGTTGCGGAGGCCCTCGCGGACGAGCGCCTGGGCGAGAACGGTGGCGGTGGTCGTACCGTCGCCGGCGACGTCGTCCGTCTTCTTGGCGACTTCCTTGACCAGCTCGGCGCCGATCTTCTCGTACGGGTCCTCGAGCTCGATCTCCTTGGCGATGGAGACACCATCGTTGGTGATCGTGGGGGCGCCCCACTTCTTCTCGAGGACGACGTTGCGGCCCTTGGGGCCGAGGGTGACCTTGACGGCGTCAGCGAGCTGGTTCATGCCGCGCTCGAGACCGCGCCGGGCCTCCTCGTCGAACGCGATGATCTTGGCCATGTGAAGTGGTCCTCCCGGACATGGGGTGGATAACGCTCCAGGACCGCGCCGACGCCCGCGACGGACGGCCTCCGGAGCTCCGCGTGGTTCCTTGCCCCACCCGGCCGGCGGCCTCGTCGTGCCCGATCCTCGTAGCACTCTCAGGTGCCGAGTGCTAACGCCAATGATTAGCACTCGACCCATGCGAGTGCAAGCGACTCTCGATGATCGGGACGCAACGACGGTGATACGGGCAGGCCGGGTAAACGCGCGAGGGGCCCGTATCCCCTCAGGGATGCGGGCCCCTCGACGGCGTTGCGTCGGTGGCCGATCGCGCCGCGCTCAGACGGCGAGCTTGACCATGTCCGCCTGCGGACCCTTCTGGCCCTGCGAGATCTCGAACTCGACCCGCTGTCCCTCTTCGAGGCTGCGGTAACCATCCATCTGGATCGCGCTGTAGTGGACGAAAACATCCGCACCACCGTCGACCGCGATGAAGCCGTAGCCCTTCTCCGCGTTGAACCACTTGACGGTGCCCTGAGCCATGCCTAACTCCCCTATTACTGGCCCTTGCGCGGGGCCCGCACTTCGCGGGACCCGGGTCAGACCCTGCGCCGGAACGCGTCGACCGCGGCTGAATGTATCTGCCCAACTGCCCTCTGCAACAGGTCAATCGAGCGAGATTTCTGGGCGTCACGGAAAGGCGAATCGGGGAGAATCCCTTTAATTCCAGGGCAAGTCGGGCCCGGCAAAGTACGCAGAAGGTACACAAGGCGCACACACTTTGGCTGCTTCTTGTCGCGCGGGGACGCATTCTCATATGCGCCCGGCATGAGCAGCGGAGGGGACTTCCCCAACTGTACCCCGCTCAACCATGCAGAATTGCCCCCTCCGCTTTACGGCGCGGAAGGGGCAATTCGAGATCTTCGAGAAAGACGGGACAGCTGATGCGGCTCAGCAGCCGCCGGCGATCAACAGTCCCGGTGCTCAGCAGCCGCCGGCGACCGCCGGGATGATCGAGACGCCCGCGCCGGCCGGCGTCGCCGTCTCCAGGCCCTGCTCGAAGCGCACGTCGTCGTCGTTGACGTACACGTTGACGAAGCGGCGCAGCTTGCCCTGGTCGTCCAGGACGCGGGCGGCGATGCCCGTGTGGTTCTTCTCCAGGTCCGCGATGACCTCGGCGAGGGTCGCGCCCTCGGCCTGGACCTCGGACTGCCCACCCGTGTAGGTGCGGAGGATGGTGGGGATGCGGACGTTCACGGCCATGTGTCTACGTAACCTTTCAGTGGGCCAGGAAAGCGGGCCGGCTCAGAGCGCCAGGCCGGCGTCGCGGAACGCGTCCAGGCTCGGGCGGATGGTGACGGTCGCCTGAGAGGTGTCGGCCACCGCGTCCAGGGTCTTGAGTCCGTCGCCGGTGTTGAGGACGACGGTGGTGAGGTTCGGGTCGATCAGCCCGTTCTCGACGAGCTTCTTCGCGACGCCGACCGTCACACCGCCGGCGGTCTCGGCGAAGATGCCCTCGGTCTGCGCGAGCAGCTTGATCGCGTCGACGACCTGCTCGTCGTTGACGTCCTCCACGGCGCCGCCGGTGCGGCGGGCGATGTCGAGGACGTACGGGCCGTCGGCCGGGTTGCCGATGGCGAGCGACTTGGCGATCGTGTTCGGCTTCTGCGGGCGGACGACGTCGTGGCCGGCCTTGAACGCGACGGAGACCGGGGAGCAGCCCTCGGCCTGGGCGCCGAAGATCTTGTACGGCTTGTCCTCGACGAGACCCAGCTTGATGAGCTCCTGGAGACCCTTGTCGATCTTGGTGAGCTGGGAGCCGGAGGCGATCGGGATGACGAGCTGGTCGGGGATGACCCAGCCGAGCTGCTCGCAGATCTCGTACGCGAGCGTCTTGGAGCCCTCGCCGTAGTACGGGCGGAGGTTGACGTTCACGAAGCCCCAGCCCTCGCCGAGCGGGTCGCCGATGAGCTCCGAGCAGAAGCGGTTGACGTCGTCGTAGTTGCCCTCGATGGCGACGAGGTCACCGCCGTAGACACCGGCCATGACGACCTTGCCCTGCTCCAGGTCGTGCGGGATGAACACGCAGGAGCGGAAGCCGGCGCGGGCGGCGGCGGCGCCGACGGCGCCGGCCAGGTTGCCGGTGGAGGAGCAGGAGAGGGTGGTGAAGCCGAAGGCGCGGGCGGCCTCGATGGCCTGGGCGACGACCCGGTCCTTGAAGGAGTGGGTCGGGTTGCCGGAGTCGTCCTTGACGAAGAGCTTGCCGGGGGCGACGCCGATCTCGCGGGCGAGGTTGTCGGCCTGGACGAGCTTGGTCCAGCCCGGGTTCAGGTTCGGCTTGTCGGCGACGTCGGCGGGGACGGGCAGCAGCGGGGCGTAGCGCCAGATGTTGGCGGGGCCGGCCTCGATCTGCTTGCGCAGCGCCTCGGGGTCGCCGGTGGGGAGGTCGTACGCGACTTCGAGAGGTCCGAAGCAGAGTTCGCAGGCGAAGATCGGACCGAGTGCGAAGACTTCACCGCATTCGCGACAGGAAAGCCCGGACGCGGGACCGAGGTCGACGCTGGTCGCGGAGTTCGCAGAGGTCGCGGTGTTCGCGGAGGTCGCGGGGGTGGCGGTCTGTACAGCCATGGAGGGGAGGCCCTTTCTCCTCATCTTTCCCATGACGAATTTTTCGCCATGAGACGGATTTGGCACCTTCCCTAGTCGGGGACCTCGCCTGGAGGACAAGTAACCGACTGGAGGGTTGCCGGGGCTTCAACGGGCCGTTTCCCTCTGCCCCTCTGGATGAGCGGTATTCGGTTGTGTAACGCGGGCGGCACCCCGACATGCATCGGGCATCCGCGTTGTTCAAGACTGTAACCGAAGGCATGGACGGTTGAGATGGTCGTCCGAACCGCGAGATGGAGATCACGTGCTGGAAGAGGTGGAGCGCTGGCTGGACCGGCGGTCCTGGTCCGTGGCCGATCGTCCGCTTGAGCGGGTTCTCGCCGCCAAGCGGGGGACGAGGGTCAGCGTGGTGCTGCCCGCGCTGAACGAGGAGGCGACGGTCGGGGACATCGTCTCCGTCATCCGGCGCGAGCTGATGAGCGAGTCGGTGCCGCTCGTCGACGAGCTGGTGGTGATCGACTCGGGCTCCACGGACCGTACGGCGGAGGTGGCGGCCGCGGCCGGGGCGCGGGTGGTCGCGCGGGACGCGATCCTCCCCCGGATCCCGGCGGTGCCGGGCAAGGGCGAGGTCCTGTGGCGGTCACTGTTGGTGACGAGCGGGGACGTCGTCTGTTTCGTGGACGCGGACCTGCGGGACTTCTCGGCGGACTTCGTGACGGGGATCGTGGGTCCGCTGCTCACGGACCCGGACGTGGACTTCGTGAAGGCGATGTACGACCGTCCCCTCGGCGACGCCCCTGGTCAGGGGGGCCGCGTCACGGAGCTGGTGGCGCGCCCGCTGCTCAACCTGCACTGGCCGCAGCTGGCCGGCTTCGTGCAGCCGCTCGGCGGCGAGTACGCGGCCCGCCGCTCGCTGCTCGAACGGCTGCCGTTCCCGGTCGGTTACGGAGTGGAGCTGGGCCTGCTCGTCGACGCCCTGCACACGGTGGGCCTCGACGCGCTCGCGCAGGTGGACGTGGGGGTGCGCAAGCACCGGCACCAGGACGGTCAGGCGCTCGGCCGGATGGCGGCGGCGATCTACCGGACGGCGCAGCTGCGGCTGTCGCGGGGGCATCTGGTGCGGCCGCTGCTCACCCAGTTCGAGCGGGGCGAGTCGGGGTTCGTCCCTCACACGTACGCGGTGGACACGGAGGAGCGGCCGCCGATGGCCGAGATCGTGGAGTACGCGCGCCGCCGCGTGGCGTAACGCCCCATGATGATGTGTTTTGCCTACATTGCCCTTTTATGCGCTTCAGACAACATCACCTGGGCAAGGTGCTCGCGGCCGTCGGACTGATGGCGGGCCCGCTCGCGCTCGCCGCGGCGGGACCGGCCGCGGCGGACGTGGTCGAGCCCTTCGGCAAGCGGT
Source organism: Streptomyces sp. NPDC002773 (assembly GCF_040295605.1). Taxonomy (NCBI): domain Bacteria; kingdom Bacillati; phylum Actinomycetota; class Actinomycetes; order Kitasatosporales; family Streptomycetaceae; genus Streptomyces; species Streptomyces sp. NPDC002773. The sequence continues at coordinate 109,197 of NZ_JBEOVO010000017.1, forward strand.
ACGCCGAGTCCCTGTACGGCGACTTCACCACGATCGGCAACACGGTCAGGGGCTGCCCCACCGCCCCCGCCGACCCGGCCGACCCTGCCGCCCGCTGTGCCGCCGCGGGGGGCGGCTACGGCTCCAGCAGCGGGCGTCTCGCGATCCCGGCGGGCGCCGAGGTCGCGTACGCCCGGCTCTTCTGGGGCGGCAACGACGGCACGTACCAGGGCCCGGGCGGGGCGCCCCTCGGGCGCTGCGGCCTCTCGGGCGCGGACGCCGTCCCCTCGCCCGGCGACCCCTCGACGACCGCCCCGGTGATCAGGGTCGGCGCGGGCCCCGCGACCCCCGTCTCGATCGACAGCATGGTCACGGACCCGGCCGCCACCGAAGGACCGCACTACTACACGGGCGAATCCGACGTGACCGCCGCCTTCAAGGGCCTCAAGGGGACGGACGCGCAGATCGCGGTCGGCAACATCTGGGCGGCGAACGGCAGGGGCTGCGTGGCGGGCTGGTCCCTGACGGTCGTCCACGCATACACGGACCCGGACCGCGCCCCCGAGCGGCGGAGCGTCCACGTCTACGGCGGCCACGTCCTCCAGCGCTCGACCTCCCCGGCGACCAGGGTCGCCGTCGACGGCTTCCACCGGGGGCCGGGCACGGTACGGGCGAGCGTGACGGCGTACGGGGGCGACCGGAACGCCCCGGGCGCCGCGTTCCTCGTCAACGGCAAGAGGGTCACCGAGAGCCGCACGCGCGGCACCGACGGCTTCCTCCAGGCCTACGACATCCCGGACGGCACCGTCCCACCGGGCGCGACGTCGGCCGACCTGGCCTTCACCACGAGCGGCGACACCTACGTCCCTGCGGCCCTCGCCTTCTCCGTACCGGTGCCGGACCCGAAGCCCACGAAGACGGCGAGCGCCGCCAAACCGAAGCCGACCCCGACCCCGACTCCAACCGCGACCCGGACCCCGACGCGGGTCGAGCCCACCCCGCCCACCCCCACCCCGACCCCGACGCCGATGGACCCGACCCCCGCATCCCTGACGCAGCTCCCGGCTCCCCCGGCCCCGCCCGCCCCCGGGCCCCACGGAAACGGCGGCTCGATGGCCGAGACGGGCGGCAACGGGGAGCGGCTGTGGCTGCTCGGCGCGCTCGCCCTCGCGCTCGCGGCGACGGGCCTGGTGGCGAAGGCGGCGATGCGCGGCCGACACGACTGACAGGCGGCCGACAGGCGAGGGGCAGCCGGCCGACAGGCGACTGACCTGCGGCAACTGAGCGTGGCCGGAACCACCCGTCTCGTATACGTACGTTTGAGCGTTTACGGGACGGGCTAGGTTCGCCACATGGCTACTGTGCTCGTGGCATCCAACCGGGGCCCGGTCTCGTACAAGCTCGACGAGGCCGGCTCGCTCGACGCCCGGAGGGGCGGTGGCGGTCTGGTCTCGGGCCTGAGCGCCGTCTCCTCCCAGGACAGCCTGTGGGTGTGCGCGGCACTCGGCGCGGGCGACCGGGAGGCGGTCAGGCGCGGGGTGGGCGAGCCGGGCGTACGGATGCTGGACATCGATCCGGACACGTACACCGACGCGTACAACGGCATCGCGAACTCGGTGCTGTGGTTCCTCCACCACCATCTGTACGACGTCCCGCGCGAGCCGGTCTTCGACGCGGAGTTCCGGCGCCTGTGGGAGTCGTACCGGAGCTACAACCGCGCCTTCGCCGAGGCGCTGGCCGCGGAGGCGGACGAGGGCGCGGCGGTCCTGGTGCAGGACTACCACCTGGCGCTCGTACCGGGGCAGCTCCGGGAGCTCCGCCCGGACCTGCGGATCGCCCACTTCACGCACACGCCGTGGGCCTCGCCGGAGTACCTGCGGATGGTCCCGGACGACATCCGCGAGGAACTGCTGCGGGGGATGCTCGGCGCGGACCAGCTGGGCTTCCACACGGAGGAGTGGGCGGCGGCGTTCCGGAACTGCGCGGGCGACGGAGCCGCGGGCACCCGGGTCGAGGTGTATCCCCTGGGTGTCGACGCCGAGGAGCTGCGGGCGCTCGCGCACCGGCCCGTGGTGGACGAGCGGCTGGCGGGCCTGCGGGCGGAGGTCGGCGACCGGAAGACCATCGTCCGGGTGGACCGCACCGAGCTGTCGAAGAACATCCTGCGCGGCCTGCTCGCCTACCGCGAGCTGCTGACCACCCACCCCGAATGGCGGGACCGGGTGGTCCACCTCGCCTCGGCGTACCCCTCACGGCAGGACCTGGAGTCGTACCGGGCGTACACGGCCTCGGTGGCGGCCCTCGCGGACGAGATCAACGCCGAGTTCGGCACGCCGGACTGGAAGCCGGTCCTGGTCTCCGTGAAGGACGACTTCCCCCGCTCCCTCGCCGCCTACCGGCTCGCGGACGTGGCCCTGGTGAACCCGGTCCGCGACGGCATGAACCTGGTCGCGAAGGAGATACCGGTCGTCTCGGAGGCCGGCTGCGCCCTGGTCCTGTCGACGGGCGCGGGCGCCTACGACGAACTGAAGGAGGACGCCCTCACGGTGAACCCCTTCGACGTCTCGGAGACCGCCGAGGCCCTCCACAGGGCCCTGTCGATGCCCCCGCCCGAACGCGCCGACCGCTCGAAGCGCCTCGCGGCGGCGGCCACGGCCCTGCCCCCACAGCGCTGGTTCCTGAACCAGCTGGAGGCGCTCAGGGCGTAGGGGAAACCCGCTCCCGCCCCCATGCCGCCAACGGCTCCAGGGCCTCGTTGAGGCGGATGCCGTCCTTCGTCAGTGCGTACTCCACGCGGGGTGGGACCTCGTCGTAGGAGACGCGGTCCACGATGCCGTCCGTCTCCATCTCGCGGAGGTGGGAGGCGAGGACCTTCTCCGTGATGCCCGGGACCATCCGGCGCAGCTCGCCGAAGCGGCGGTGCGGTTGTTGGTGGAGGGCCCAGAGGATGAGGACCTTCCACTTGCCGCCGATCACCTCCATCGCGGTGTCGATCCCGCAGACGTGCCCGTCCTCGGACCCCGGCCGGTTCAGCGTCGTCATGTGCCCACCCCTCTGACCTGTTCGCTCACCTCAGGGTAACCACCCACTCCAGAGTGGGTACTTGAGCAGGTCAGAGGCCTGCCGCAGGCTTGTGGACATGACACAGAACACCGCTGAGAAGTCCCCCGTCACCCTGCTCGGCCTCGGTGCGATGGGCACCGCCCTGGCCCGTACCTGGCTCGAAGCCGGCCACCCGCTCACCGTCTGGAACCGCACCCCGGCCCGCGCCGAGGCGCTCGTCCCCGAGGGCGCGAAGGCCGCCGACAGCGCCGCCGCGGCCGTCTCGGCCGGCGCCCTCGTGATCGTCTGCCTCCTCGACGACGCCTCCGTCGGCGCCGCCCTGGACGGCGTCGACCTGACCGGCAAGGACCTGGTCAACCTGACCACCACGACCCCCGCCCAGGCCCGCGCCCGTGCCGCGTGGGCCGAGGAGCGCGGGGCCCGCTACCTGGACGGCGGCATCATGGCCGTCCCGCCGATGGTCGGTGTCCCGGAGGCCGGCGGGTACGTCTTCTACAGCGGCTCGCGGGAGCTGTTCGAGGAGCACCGCGAGACCCTCGCCGTCCCCGTCGGCACCACCTACGTTGGTGAGGACGCCGGGTTCGCGGCCCTCCACGACGTGGCCCTGCTGAGCGCCATGTACGGCATGTTCGGGGGCGTCGCGCACGCCTTCGCCCTGATCCGCAGGGAGGACATCGACCCGACCGCGTTCGCCCCGCTGCTCTCCGGCTGGATCGCGGCGATGGCGGGCCCCTCCGTGCTGCAGACCGCCGCCCAGCTGAAGAGCGGCGACTACACCAGGGACGTGGTCTCCAACCTGGCGATGCAGGTGGCCGGGACGGCGACCTTCCTGACGACGGCCGAGCAGCAGGGCGTCAGCCCGGAGCTGATCCAGCCGTACTTCGAGCTGATGCGCCGGCGCCTCGCCGTGGGCAGCGGCGAGGAGGACCTGACGGGCGTCGTCGACCTGCTGCTGAAGTGAGCCCCGGACTCGACGCGGCCGCTCAGTCCCCCCGTACCGCCGCCGCGAGCCCCGCGAGGAAGTCCACGACTCCCGCCGGGCCTGCCACCGCGAGGTCCGCGCGGTCGGTGAGCTCCGGCACCTCGGTGGAGCCGCTGCACACCAGGAGGCCCGGGGTGCCGTCGTTGCGGAGTTTCTCGACGGCGGCGAAGGCTGGCAGGTCGCCCAGGTCGTCACCCGCGTAGAGCACGGACCCGGCGCCCACCTCCCGTACGTACTCGGCGAGCGCCACGCCCTTGTCCATGCCCGGCGGCCGCAGCTCCAGGACCATGCGGCCCGGTTCCAGCACCAGGCCGTGGTGGGTGGCGAGCTCGCCGAGCGGGCCCTTCAGCGCCTCGAAGGCCCGCTCGGGGTCGGAGGCGCGGCGGGTGTGGACGGCGACCGCGCGGCCCTTCTCCTCGATCCAGACGCCCGGCCAGGCCCCGGCGCGGTCCAGGAAGCCGGGGAGCTCGGCGCGTACCGAGGCCACCCCCGGGTGCGGGGCGGCGGCCTGGACGGTGCCGGTGACGGCGTCCCAGCGTTCGGCGCCGTAGTGGCCGAGGACCACCAGGTGCTCAAGGCCGGGCACCCCGGCGAAGCCGCCGTACCGCACGGCGACCCCCGCGGGGCGGCCGGTGACGACGGCGACGGAGGCGACCCGGGGGGCGAGGGTGGCGAGCGCGGCGACGGCACCCGGGTGGGCGCGGGCCTGTTCGGGATCGGCGACGATCTCGGCGAGTGTGCCGTCGAAGTCGAGGGCGACGACGGCCTTCTCGGGCCGCGCGAGAAGCGCGGCGAGGCCGTCGCGGCCGGTCGGCGTGGTCGGGTGCGGAAGGCTGTTGACCATGTTCCCGACCTTACCGACGTACGGCGGTCACGTCAGCGGGGCCTCCTACCGCCTCCGCTGCTTCTCCTCCCGGACCCGCCGCAGCCGGTTGACGGTCACCGGGTCGTGGGCGAGGGCCCTCGGGTCGTCGAGGAGGGCATTGAGCAGCTGGTAGTAACGGGTCGGCGAGAGGCCGAGCCGCTCACGGACGGCCCGCTCCTTGGCACCGGGGCCGGGCCAGGAGCGGCGCTCGACGGCGAGAAGGCCCCGCTCCCGCGCGCCGAGCCCGCTCTCGTCGTCGCCGGGATCCACCACTTCCCGGTCCTCGGTCGCGCGACCGTCCTCGGTCATACGCCGTCCTCGGTCATACGCCGTCGTCCTCGGTCATACGACCATCCTCAGCCATACGGCCACTCTCGGTCATACGACCAGCCTACTTACTCGGCGTTCTCCGCCGCCGTCGCCATCCGGCTGATCGCGCCGAGGACGTCGGCGGGGCGCCCGGCCGGGGTGACGGCCTTGCCGATGTTCTGCTTGATGTTCTCGCTGACCTGGCCCCAGGACGTCTTGCCGACCGGCGGGAGCTGGCTGTCCGGGAGCGTCTTCAGGAAGACCCGCAGGTCGGCGTGCTCGGGCTCGGTCTCCATCCGGGTGGAGGCGCTGACGGTGACCGGCAGGAGGTCGTTGTCGCCGGCGAACTTCAGGACGTTCGCGTCGCTGAAGACGAAGTTGAGGAAGTCGCCGATCTCCTTGCGGTGACCGTTCTGCTTGAAGCCCATGAGCCAGTCGGCGACGCCCATGGCGGCCTCCGCCGGGCCCTCGGCGCCGGGCAGCGGGACCTGTCCGACCTCGACGCCCTTCTTGACGGCCTCCTGGAGCAGCGAGGGGTGGCCGTTGAGCATGCCGACCTCGCCCTTCGCGAAGGCGGCGAAGGCGGCCTTGCGGTTGAGCTTGCCGGGCGCGACGGGCCCGGTGAGGCCCTTGCCGACGAGGTTCTGCTTGAGCCACTCGAAGGTGCGGATGTTGGCGTCGGAGTCGATGGCGTACCGGTCGGTGCCGTCGGTCCAGCCCCCGCCGCCGCTGAGCAGCCACATCAGGGCCTCACCCTGGGCCTCCTCGGGCCCGAGCGGCAGCGCGAACGGCGTGCGGACACCGTTGTCCTTCAGCTTCTCGGCGGCGGCGGCGAGCTCGGCCCACGTGGTGGGGGCCTCGACGCCGGCGTCCTTGAAGAGGGCCTTGTTGTAGAAGAGGGGCCGGGTGGAGGCCACGAAGGGCAGGCCGTACTGGGTCCGCTTGTACTCGCCGGCGTCGACGAGCGGGGCGAGGAAGTTGGCCTGGACGGGTATGGAGAGCAGTTCGTCGGCGGCGTAGAGCTCACCGGCGGCCGCGTAGTCGGCGTAGGAGCCGATCTGCGCGATGTCGGGGGCCTCGTCGGCCTTGACCATCTCGGCGACCTTGCGGTCGACGTCGTCCCAGGACTCGATCCGCACCTCGACCTTGACGCCGGGGTGCTCGGCCTCGTAGGCGGCGACGAGATCGGTCCAGTACTTCTTGGTGCTGTCGCCGCCGTTGAGGTCGTACTCGGCGGCGACCAGTCTGAGGGTCACGTCACCGGAGTCGCCCCCCAGGGAGCCGCAGCCGGCGACCGTGGCGGTCAGTCCGAGTGCGGCGGCGGCCGCGGTCAATCCAAGGAATCGTCGCCGCTCCACGGCTTCATCCACCTTTTACTCGTCGTTGAGCTGCTCGGAGCCCTGTCGTCGGCTCCGCGCAGGAGACAAGTCTCTCCCGTGCCTGATAGGAGGTCTACACCAGTCCGGTTTCTCTTCCGCCACACCGCGGGATCATGACCTCATGACGGGCCCCGGATTTGTATCCGTACGCAACAATCCTCAACAGTGGACTAGACCTTTTGGGTCCTCGCACGCGAGACTGTCCTCCGTGAGACACGTCATCGCCCTGGATGTGGGCGGCACCGGCATGAAGGCCGCCCTCGTCGGGGCGGACGGCACCCTGCTGCACGAGGCCCGCCGCGCCACCGGCCGCGACCGCGGCCCCGAGGCGGTCGTGGAGACGATCCTCGGCTTCGCCGAAGACCTCCGCACCCTCGGCCACGAGCGGTACGGAGAGCCCGCAGCGGCCGCCGGAGTCGCCGTCCCCGGAATCGTCGACGCCGAGAACGGCATCGCCGTCTACGCAGCCAACCTCGGCTGGCGCGACGTTCCCATGCGCGAACTCCTCAGCCGCCGCCTCGGCGGCATCCCCGTCGCCCTCGGCCACGACGTCCGCACCGGCGGCCTCGCCGAAGGACGTATCGGCGCGGGCAACGGCGCCGACCGCTTCCTCTTCGTGCCCCTCGGCACCGGCATCGCCGGCGCCATCGGCATCGGCGACCGCATCGAGGCCGGCGCCCACGGCTACGCCGGCGAGATCGGCCACATCGTCGTCCGCCCCGGTGGCACCGCCTGCGGCTGCGGCCAGCGCGGCTGCCTGGAGCGGTACGCCTCCGCCTCCGCCGTCTCCCAGGCCTGGGCCGAGGCGAGCGGCGACCCGGACGCCGACGCCGCCGACTGCGCCAAGGCCGTCGAGTCCGGCGACACCACGGCCCTCCGGGTCTGGCAGGACGCCGTCGACGCCCTCGCCGACGGCCTGGTCACCGCGCTCACCCTGCTCGACCCCCGCACGCTCGTCATCGGTGGCGGACTCGCCGAGGCGGGGGAAACCTTGTTCACACCACTCCGGGCCGCGGTGGAGGAGCGAGTCACGTTCCAGAAGCTGCCCACCATCGTGCCGGCGGCCCTCGGGGACACCGCCGGCTGCCTGGGCGCGGGCCTCCTCGCCTGGGACCTGCTCGCCGAGCAGCAGGCCGACCGGCACGAGCAGCCCGACGACCAGCAGGCCGACGAGCACGACCAGCCCGACGACCACGATCCGCACTCCACCGACTCGGAGGTTTCCGCCTGATGGCCGATCACAAGGTTCTCGCCGGCGCACACGTCGTGCTGCCCACCGGGATCGTCGAGAACGGACGCGTGATCGTCACGGGTGACCGCATCACCGGCAGCGCCCCCGAGGGCGCCCCCGTCGTCGACCTCACCGGCCACTGGCTCGTCCCCGGCTTCGTCGACATGCACAACCACGGCGGCGGCGGCGCCTCCTTCACCTCCGGCACCGTCGACGAGGTCCTCAAGGGCGTCGACACCCACCGGCTGCACGGCACCACGACCGTCGTCGCCTCCTTCGTCACCGGCGAGATGGACTTCCTCACCCAGCGCGCTGGTCTGCTCTCCGAGCTCGCCGAGCAGGGCGAGATCGCCGGCCTCCACTTCGAGGGCCCGTTCATCTCCCCCTGCCGCAAGGGCGCCCACGACGAGACGCTCCTGCGCGACCCGGACCCGGCCGAGGTGCGCAAGCTGATCGACGCCGCCCGGGGCCAGGCCAAGATGGTCACCCTCGCCACCGAGCTGCCCGGCGGCATCGACTCCGTACGCCTCCTCGCCGAGCACGGCGTGATCGCCGCCATCGGCCACACCGACGCCACGTACGAGCAGACCGTCCAGGCCATCGACGCGGGCGCCACCGTCGCCACCCACCTCTTCAACGCGATGCCCGGCCTCGGCCACCGCGCCCCCGGCCCCATCGCCGCCCTCCTGGAGGACGAACGGATCACCGTCGAGCTCATCAACGACGGCACCCACCTCCACCCCGCCGCCCTGGAGCTCGCCTTCCACCACGCGGGCGCCGAGCGGGTCGCCTTCATCACCGACGCCATGGACGCGGCGGGCTTCGGCGACGGCCGGTACATGCTCGGCACCCTTGAGGTCGAGGTGAAGGACAGCGTCGCCCGGCTCGTCGAGGGCGACTCCATCGCCGGCTCGACCCTCACCCTGGACCGCGCCTTCAAGCGCGCCGCCACCGTCGACCGCCTCCCCCTCACGGCGATCGTCGAGGCCATCTCGGCCAATCCCGCCCGCCTCCTCGGCGTGTACGACCGCGTCGGCTCCCTGGAGCCCGGCAAGGACGCCGACATCGCCGTCCTCGACGCCGAGTTCAACCTCAGGGGCGTCATGCGCAAGGGCGAGTGGATCGTGGACCCGACGACGGCCTGATCAGAAGCCACCTGACCAGACGACACCTGATCAGGAGTCATACGCGGGAGGCGTACGAGCGGGATACGGGAGGCGGTCGGCCGGGGGGCTGGGCCAACCGCCTTTCGTTTGGCATGATCGGTCCCCGTCGGAACGTACGTTCCACAGGACTTCACACGGTGTACGGAGTACGGGGGTGGACAGGTGATCCTCACGGTCACCCTCAACACGGCACTGGACCTGACCTACCGGGTCCCCGCCCTCACCCCGCACGCCTCGCACCGGGTCACCCAGGTCGTCGAACGCCCCGGCGGCAAGGGCCTCAACGTGGCCCGTGTCCTCGCCGCCCTCGGATACGAGACCGTCGCCACCGGCTTCGCGGGCGGCGCGACCGGCGCCGTGCTCCGCGACCGGCTCGCGGCGACCCCGGTCCGGGACGAACTCGTCGGGACCGCGGGCCCCACCCGCCGTACCGTCGCCGTCGTCGACTCCGCGAGCGGCGACACCACCCAGCTCAACGAACCCGGGCCGAACGTCACCCCCGCCGAGTGGACCGCGTTCCGCGCCCGCTTCACCACGCTCCTGGACGGCGCCGCGGCGGTCGCGCTCTGCGGCAGCCTCCCGCCGGGCATCCACGTCGGGGCGTACGCGGAACTCGTCCGGCTGTCCCGCGCGGCCGCCGTGCCCGTCCTCCTGGACACCAGCGGCGAACCCCTCCGTCGCGGCATCGCAGCCCGCCCGGACCTGGTCAAACCCAACGCCGACGAGCTCGCCCAGCTCACCGGCTCCCGCGACCCGCTGCGCGCGACCCGCGACGCACGGGGCCGGGGCGCCCGCGCGGTCGTCTCCTCGCTCGGCCCCGAGGGCCTGCTCGCCGCCACCCCCGAGGGCCTGTGGCGGGCGGCGCCGCCCGCCGCCGTGAAGGGCAACCCCACGGGCGCGGGCGACTCGGCCGTCGCGGGCCTCCTGTCGGGCCTGGTCGACGGGTCGCCCTGGCCGGAGCGGCTCGCCCGCGCGGTCGCCCTGTCGGCGGCGACGGTCCTGTCCCCGGTGGCCGGGGAGTTCGACGCCACCGCCTACGAGGAGCTGCGGCCCCAGGTGAAGGTCACCGAGGAACCGGACAGGGCGTGACGCACGGCAGGGACACGCGCAGACAGGCCCCCGTGGGTGCCGTGCCGATCAGGCCGGGCTCGCGGCGTGATCGGCAAGGCGTCCGCTAGGACTTCGGCGGTCCCACTTCCAGCCAGTCGAGCAGCACGTCGCACTGGTTGCCCGTCTCGCACGAGATCTTGATCTCGTTTTCGCCCTTCTGGAGGTCGACCGGCGCCCAGGTGGTCTGCCAGTTCTTCTCCAGGTTCGGGTCCGAGGAGTGGATGAAGTTCTTCAGGCCGAGGGGCGAGGAGTTCGGCTTGCCGTTCACCGTCAGGGTGGCGTTGGCGTCGACCGCCGGGATGGCGTAGCGCACGGTCAGGCTGTACGGGCCCGCCTCCGACATCTTCGCCTTCCAGGTCACCGAGGAACCGACCTGGTTGAAGCCCGCGACGTACGTGCCGTCCGAGCCCTCCGCGCCCTTCACGTCCTTGGCGAGGCCGGCGGTGCCGCCCAGCTTCAGGGTGGCCGCGTCCTGCTTCGGCAGCTCGACCGGCGTCTCGTCGGCGCTCGGCTCGGCGCTGGGCTTCTCGGAGACCTGCGCGGGCGCGGTCGCGGTCGTGCCGCCGCCGGCCTGCTTGTCCTTGTCGTCACCACCGCTGTTGCTGATCACGGCGGCCGTGATGCCGATCACGACGACCGCGACGACGGCGACAGCGCCGATGAGCAGACCCTTGGTGTTGGGGCCCCGGCCGGAGCCGCCGTGCTGGTGCTGCGGCGGCGGGGACTGCCTCGGCGGGCCGCCGTAGGTCTCGGGGGCGGCGTACTGCGCCTGCTGCTGGCCGTACGCGGCCTGCTGCTGCGGCGGTACGTAGGCCTGCCCGTGGCCCTGGGTCTGCCCGCCGTACTGGCGCTCGCCGACCGTTCTGACCTGGTTGTACGAGGTCCGCGGCACGCCGGGCTGAGCCTGCGCCGGGCCGGGGTAGCCGTAGCCACCGCCCCCCGGGGGCTGGGCACCCGCTGCCTGACCGTCCGCGTACAGGTAGCCGAACGGGTCGTCGTTCTCGGGCTTGTTCGCGCCGTCGTTACCGGCAGCCATCCGGGTTCCTCTCCATGCTCGCCAGCCGTCGCCGACCGGCCGAGCCTACCTCGAACGGGCCGACCCCCGAATCGGCCCCGGCTCCGGCGGGGGGCCGCCGGGGGAGAGTCCGGCGCCTCAGCCCGCGCGCCGGTGGAGCTTGGCGCGGGAGCGTTTCTCCACGTACATCCGCTGGTCGGCGGAGTTCAGGACCTCTTCCACCGACATCCCGCATTCGGCCCAGCCGATGCCGAAACTGGCCCCCACTCGGACCGCCCGGCCGTCCACCCGGATCGGCGGGATGATCGCGTTGCGGAGGCGAACGGCCAGGTCGGCGGCGTCGGCCGCGCCGAGGCCGTCGGCGAGGACGACGAATTCGTCACCCCCGAGCCGGGCGACGGTGTCCCCGTCGCGGACGCCGCTGGTGAGCCTCCGGGCGACCTCGATGAGGACGGCGTCACCGGTGTGGTGCCCGAAGCGGTCGTTGATCGACTTGAAGCCGTCGAGGTCGCAGAAGAGGACGGCGAGGCCCTTGGTGCCGTCGTCGATGTCACCAGCCGTGGGGGCGACCATGTGCACATGGTGGTCGTACGGGCCGACGCCCGCCGGCTCGAAACCGAAGCCGTGCTCGTGCTCGTGCTCGTACGGCACCTCGTACGGGGAGGAGCCGGAGGAGCCGGGGTGGGGGACGGGCACGGGGGCGTACCCGGAGTGGCCGGAGTCGTACCCGGAGTGGCCCGGGTCGTGGCCCGTCTCGTAGCCGCCGTCGCGCCCGGAGTCGTAACCGCCGTCACGCCCGGAGTCGTATCCGCCGTCGTACCCGCCGGTCTGCGCGGCCACGGCGGGTGCCGCCGTCGGGCGCTCGCAGATCCGGGCGGAGAGCCGGGAGCGCAGCTCGGCGCTGTTGGGGAGGCCGGTGAGGGCGTCGTGCGAGGCGCGGTGGGCGAGCTGGAGCTCGTGGCGCTTGCGCTCCTCGATGTCCTCGACGTGGGTGAGGAGGAAGCGGGGGCCGTCGGCGGTGTCGGCGACGACCGAGTTGCGGAGGGACACCCACACATAGGTGCCGTCTCGCCGGCCGAGCCGCAGCTCGGCCCGGCCGCCCTCGGCGGAGGTCCGGAGCAGGGTGCCTATGTCCTCGGGGTGGACGAGGTCGGCGAAGGAGTAGCGCCGCATGACGGAGGCGGGCCGGCCGAGGAGTCTGCACAGGGCGTCGTTGGTGCGGAGCAGCCGGCCGTGCTGGTCGCCGCCCATCTCGGCGATGGCCATGCCGGAGGGGGCGTACTCGAAGGCCTGCCGGAAGGACTCCTCGCTGGCGCGCAGGGCTTGCTGCTCGCGTTCGAGCCGGACGAGGGCGCGCTGCATGTTGGAGCGGAGGCGGGCGTTGCTGATGGCGATCGCCGACTGGGAGGCGTACATCTGGAGCGCCTCCTGGCCCCAGGGGCCGGGGTGCCGGCCGTTGCGCGGGCGGTCGACGGATATGACGCCGAGTAGCTCGCGGCCTGAGCCCGAGGCGTACATGGGGGCGTAGAGGCGGTCGTGCGGGTGCCACTCGTCCTCGAAGCGGGGCGCGGGGCCGTCGGTGTGCCACTGGGGGACGTCGTCCTCCATGAGGACCCAGCCCTCGGTGTGCGGTATGAACCGCAGGTCGCCCCAGGCGTCCGCCATGGCGAGGCGCCGCTCCCAGGAGGCACGGGAGCCGACCCGGCCGGTGATCAGGGCCTCGGCGGCGGAGCTTCCGGCGAAGGCGGCGACGACGAGGTCACCGTCGGGGCGTACGAGGTTGACGCAGGCCAGCTCGTAGTTGAGACCGGCGACCACACCGTCGGCGACGGTCTGCAGGGTGTCCGCCAGGCTGCGCGCAGTGTTGAGGTCCGCCACGACCTGATGCAGCTGCCGCAGGGTCGAGAGACGGACGTACGGCTCCGACTCGGTCTCCATCGCTCGCTCTCCCCGAGACCTCGACAGCAACTCCAGGGTTCTCATCGGTTTCGTGCTGCACCATCACCGCCACTGAATCACAGCGAGCTGCGCCCCAGGTACACAGGGTCAGCAAATACTGGGCTCTGTGACTCAAGTCACAGCAGATCATGGCGGGTCACGACGGGTCCGGCAAATGGCCCCGGATCGGGCCCGCGCCGGGCCCAGCGACAGCGCCGTATCGGCCCCGCATCGGGCCCCGTCGGGCCCGCGCCCGGCTCCGGGTCCTAGGACCGGCGGGGGTGCCGGACTGGTCCCCCGGCCCGATGCGGCGCCCGGAGAGGCCGGACTAGCGTGCGAGTGTGCTGCAGAAGACTCCCGCCTCGCCCCCCGTGTCCGATCTGGCCATCCCGCATGCTGAGGGGGTGAGCAACGACGACTTCCGGGCGGCGATGTCCCGCCTCGCGGCGGGCGTGGTCCTCGTGACCGCGCACGACCCCGACGACGGCCCGCGCGGCGAGGACGTCGGCATGACGGCCACCGCCTTCGTGTCGGTCTCCCTCGACCCGCCCCTGGTCCTGGTGAGCCTCCGCAACGGCTCCCGCATGGACGACCTGCTCACCGACGTGCCCGTCTGGGCGGTGTCGATCCTCTCCGAGAGCCAGCGGCACATCGCCGGGCGCTTCGCGATGAAGAACCGCGTCAGCGACCGGCTCCTCTTCGCCGACCTGCCGTACGCCCGTGGCGAGGCGAGCGGCGCCCCGCTGATGGGCGGCGCGCTCGCGACCCTGGAATGCCGTACGGAGAGCCGCGTCGTCGCCGGTGACCACACGCTCGTCGTGGGCCGGGTCCTGACGGTGGGTGCCCTGGCGGCGGAGGGCGGCCCGCTGACGTACTACCAGGGGAAGTACCGGCACCTGTCCTGAACGGACGGGGCACGGCGCCGTTCTCCGGACGCGGGCTCAGCCCCAGTCGCGGGACTGGCGGGTGCGCTTGGTCTCCGAGCGCTGCTTCTTCTCCCGCAGCCGGCGCTCGTTGATACCGCGCGGGATCTTCGTCGGTCTGCGGGGCTTCGGCGGCGGCGCCGTCGCCTCGGCGAGGAGGGTGGCCAGGCGGACCGCCGCCGTCTCGCGGTTGCGCCACTGGGAGCGGTGCTCCGAGGCGCGGACCGTCACGACCCCGTTGACCAGGCGGGTGGCGAGGCGCTCCAGGGCGCGGGCCTTCCACACCTCGGGCAGCGCGTCGGTGGCGGCGAGGTCGAAGCGGAGCTCGACCTGGGAGTCGCTGGTGTTCACGTGTTGGCCGCCCGGACCCGACGAACGCGAGAAACGCCACTGGAGCTCGGCCTCGGGGAGCGAGACGGAGCCGCGGATGGGATACGGACCGGACATGCCCCTCATGTTCCCCGCAGGGGGCCATCGGAGTCATCCTGTTTTCGCCCGGACACCGCGCACGGTACGAATGCCTCCGGGAACCGCCGGAGGCGCGTACGCGTTCCTCCAGGCGAAGACACCACGATGAAAGGGACTTTCCATGGCTGTGAGCCTGTCCAAGGGCGGCAACGTCTCTCTGACCAAGGAGGCCCCGGGCCTCACCGCTGTCACCGTGGGCCTCGGCTGGGACGTCCGTACGACCACCGGCACCGACTTCGACCTCGACGCCTCCGCGATCGGTGTGGACGGCGCGGGCAAGGTCGCGTCCGACGCGCACTTCGTCTTCTTCAACAACAAGTCGACGCCGGACCAGACCATCGTCCACACCGGTGACAACCGCACCGGCGAGGGCGGCGGCGACGACGAGCAGATCAACGTCAACCTGGCGGCCCTCCCGCCGAACGTCGACAAGATCGTCTTCCCGGTCTCCATCTACGACGCGGTGAACCGCTCGCAGAACTTCGGCCAGGTGCGGAACGCGTACATCCGCATCCTCAACCAGGCCGGCGGCGCCGAGATCGCCCGCTACGACCTCTCCGAGGACGCCGCCGTCGAGACCGCCATGGTCTTCGGCGAGCTCTACCGCAACGGCGCCGAGTGGAAGTTCCGCGCGGTCGGCCAGGGCTACGCCTCGGGCCTGGAGGGCATCGCCCGCGACTTCGGCGTCAACCTCTGAGACGAGGTCCGACACCGCTGACGTAGCGTCACGGACGAGCCCCGGGCGGAACATTCGCCCGGGGCTCTACGTACGTTCCCGCGGCCGGGGCTCTACGTACGTTCCCCCGGCCGGGGCTCTACGGGCGGTCCGGCTTCCCGTCCCCGTACAGCCAGACCTTCCACAAGCCGTCGAGGTCCCGTCCGGCGACGGCCTCCGCGTAGGCCGTGAAGTCGGCCGTGGAGGCGTTGGCGTGGCGGTACTTCGCGGGCCAGCCGCGCAGGATCTCGCCGAAGACCTCGTCCCCCACGGTCTCGCGCAGCTTGTGCACGACCATCGCTCCCCGCTGGTACACGGGCGGGTCGAAGAGGTTCGCGGCGGAGGGCGGGTCGGCCGGCGGGAAGGTCCAGTTGATCTCCTGGGCGAAGGCGCGGGCGAAGCTCGTCCGCGCGGGGACGCCCCCGTACTCCTCCGCGTACAGCCACTCCGCGTACGTCGCGAAGCCCTCGTTCAGCCACAGGTCCCGCCACGTCTCGGGCGTCACGGAGTTGCCGAACCACTGGTGGGCCAGCTCGTGGACGAGGGTCGTCCGGTCGAAGGAGGCGGCGGGGAAGACGGGCCGGGTCTGGGTCTCCAGGGCGTAGCCGAGGGTCCCGTCCTCGGTGACGACCGCCCCTGCGGCCGTGAAGGGGTACGGGCCGAAGCGCCGGGTCTGCCGGTCGAGGATCTTCGGGATCTCGTCGAGGAGCGCGGCGCTGCCCGCCGCGACCTCCGGATCGGCGGCCGTGAGGACGGGCACGGAGCCGAGGGCGGTCGCCGTGTCCGTCTTGAACCGGCCGATCGCGACCGTCGCCAGATAGCTCGCCATCGGTTCGGGCGCCTGCCACACGCTGGTGACCCGGCCGTCCGGCGCCGCCCTGCGGGCGGTCCTGACGCCGTTGGACACGGCTTCGACACCGGCCGGGACGGTGAGGGTGATCTCGTACGCGGCCTTGTCCGAGGGGTGGTGGTTGCCGGGGAACCAGGACATGGAGCCCACCGGCTGACCGACCGCGACCGCCCCGTCGTCGGTGCGCAGCCAGCCTTCCCGGGTGCCGTCCGCGTCGGTGATCGCCTCGGGCACGCCCGTATAGGTGACGGTGGTACGGAACTCCGCGCCCTCGCGGATCTCCTCGCGCGGCCGGAGCGTCAGCTCGTTCCCGGCCCGGTTGACCGCGGCGGGCTCGCCGTCGACGGACGCCCGGCCGACCGTGAGTCCGGCCAGGTCGAGGTTGAACGCGCTGAGGTCCTGGCCGGCGCGGGCGGTGATCTCGGCGGTGCCGTCGAGCCGCCCGGTGCGCGGGTCGTAGGCGAGGGTCAGGGCGTAGTGCCCCACGTCGTAGCCGCCGTTGCCGAGCTTCGGGAAGTACGGGTCGCGCAGCCCGGCGGCCCCGGGGGTCCCCCGCACACCGCTGAGAGTCGCGGTGCAGCCACCCGCGAGCAGCGCGAGGGCGGTGAGGACGGTGAGGGCGGCGGCCAGGGACGTGGCCGCTCGGGTACGGCTGAGGTTCACGTACCGATCCTAAGCAGGACGGATACGGAAAAGGTGACGGCGCCCGGCGGGGGATCCGGGCGCCGTCACCGGCCGAGGGGCTGCGGGCCCTACTTGTTGAGGGCGGCGACGCCGGCCTGGGCGAACTTCTCGTCGAGGTCGCCGGAGGGGGCGCCGGCGACGCCGATGCCGGCGATGGGCGCGCCCTTGGCGGTGACGGGGGCGCCGCCGGCGAGGAAGAGGGTGCCCGGGATGTCCTTGAGGGTGGGCGCGTTGGTGAGGCGCTTGGCGAGCTCGGAGGTGGGGGCGTTCCAGGAGACGGCGGTGTACGCCTTCTTCTCGGCGGACTCGTAGGACTGCGGGCCCGCGCCGTCGCCGCGCAGGGTGACGATGGTGTTGCCGTTGCGGTCGACGACGGCGACGGAGACGCGCTGGTTCTCCTTCTCGGCGGCGTCAAGGGTCGCCTGGGCGGCCTTCGTGGCGGCCTCGATCGTCAGGTGCGTCGACTGCTGGAGGTTGTCGTTGCCGGCGTCGGCGCGGACCGCGGCGGCGGGAGCGGCGGCCGGGGCGGAGGCGTTCGCGGAGACCACGCCGAAGGTACCGGCGGCGATGACGGCGGCGGCGGTGGCGCCGAAGAGGATCTTCTTCATGGGGAACTCCGTGAGGTGAGGTGGGGTGAGGTGAGGTGGGGTGAGGTGAGGCGGCGCTGGGGTCAGGCGGAGGGGCGGGGCGGGAAGTTCGCCTCGTTCGCTCTGAGATCCATCCTGTGGCCGGAACCCGGGCCGTTCGGTCCACGGTCCGGCTGCCCTCCTCACGCACACTGGAGGACGGCCGGGTCAGCCGATCGGCTGATGCCCTCGTGGTCCCCCCGGGCCAGGATGGACAGATACCCCCAGGTCAGAAGGTCAGAAGGCCAGAAGGGCGGGAGGAAGGTGGGAACGTGACACGGCCGACGAACCCCGAGAAACCCGACCGCCCCACACCGCCCGAGCGCGACCCCGACGCCCCCTGGCTGGCGCGGGTCATGCACATCGCCTTCTTCCTCCTCCTCGGCGCCTCGCTCGCCCGCTTCCTGCTGCGGCACCCCTGGGAGGACCGCAGCCCCTGGATCGTCGCCCTCTCCGGCGCCCTCGCCTCGCTCTACCTCCTCGGCCCCGTCGTCGGCACCCGCGCCGCGCCCCGCCGGATCGCCTGGCTGAGTACGGTCGTCGCCGTCTGGATCCTCCTCGTCGTCCTGGCGCCCAGCTTCGCCTGGTGCGCGGTGCCGCTCTTCTACACGGGCCTGCGCACCCTCCCGGCGCGCGCCGCCCTCGGGCTGGTCGCGCTGCTCACCGTGTTCGTGGTGTTCGCGCAGGTGCAGCTCGCGCACGGCGGCTGGGACCCGAACCTGATCGTCGCCCCGCCCGCCGTCGCCGCCATCGCCACCGGCGTGTTCGTGTACTCCGACCGGCAGGCGGCCCGTCAGCGGGCCCTCATCGACGACCTGATCCGCACCCGCCGCGAACTGGCCGCGATCGAGCGCCGCGAGGGCACCCTCGCCGAGCGCCAGCGGCTCTCCATGGAGATCCACGACACCCTGGCGCAGGGCCTGTCGAGTCAGCAGATGCTGCTCCAGGCGGCCGACCGCACCTGGGACAGCGACCCGTCGACCGCCCGCCGCCATGTCCGTACCGCCGAGTCCATCGCCGAACGCAACCTCGCCGAGGCCCGCCGTTTCGTGCACGACCTCGCGCCCGCCGACCTCGCCGAGGGCGGCGGCCTCGAAGAGGCCCTGCGCGGTCTCGCCGCCCGCGAGTCGGCGGCCTTCCGGGTCGACGGAACGGCCGTACCGCTGCCCGAACGCGTGCAGTCGGCGCTGCTCCGTATCGCGCAGGGCGCCCTCGCCAACATCCGCGAGCACGCCGCCGCCGACTCCGCCGCCCTCACCCTCACCTACCTCGACGACCAGGTGGTCCTGGACATCGCCGACGACGGCCGCGGCTTCGACCCCGCCGAGGCGCCGGGCGGGGTACGCGGCCACGGGCTGCCCGCGATGCGCGTGCGGGCCCAGCAGCTCGGCGGCACCCTGGCGGTCGAGTCCACCCCCGGCGAGGGCACCGTGCTCTCGGCCGCGATCCCGCTCTCCCTGGAGTCGTGATGTCCGTACGGATCCTCCTCTGCGACGACCACGTCGTCGTCCGCGCCGGGCTGCTCGCGCTGCTCGGCAGCACCCCCGACATCGAGGTCGTCGGCGAGGCGGGCAGCGGCGAGGAGGCCGTCGCGATGGCGGCGAAGCTGAAGCCCGACGTGGTCCTGATGGACCTCCAGCTGGGGGCGGGCATCGACGGCGTGGAGGCGACCCGCCGGATCGCGCCCACCGGTGTCCACGTCCTCGTCCTCACCACGTACGACACGGACGCCGACATCACCCGGGCGATCGAGGCGGGCGCCACCGGCTACCTCCTGAAGGCCGAGCGGCCCGAGGAGCTGTTCGCCGCCATCCACTCGGCCGCCCAGGGCCGCACTGCCCTCTCCCCGCCGGTCGCCAGCCGGGTCATGGACCGGATGCGGGGCGCGGCGGGCCCGAGCCTCACGGACCGGGAGCGGGACATCCTGGGCCAGCTGGGGCGGGGCCTCGGCAACCGGGAGATCGCACGGGCCCTGTTCATCAGCGAGGCGACGGTCAAGACGCACCTCGGCCGCATCTACGCGAAGCTCGGCGTCGACACGCGCGCGGGCGCGGTGTCGGTGGCGAAGGAACGGCGCCTGCTGCCGTAGGCGAAGCGGTGGCCGTGGCGAGGAGCGACGCCTGCTGCCGTAGACCGCGCCTCGCCCGTACGCAACGCAGCGCCCCGCCCCGCCCCGCCCCGCCCCGCAACACCGGCCCCGCCCCGTACGCGACACCGGCCTCGCCCGTACGCGACACCGCGCCTCTCCCGTACGCGCACCCCACCGCTGCTACTCTGCGTTGCCTTTCAACCGCACCGTGTCAGCAATTCAGCCCCAGTGGGAGCGCACGTGAAGCTCGCGATCGTCGGCGGCGGCCCCGCCGGCCTCTACCTCTCGATCCTGCTGAAGCGGCAGGACCCCGGCCACGACATCACCGTGTACGAGCGGAACCCGGCGGGTTCCACGTACGGCTGGGGCGTGACGTACTGGGCCGGGCTCCTCGACAAGCTGCGCGCGGGCGACCCCGAGTCCGCGGCGGCCGTCGCCAAGGCCTCCGTGACCTGGACCGACGGAGTCGCGATCGTCCGCGACGAGCGGACCGTCCACCGCGGCGACGCCGGCTTCGGCATCGGGCGGCGGCGGATGCTGGCGCTGCTCGCCGACCGGGCCGGGGAACTCGGCGTACGGGTCGAGTTCGAGCACCAGATCCCCGGCGCGGACGCGCCCGAACTGGCCGACGCGGACCTGGTCGTCGCCGCCGACGGCGTGAACAGCGCCCTCCGCGAGGCGCACGCCGACCACTTCGGCAGCGAGGTCGTGAGCGGCCGCAACCAGTACATCTGGCTCGGCACCACCAAGGTCTTCGACTCCTTCAGCTTCGCGTTCAAGGAGACCGAGCACGGCTGGATCTGGTGCTACGCCTACGGTTTCAGCGGCGAGCGCTCCACCTGTGTCGTCGAGTGCTCCCCCGAGACGTGGACGGGTCTCGGCCTCGACACGCGCGGCGAGGCGGAGGGCCTGCGCCTCCTGGAGAAGCTCTTCCACGACCTCCTCGACGGGCACGAGCTGATCGGCCGCGACCGGGCCGAGGACGCCGCCCAGTGGCTCACCTTCCGGACCCTCACCAACCGGGTGTGGCACCGCGGCAACCTGGTCCTCCTCGGCGACGCCGCCCACACCACCCACTACTCGATCGGCGCGGGCACGACCCTGGCCCTGGAGGACGCGCTCGCCCTCGCGGACGCCCTCCGCGCGCACCCGGACCTCGACACGGCCCTCACCACGTACGGGAAGCGGCGCCGCGCCGAACTCGTCTCCGCGCAGAGCGCGGCCCGCTACAGCGCCCAGTGGTACGAGAACCTCCCCCGCTACATGCGCCTGGAGCCGGCCCGGATGTTCGCGCTCCTGGGCCAGCGCCACTCGCCGCTGCTCCCCCACATCCCGCCGCAGCTGTACTACCGCATCGACCGGGCCGCCGAACAACTGGAGCCACTGCGCCGCCTCAAGCGCTGGCTGGGCCCCCGGGTGGCGCGGGCGGCCCACGGCCGCCGCTGAGTGCGTCTCATGTCCCGCCGCTGAGTGCGTCTCATGTCCCGCCGCTGAGGGCGTCAGACGTCCCGGCGGTGGACCGCCACCAGGGCCACCGCCACCGCGCCGAGCGACCAGACCGCGTACACCGTCCAGGCCCCGCCCGCCGTCCACGGGAACTCCACCGGCACCGGCGAATCCCCCACCTCCGTGAGCCGCTTCCACGCGCCCTGCGGCAGGGCGTGCAGGAGGGTCGCCGACCAGCGGCTGCGCCCGTCGAGCAGCGCGGGGAGCAGCAGCAGGACGCCGGTGAGGGTGACGATCGTGGCCGCCGTGTGCCGCACGAGCGCGCCGAGGCCGAAGCCGACGAGCGCGCACACGGGGGCGAGCAGCGCGGACGCGGTGACGGCCGCCGCCGCGCCCGGGTAGCCGATCGACATGCCCACGTCCCGGCCGGAAAGCACCGCCTGCGTCGCGGCGAACGACACTCCGGCGACGAGGGCGCCGTACCCGAGCATGACGCCCGCGAGGACCAGCGCCTTCGCCGCCGTGACGGCCCGCCGGTCGGGGACGGCGGCGAAGGTCGTACGGATCTGCCCGGTGCCGTACTCGCCGACGATCACGAGCGCGCCGATGGCGCCGGTCGCGAGCATGAACACCATGGCCCCGCCGACCGTGAAGGCGTCCCGCATCGCCCAGACAGGCACGAAGAGTTCGCGGATGCCCTCGGAGTAGTTCGGGTAGTTGCGGTGGTCGGCGAGGGCCGCGCTGAGGTTGACGCCGAGGACGGCGACCGCGCCGGTGCCGAACGCCCAGGGGGTGGAGCGCAGGGACCACAGCTTCATCCACTCGCCGGCGAGCAGGTCACGGAAGCGGGCGTTCACCGGCCGCCCTCCTTCTTCTTCTGGTACTCGACGCTGTCGCCGGTCAGTTCCATGAACGCCTCCTCCAAGGACGCCGCGAGCGACGTCAGTTCGGCGAGCGGGGCGCCGTGCCGGAACGCGAGCACCCCCACGCGGTCCGCCGCCATCCCGGTGACGGTGAGCGGCCCTTCCCCTCCTTCCGGGGGTTGTACGGTCGCCCCGGCGCGGATCAGCTGGGCGGCGAGGCCCGGTCCCGCGGCCGGATCGGCGGTCCGTACGGTCACGCCGCGGCGGGCGCCCCGGGCGGCGAAGTCCGCCAGGCTCTCGGCGGCGATCAGCCGGCCGCGGCCGATGACGACGAGGTCGTCGGCGGTGTGCTCCATCTCGCTCATCAGATGGCTGGAGACGAACACCGTGCGGCCCTCGGCGGCGAGGCGCCGGAACAGCTCCCGCGCCCAGCGGACCCCTTCCGGGTCCAGGCCGTTGACCGGCTCGTCGAAGAGCAGCACGGGAGGGTCGCCGAGCAGGGCGGCGGCGATCCCGAGGCGCTGCTTCATGCCGAGGGAGTAGCCGCCGATCCGGCGACGGGCCGCGGCGGCGAGCCCCACCTCGTCGAGGACCTCGCCGACGCGGCGGCGCGGAATGCCGTTGCTCCGGGCGAGGGCGGCGAGGTGGCCCTCGGCGGTCCGGCCGCCGTGGACGTCGTGCGCGTCGAGCAGCGCCCCGACGTGCCGCAGCCCCCGGGACAACTCCCGGAACCGGCGCCCGCCGACGGTAGCGGTCCCGGAGGTCGGCTCGTCGAGCCCGAGCACCAGCCGCAGTGTGGTGGACTTCCCGGCCCCGTTGGGCCCGAGAAACCCGGTCACCCGCCCGGGCCGCACGGCAAAACTGAGCCGGTCGACGGCGGGACGAACGGGGGCGGCGGCCTGTCGGCCGAGGGGGCTGGGGCTGGGGCTGGGGTTGGGGCCGTGGCCGGGGCTGAGGCCCCGGCGCGGGCCAGGACCGCGGCGACGGCCCGGGCCGGAGTCGGGGCCGGAGCCGGAGCCAGGGCCAGGGCCAGGGCCGGAGCCGAAGCCGAAGACCCCGGGTCGGCGGCCGTAACGTTTGGTCAGTTCGTCTACTTCGATCACCCGGCCCACGGTGCCCGGGCGGCGGCCCCGCCGGCATCGGCCCGGCGGCCGCAAACAGTGCGGAGGCGGTGGCCCGGGGGCGTACGCCCCCGGGCCGATGTCCGGGCGTCCGCCCACGCCTACGATCGGCGCATGCCCGCCACCGCCACGCCCACGAGCACCACCACGGCCCATCCGCCCGGCGGGCGCGTCTCCACGATCCTGGCCGGGTGCGCGGCCGCCGCGCACCCCGTCGTCCTCTTCGTGAGCGTACAAGTGGGCCCGTTCCGCTCCACGGAGCTGCGGCTCTTCCTCAGCGCCGTCGGCGTGGGGCTCCTGCTCCCCATCCTGCGCCGCCGGCCCGAGGCCGCACTCGGGCTGCTCCTCGTCGGTCTGCTCGCCGCGTCGACGACCCGGCCGTCCGCCGAGCTGACGTACCTTCCGGTCCTCGCCTCCGACGCCTGCGTCGGATGGCTGACGGCCCACCGTCCCCTCCGGACCGCCCTGCCCGCCGCCGCGGCGACGCTCACCGCGCAGATCGGCTCGGCGCTGTACACGACCTCCGGCCAGAACGTCTTCGTCACGACGGTCGTCGCCCTCGCGCTCGCGCTGCTCACCGCCGGGCTGCTCGGTCACTCCTCGCGCGAGCGGCGGGCACACGCGGCGGAACTGCGCGCCCGGACAGCGGCCGAGGCCGTCACCGCCGAACGGCTGCGGATCGCCCGCGAACTGCACGACGTGATCGCGCACAGCATCGGCGTCATCGCCATCCAGGCGGGGGTGGGACGCCGGGTCATCGAGACCCAGCCCGCCGAGGCCCGCAACGCGCTCGCCACCATCGAGACCACCAGCCGGGAGACCCTCGCCGGTCTGCGCCGCACCCTGGGCGCGCTGCGTGCCTCCGCGAAGGACGCCCCAGGGCACGTCCCCGCACCACGAGGCCCGGCGCCGGGCCTCGCCGACCTGGAGCGGCTCGCCGCGTCCACGGCGGACGCGGGGGTACGGGTCGACGTGCGGCGGTTGGGAGACCCCGAACGGTCCCTGCCCCCGGAGGTCGACCTGGCCGCGTACCGGATCGTCCAGGAGTCGCTGACCAATGTCGTACGCCACGCGGGCACCCGCACCTGCCGGGTGACGGTGGAACGCGGCGAGGAAGCCCTGCTCGTGGAGATCACGGACGACGGCCCGCCGACCCCCGCCGCACCCACCGCCCCCGGAGACGGATACGGATACGGATATGGCATCGTCGGCATGCGCGAGCGGGCCGCGCTCCTCGGCGGCCGCTTCTCGGCGGGGCCGCGCGCCGGAGGCGGATTCCACGTGACCGCCGAACTACCGCTGCCCCACTCGCCCCGGAAGGGAACCCCCGCCCCATGAGCACTCCGATCCGGGTCCTCCTCGTCGACGACCAGCCGCTGGTACGAGCGGGTCTGCGCGTCCTGATGGCGGACAGCCCGGATCTCGTGGTCGTCGGCGAGGCGGGCACCGGCACCGAGGCGGTCCGGCTCGCCGAGGGCCTCCGGCCGCGGCCCGACGTGATCGTGATGGACGTACGGATGCCCGGCATGGACGGCATCGAGGCGACCCGGCTCGTGACGGCGGGCCCCGACGCGCCCAGGGTCCTCGTCCTGACCACCTTCGACGACGACGAGTACGTGTACGGCGCGCTCCGCTCCGGGGCGAGCGGCTTCCTGGTCAAGGACATGGCCCTGGACGACATCCTGGCGGCGATCCGGGTGGTCGCCGCCGGGGACGCCCTGATCGCGCCGGGCGTCACCCGCCGGCTGATCGAGGAGTTCGCGGCCCGCCCCGAGCCTGCCTCCGCCCCTGCCGCGCCCCTCCCGTCGGGCGCGCTCGCCGGGGTCACCGCGCGGGAGCGCGAGGTGCTCGCCCTCGTCGGCCGGGGTCTGTCCAACGGCGAGATCGCGGAGCGGCTCCACATCAGCGCGGCCACCGCCAAGGCGCACGTCGCCCGCCTCTTCACCAAACTGGACGCCCGCGACCGGGTGCAGCTGGTGATCCTCGCGTACGAGGCCGGCCTGGCGCCGTGACACCATCGGTTCCGTGCTCGACATCGGCTACTCCCTCTCGCGTCGCTTCCCCGACCCGCCGCAGACCGACTACCGCCACGCGGACGTCCACGCGCTGCGGCACGACCTGTTCTGCGGGGACGTGTACGTCGCCGACACCAAGTCGGACCGCGAGGTGTCCACAGCCTGGGGATGGGTGCCGGTGCTCGACTTCGCGTGGGCGCTGTGCGACATCGTCGAGCAGCTCGACCAGGACCCGCGCGGCAACCGCTCCGCCAAGCAGCAGTACGCGGAACTCGACTTCACCGAGTCCTCGGACCGGATGCTCTTCGAGCGCCGCTTCGGCTGGGTGGACGTCGAGGCCGACTGGATGCCGGGCGACGAGCCGCCGCTCACCTTCAGCCACTCCTTGCTGCGCCGCGAGGCCCGCGACTTCCTGCACGACCTGATCGCCGACCTCACCGACATGCACGAGGGCCTCGCCGACAACCCGGCCATCTGGTCCCTCCAGTCCCGCTTCCCCCGCCTGCCGTAGGGCGCGGCGCGGGGCCTGCCACAGGCCGGGCCGCCGGGCCCTCACCCCTCCACCCGCACCCCCAGCCGCGCCGCGAGCACCGGCGCCAGGTCGAAGAGCTGGGCCGACGAGATCACCGCGCCCGCCAGCGACTCCACCCCGCGCTCGATCTCCAGCCGCTGGACGCCTCTCAGATCCACGTCCTTGAGCCGCGCCCCACTGAAGTCCACCCCCGTGAGCACGCAGTCCACGAACTCCACCCGCTCCAGCACCGCGCCCCCGAAGTCGAGCTCGCTCAGCACGCATCCCTCGAAGACGACGTCCTTCAGCTTCGCCGCCCGCAGGTTCAGATAGTCGCTCTTCCCTCCCCGCACCACGACTCTCTCCAGCACCGCCCCGTGCAGCTGCGCCCCGCCGAGCCGCGCGTCCACGACCTCCACGTCCCGCAGCTGCGCCCCCGCCAGCACCGTCCCCACCCCCCGTACGCCCGTCAGCACCGAGTCGAGGAACCGCGCCCCCGTCAGGCGCGCCTCGTCGAGCCCGCACTCGCGCAGCGCGCAGTCCAGGAACCGCGCGCCCTCCCCGGACTGCCCCGCCAGGTCGAGCCCGGCCAGTTCGAGGCCGTCGTAGTCCCCGTCCGGCTCGAGCCCGCCCTCGTACGCCTCCAGGGGAGGGAGCCGCACCTCCGGCCGCCGGGCCCCCGCCACCGCCGCCTTCTTCTTCCGAGTCGTCGCCATGACCCCATGGTGATGTACGCCACTGACAGCGCCCCCGATGTCACGAACCCGCCTCCGCCGCCCGTCCCCCGTACAGGACCGGTCACGCACCCGACACGAGGGAGACGGACATGCGGAAGCTCACGATCATCGGCGGCGGCTTCGCCGGACTGACCGCGGCCATCACGGCCGCCGAGGCCGGCACCAGGGTGACCGTGCACGAGGCGCACCGGACCCCCGGCGGCCGGGCCCGTACGGCCGAGGGCACGTACCGCACCAACGAAGGCCCGCACGCGCTCTACTCCGGCGGCCCCCACTGGACCTGGCTCAAGCAGCGCGGCCTCCTCGGCCCGCTCGCCCCGCTGCCGGCCACCGAGGGCCTCCGGTTCCGCTTCCACCGCGCGGGCGCCCTGCGCCGCACCCCGCCGCTCGGTTTCCTGCGGCAGTCCCTCCGTACCGCGGGGAAGGCGCCCGTGGACCTCGACTTCCACACCTGGGCCGCCGGGCTCGCCGGCGAGCGGGCGGCGCGCGAGGCCGCCGCGTACGCCGGGGTCGCGCTCTTCCACCACGACCCCGGCGCGCTCTCCGCCCGCTTCGTGCAGGAACGGCTGCACCGGTCCGCCGCCGTGCCGCCCGAGGCGCACTACGTGCGCGGTGGCTGGGGCGAGCTGATCGAGCGGATGGTCGCGCGCGCGTGGGAGACGGGCGTACGGATCGAGACGTCGTCGCGCGTCGAGAGCATCGACGACCTTCCGGCCGGCGAGGGGCCGGTGATCGTCGCCACCTCCCTGCCCGCCGCCGCCCGGCTCCTCGGCGACCCTTCGCTGACCTGGGAGAGCGGCCGTACGGTCCTGTTCGACCTGGCGCTGCGCGGCCGGAAGGGCGACCCGTTCGTGATCTCCGACCTGGACGCGCCCGGCTGGATCGAACGGTTCACGGCCCAGGACCCCTCCCTCGCCCCCGCCGGACAGCAGCTGATCCAGGCCCAGCTGCCCATCGGCCCCGGCGCGGCCAAGGCGGACGGCGTCACCCACGCGGAACGCCTCCTCGACCTGGGCTTCCCCGGCTGGCGCGAACGGACGGTGTGGCGGCGGGAGTCGGTGTCCCAGGGGCGTACGGGAGCGGTCGACCGCCCGGGCACGACCTGGCGCGACCGGCCGGCCGTCGACCGTGGCGCCGGCGTGTACCTGGTGGGCGACCAGGTGGCGGCGCCCGGCGTGCTGTCGGAGGTGTCGTTCACGAGCGCGGTCGAGGCGGTGTCCCTGGCGCTGCGGGCCGACCATCTCGCCCTCAGGAACGCTTGACCTCAAGCATGCTTGAGGTCGGAGGCTTGCCGCGACGAACAACTCACCACGACAACGACAGGGGCCCACCATGCACGCCATCCGCCTCCACGCCTTCGGCCCCGCCGAGAACCTCACGTACGAGGAGACGCCCGACCCCGTCCCGGGCCCCGGCCAGGTCCGCATCCGGGTCGCGGCGGCCGGCGTGCACCTCCTGGACACCGCCCTCCGCGAGGGGATGCAGGGCCCGTTCCCGGCGCCCACGACACTGCCCACCATCCCCGGCCGCGAGGTCGCCGGCACCGTCGACGCCCTCGGCGACGACGCCGACCCGGAGTGGCTCGGTCGGCGGGTCGTCGCCCACCTCGGCATGAACCCCGGCGGATACGCCGAACTCGCCGTCACCGACGCCGCCCGCCTCCACGCCCTGCCCGACCACCTCGGCGAGGCGGAGGCCGTCGCCATGATCGGCACCGGCCGCACCACCCTCGGCATCCTCCAGTTCACCGAACTCGGCCCCGACTCGGTGGCGATCGTGCCCGCCGCCGCCGGCGGCATCGGCACCCTGCTCGTCCAGTACGCCAAGAACGCAGGCGCCACCGTCATCGGCCTCGCCGGCGGCCCCGCGAAGGTCGCCCTCGTCCAGGAGAACGGCGCCGACCTGGCCGTCGACTACAAGGAGCCCGACTGGCCGGAGAAGGTCCGCGCGTACCTGGCCGGGCGCACCGCCACCGTCGTCTACGACTCGGTCGGCGGCGACACCGGCCGAGCCGCCGTCGACCTGCTCGGCAAGGGCGGCAAGCACGTCGTCTTCGGCTGGTCCAGTGCCGGACTCCACGACGGCGAGGCGCTCAGCTTCACGCCGGAGGAACTCGCCGCGCGCGGCATCACCTCGGAGTCCGTCCTCGGCCCGGCCATGCTCCAGAAGGCGGGCGGCGACATCCGCAACCTCGAACTCGCCGCCCTCGACGCGGCGATCACCGGCACCCTCCGCCCGGCGGTCCACCGCTTCCCGCTCGCGGACGCGGCGGGCGCCCACCGCGCCCTGGAGACCAGGGGCACGACGGGCAAGGTGGTCCTGGTGCCCTGACACCAGGACCCATGGCCGAGGTCAGACCCCGACGACATCCCAGGAGTGGGCCTTGAACTCCTTCAGGAAGTCGGGGTGGTCCTCCCACATCCGGGCGATGGAGCGCAGCACGTCCCAGTTCTGCTCAAGCGCCTGGTCCACCACGGGCCGCAGCTCCGCCGACCCGCGCTTCTCGACGAGCCCGCCGACGGCCGCCGCGGCCTGCACGGTGTAGCGCGTGGCCCGCAGGGCCCGGGAGGTGTCGTCCATGCCGAACCCGTGGTCGCTCCCGTTCGCGGGGTCGAAGAGCGGAGTCAACCGCGCCTCGATGAAGGCGGTGATCCGCTGGAACCGCTGCTGAACGTCCGTATCCGTAACCGTATCCATGCCCCCTTTCCTACACCCCCGGCCCCCCGAGCCGGGCCAGCGCCCCGTCCGTCAGGCGGTAGACGGACCACTCGCTCTGCGGGCGGGCGCCGAGGGACTCGTAGAAGTCGATCGAGGGCTGGTTCCAGTCGAGTACGGACCACTCCAGACGCTCGTACCCGCGCTCCACGCAGATCCGGGCCAGCTCGCGCAGCAGCGCCTTGCCGTGGCCGCCGCCGCGCGCCTCCGGGCGGACGTACAGGTCCTCCAGGTAGATGCCGTGGACTCCGCGCCAGGTCGAGAAGTTGAGGAACCAGAGCGCGAAGCCGACCACGTCACCGGCCTCCGTCTCCGCGACGTGCGCGAAGGCGGCGGGCCGGGCGCCGAAGAGGGCCTCGTGGAGTTGCTCGGGGGTCGTACGGACCTCGTGGAGGGCCTTCTCGTACTCCGCGAGGTCGCGGATCAGGGCGTGGACGGCGGGGACATCGGCGGGCGTGGCGGTACGGATCATGGGCCCAAGCCTGCCGCGACCGGGCCCGTCGTGGCGAACGAAATCCCGAACGGAATCCGAATGGAACCCCGAACGGAATCCGCCCGCCGGTAAAGGCCTCCCGCCGGTAAAGGCCTCCCGCCGGTGAAGGCCTCCTACTTCACCCCCTCCCCTCCACCAGGATCCGCGCGACCTCCACCTGCTCCTCGTCCAGGCCCGGTTCGCCGTCCGCCACGTCCCAGAGGCCGTTCTGCAGGATCCGCCCCAGCGTCCACGCCACCGCGCGCCCCCGGTCGCCGACGACCTCGGCGAGCAGGTCGAACCTCCACAGGACGGCGTCCGGGTCGAAGCGGTCCACCAGCGCCGGCAGCAGGTCGAAGCCGGGGTCTCCGGCGAGGGGCTTGGGGTCGATCGCCAGCCATGGTTCGCGCCCGCCCGCGAGGATGTTCCCCAGGTGCAGGTCCCAGTGCAGGAGCCGGTCACCCGGTTCGCCCGCCACTTCCCGCACCGCCGCCGCGCACTCGCGCAGGACCGCCGCGTCCTCGTCGTCGAGGCGTACGAGCGCGGCGGGGACCTCGGCGAGCATCCCGGCCGCGATGTCGCCGAGCGTGCGCAGCCCCGGCGGCGCCGGGACCGCCGTCAGCCTGGCGAGCAGCCCCGCGACGACGCCGAGGGCCGCCCGGGTGTCGGCGACGGACGTCAGCGGCCGGGCCTCGTCGAGCCGCTCCAGGAGCATCGTGCCGGTCACCGGGTCGTGGTCGAGGAGCCGTACGACGCCGTCACCGTCCCAGGCGCGCAGACCGACGGGCTCGCCCTCCGTCTCCTCGTCGAGGAGCTGCATCTTCAGTGCCGCGCGGGTGCCGTCCGCGGTCCGCTCGACGGGCAGCACCAGGGAGGCCACCCCGTACATCGAGGGCCCCGTGACCCGCAGACCCCACCGGCCGAGGAACTCCTCGGCGAGACCGGGCAGCCCGGCGACGAACGCCCGCCCGGCGTCCCCGTTGTACTTCGCCTGCGACGCCACGAGTTCCTCGGGTACGTGAACCATGCCCCCGACCCTAGCCACCCCCCTTTCCGGCCTTTCCGGAACAACGAAATCCGCAGCGCACCCGCCCCCCGCGCGCCCCCTCGGAGCCGGGCCGGAGCCGGGCCGGACCCAGGCCGGACCCCGGCCGGTCACCGTCCGGGAATCCCCGCCGAGGGACCCGTATCCAGCGGACCAGGGCCCCGGGTAACGTCCCGCCCACGCACCCGGAAGAGGGATACACATGAGTACGGTCAACGGCGGCATCTCGTTCTGGTACGCGCAGGACGGCACCCCCGCTCCCCGCGAACCGCTCCCCGGCGACACCACCGCCGACGTCTGCATCGTCGGCGGCGGCTACACAGGTCTGTGGACCGCCTACTACCTGAAGAAGGCCGTCCCCTTCCTCAACATCACCGTCCTCGAAGCGAAGTTCTGCGGGTACGGAGCCTCCGGACGCAACGGCGGCTGGCTCTACAACGGCATCGCCGGCCGCGACCGCTACGCCAAGCTCCACGGCCACGAGGCCGCCGTCCGCCTCCAGCAGGCCATGAACGCCACCGTCACCGAGGTCCTCGACGTCTGCGAGACCGAGAAGATCGAGGCCGACCAGCACCGCGGCGGCGTCCTGGAGGTCGCCCTCTCCCCCGCCCAGCTCGCCCGCCTCAAGGCCTTCCACACCGCGGAGATCGCGTACGGCGAGACCGACCGCGCCCTGTACGGGGCCCGCGAGACCGCGGACCGCATCCGCGTCACCGGCGCGGTCGGCTCCTCCTGGACACCGCACGGCGCGCGCCTGCACCCGGTGAAGCTGGTGAAGGGCCTGGCGGCGGCGGTCGAGGCGCTGGGCGTGGTGATCCACGAGTCGACCCCCGTCACCGAGATCAAGCCGAAGCACGCGGTGACCCCGTACGGCACGGTCCGCGCCCCGTACGTGCTGCGCTGCACCGAGGGGTTCACCGCCTCCCTCGCCGGCCAGCGCCGCACCTGGCTGCCGATGAACTCCTCGATGATCGCCACCGAGCCCCTCACGGACGCGCAGTGGGAGTCGATCGGCTGGGAGGGCCGCGAGACCCTCGGCGACATGGCCCACGCCTACATGTACGCCCAGCGCACCGCCGACGGCCGTATCGCGCTGGGCGGCCGGGGAGTGCCGTACCGCTTCGGTTCGAAGACGGACAATGACGGCCGCACGCAGCCGCAGACGATCGAGGCGCTCCGCGAGATCCTGGCCCGCTTCTTCCCGCAGCTGGCGGGGGTACGGGTCGAGCACGCCTGGTCCGGTGTCCTCGGCGTCCCGCGCGACTGGTGCGCCACGGTCACCCTCGACCGCTCCACGGGCCTCGGCTGGGCGGGCGGCTACGTCGGCTCGGGCGTCGCCACGGCGAACCTCGCGGCCCGCACCCTCCGCGACCTCATCAAGGAGGACTCGGGCCAGTCGGGCCCCACGGACCTGACGGCCCTCCCGTGGGTGAACCACAAGGTGCGCAAGTGGGAACCGGAGCCACTGCGCTGGCTCGGAGTCCAGACGATGTACGCGGCCTTCCGGGGCGCGGACCACCGCGAGGCGACGGGGCACGCGGCGACGACGGACAGGGTGGCGGTGATGGCGAACCGCCTGAGCGGCCGCTGAGGGGCGGTCCGCCGGGGGGCTCTCCGGCTGGGGCCACCGCCCCGGCCGGAGAGCCCCCGGGAGCCCCCGGGAGCCCCCGGGATCTCCTGGAGCCCCCGGGATCTCACTGAGCCCCTGGGGTCTCACCGAGCCCGCGGGATCTCACTCCACCTGGATGCCGAAGTCCCCCACGAGCTCCTGAAGACCGCCCCGATACCCCTTCCCCCCGAGGACGAAGTCCCAGTCGCCCCCGGCGCGCCGCCGGAAGGAGCCGAGGACGAGGGCCGTCTCGCCGGGCCGCCCGTCCGAGACGACGAGCCGGTCGAGCTCGGCCCCGGAGTCGTCCCGCAGCCGGATACCGGCGTCCGTGAACCCCCCGAGGTCGGCGTCGGGGTTCACCTCGGGGTCGACGGCGGCGACGAGCACGAGGCGGTCGGCCCGGGCCGGCAGCGCGTCGAAGCCGACGCGTACGGCGACCCGGTCGCCGGGCGCGGCGGCGGCCATGGAGACCGAACCGTCGGGCGTGGAACGGTTGTTGAAGAAGACGAACCACTCGTCGCCGAGGACCTGGTTGCCGGAGCAGACCAGCGCGCAGACGTCGAGCGCGGCGGAGCCGGCCCAGTCCATGCCGAGCAGGTTGAAGTCGGCGTCGGCCTCGACGGGGGCGTCGGCCTCCACGGCCGCGTCCACGGCGGCGGCCCGTGACGTACCGGGACCCAACCGCCCCCGAAGCCCGTGCTGATGGAGCAGGTCGACGAGTTCGGTCCCGGAGATGAGGGTCAGGGGCTTGCCGTTGGCGAAGGTGTACGAGCCGGGCCCGAACTTGGAGGTGGTGACGAGGACGCCTTTGTTGGCGCCGGCGCCCTGGACGGTCCCGTACAGATCGCGTACGGCGGACGGGGGCACGGTGTTCCGGTACCGCTTGACCTGGACGAGGATGGAACCGCCGCTGATGGGGTCGGGGTCGAGGGCCTCGACGTCCACGCCGCCGTCGTTGGAGCGGCGGGTGGTGAGGGCCTGGAGCCCGCGGGCCCGGAAGAGCTCGGCGACGAGCCCTTCGAAGGCGATGGGGTCCATGGCGAGCAGGTCGGGCTCTTCACCGTCGCCCTGGACGACGACGTCCGGACCCACCTGGTCGGGCGTCGACAACGGTACGACGGAGGCCCGCTCGTCGGGCTTGGCGGCGAGCCGGCCGCCGAGGGCCCCGGTCAGGCATTCCACGGCCGCGACGAACTCCAGGTTCAGACGGTCGAAGACGTCCCGCTCGACGGCGACGGAGGCCACGCAGACCTTCCCGGCGAGCCCGGTGGCGGGATCGACCCCGTCGACGTACCCGTTGAGGGTGACGGCCTCCAGGGCGCCGAACCGGTCGGCGGCGAACAGCTCGCGCACGGCGAGGAGAACGCTCTGCGCGATCACGTCCTTGTAGAGGGCCCGTCTCTGCGTGACCGGCCTGGGCACCTCCTTCTCCTGGTCGGTACTGGGCAGGTACTTGACGCCCTTGGCCTCGGGCACGACGTCGTACCCGGGCAGACCCCAGTCGAGTACGAGCCTCCGCGCACCGCGCTCGTAGGCGGCGGACACCTCACGGGGAAAGCCCTCGGGCCAGCCGGTGGACGCGAAGAGCACGGCGGAGAAGAACTCCACGACGGTCTCGGACTCCCCGGCACGCAGCGCCGTCTCGGTCCCGGCGACCCCGGCGTTGTGCGCCCGCACTTCGGCGATACGGGCGGAGGCCCATTCGTCGTACTGCCTCCGATAGGCGGCGAGTTGCTCGACCCGCCGCGCCTCGGCGGCCTGCGCGGCGTACCAGTCCCGCTCGAACCGGGCGCGCGCGTCCCGCACGGCCTGGGCCCGCCCGGAGACGGGCTGATAGAACCGCTGATCGGGCATGGCGACGGGTTCCCCGAGGGGCCCGGGCGAGAACGGCTGTACCGACTCCTCCCGCCGCAGCGACCCCACGGAGAAGGCCGGCGCCCGGCACCCGGCCGCGAGCAGCCCCTCCAACAGGGCGACACGCTGCTCCACCTCGCGGGTCCGCCGCAGCGCGTCCGCGTCCCGCTGCTGCCGATAGGCGGCCCGCTGCTCCCGCTGCATCCGGGCGACATCCCGCTCGTACGCCCGCTGCGCCCGCTCGGCATCCCGCTGCTGCCGCAGCACCGCCTGATGCTGCCCCTCCCGCTGCCGCTGCGCCACCCGCTGCTGCTCGGCCCACACCCCGATCAGCCCCCCACCCCGCCGCACCATCAGCCCCACCCCTCCCACCGAACACCCCACACCACCGGTACACCCCCGTAACCCCAAGTGTCCCGGACAGCCCCCCTCCAGAACACCGGAACACCAACGCCACCTGCCCCCAGACGCACGCCGACGATCGGCCGGGCAACTGCGCGACCCACGGCGGGCGGCGACCACGAACAGGCTCAGCATCCTGGCGACGTAAAGGAGAGCGCCAGGGACGCGCGCGAGGTCTCGTCCCTGCACGACTCGATGCGGAGGCACGGAATCTCCGGGGACCACAAACCGGAGGGCCCACAGAATCCGGCGGGCCCCTGGCGGGTAGTCGGCCCCAGTTGCCCATCAGAGGTGTTGCTTAGCTGCCCTCACCAGATGGGCGATGCCGTCCCGCGTGGACACCCTTCGCTCACCCAGCTCCGACCGGCTGTCTGTCTTGTGCACGGATGTGATCTCGGCAAGCAAACGTTCGCCCTCGCGACTCAGCTCTTCATCGTCGGTGAGCATCTGCATGCGGAACAGAGCCTCCTGGGCCTTGGATCTGAGGTCGTACGCCCGGATCTGCACAACCTCAGCGGCTTCAGGAGGAGGCTGCTCATGCGCACAGAACCAAAGGTGCACAAGACACCGCCGGTAGTTGATCAAAGCCGCCGCATAGATCGTGTACGCGTCCAGTCGCTCCTGACGCAGTTGCTCGTCCCGTGTGAACTGTTGACCTCGCTCAGTGGTGCGCCGCTGGATTACCAAAGTGATCCCTGAACCAAGCAGCGTGCCCAAGACAGCGATGGCGCTGGCGATTATGGCTTCCACCCCAGCAGAAGACCACGGCTGAAGGCGCTCCGTGATCGTTTTCCGCAGGAGTGGCTGCGACGCATACCAGGGGGAGCAGAGCCTCCGCGCAATCAGAGCTTGCGGTGCATACCGCGTCCCCTCCCACCAATCACCCGAACTCCCATCCCGTCTGCCGTCGACCCACACACATGTGGAGCGGGCGCGGCGCCGAGCGCCCAGGTGGAGCGCGCCACTGTACGAACGACCTGGACGCCCGGTGCTGCATGCGGTCACGGAGCCGCTTGCCATCAGCCCCGTCCTCCATGCGCACGGGCGCGGCCTGCGGCACGGCCATGTCGGGGACGAGTATCCGCATGGTGATGCTCGACGGCGGGAACCTACCGATCCGGATCTCGTCGAGCGGCTCCTGAAGCGCGCCGTACGGGTTCGCGCTCGTGACGGGAGCTTCTCGCCGCGGCCCAATCGCCGAGTGCGGACGGCTGCTCCGAGACTGCTGGCCAGGACTCGCTGATCTACCGGCACATGACGAGCGACCGTGATCAGCACATCGCGGGGAAGCTCGGCAAGATGTCCGCCAAGCCCGCGAGGGAGGGCCATCCGGCACGTAGGTGGCACGGCCGTGATCATGCAGAAGGGCCGGCGCCGGGGAAACCTCCCCCTGCGCCGGCCCTCGCCAAGAGCCCCCTGTCGGGTTCGAACCGACGACCCCCGCTTTACAAGTCCGTTACGGCTGTCGCTTCAACCTGCGTCGCCGGTACCACAGTTCGCTGA
>NZ_JBEOVO010000018.1:0-138712 GCF_040295605.1 Streptomyces sp. NPDC002773
CGTCCGCGACCTGCGCCGCCTCCAGAAGGAGGCCCAGGAGGTCTCCGGCGTACGCGCCTCCACCCCCACCCCCGCTCGCTCCCCGCCCCCTCCCGTCCGTCCCCGTCCGACTCTCGCTTACGTCCGGCTCACGGTTACGTCCGACTCTCGCTTACGTCCGACTCTCGCTTACGGCCGACTCACGGTTACGTCGCGCCGCCGAAGACACGGCCCGAGGCGTCGATCTGGGCCAAGCGCCGCAACGCCGAGAAGATCGCGTCGCCGAGTACCGTGCCGATGACGACGCTCTCCACGAGTTCCTCGCGCGCCACGCGGTGCGCCACGTACTCCAGGTCGGCCACCGCCACCCGCTCCGCCGCGTCCGCGTACGTGTCCAGGACCTCGGTGAACGTGCCGTGGCCGACCTCTTCGAGGGCCACCAGGGCCACCGCGAGGGCTTCCGACGCCTGGCTGTCCGGGTAGACGCGCCAGCCCCGCGCGGCGATCAGCTCCGCGACCTGCTCGCGCGCCTCCTCGATCCCGGCGCCGGGCTCGCGCTCATAGCGCGGCACCATCCGATCCGCAGCCGCTCCAAGCACCTTGTGCACCGGCCGCTCCGGGTCGTCGACCGCGACGATCACCTCGCGGATGCCCGCGACCGACAGGCCGCCCACGTCGAGAAGCGCCCGGATCAGACGGAGGCGCTGGACGTGCGTCTCCCCGTACGAGGCCTGGTTCGGGCTCGTCAACTCTCCGGCCGGCAGCAGCCCTTCCCGTACATAGAACTTGATCGTCGGCACGGACACCCCGGTCCTGCGACTCAACTCTCCGATGCGCACCGCGTGTTCACCTTCCTGGCCTTGCTCCGGCCTTGCCGACCGGCACCCCCATCATAGATAGTGGCGCTATCAGATAGCGGCAAGTGCCACTATCCATACTTTCCCACGGGGGGATCCGTATGTCCTTACTGCCCGCGACCCCACTCACCCGGCTCCACCGGCCCCTGGTCTGGTTCGCCGTGTCCATGGGCGCCCTCGCCCTGGTCTCCGCCGTCGGCATGGCCGTCGACGACCGCATCCTGGTCGGGGTGCCGATCTGGACGAAGCCCTTCAAGTTCTCCGTCTCGTTCGTCGCGTACGCGCTGTCGCTCGCCTGGATGCTCTCGCTGCTGCCCCGCCGCCGGGTCGGCTGGTGGGCGGGAACGGTGGTCGCCGTCGCCAGCGCCGGCGAGATGGTGCTCATCACCCTCCAGGTGATCCGCGGCACGCAGAGCCACTTCAACCAGGCGACACCCTTCGACGCCGCCGTCTTCCAGGTCATGGGCGGCACCGTGGTCGTGCTCTGGCTCGGCGCCCTGGCCATCGCCGTCCTCCTGCTGCGCGCCCGGATCCTGGACCGGGCCATGGCCTGGGCCGTCCGGCTGTCCTCGCTGATCGCCCTGGCGGGCGCCGCCGTGGGCTTCCTGATGGTGCGTCCGACTCCGGAGCAGCTGGCGGTCGACAACTCGCCGATCGTGGGCGCGCACTCCGTGGGGGTACCGGACGGCGGTCCCTCGATGCCGCTGACCGGCTGGGCCGACACCGGCGGCGACCTGCGTGTGGCGCACTTCTTCGGGATGCACGCGCTCCAGCTGCTTCCGCTGCTGCTGCTCGTCCTCGCCGCGCTCGCACCGCGCTTCGCGCGCCTCGCGGACGAGCGGGTCCGGCTCCGGTTCACCCTGACGGCCTCGGCCGCCTACGCGGCGACGTTCGTCCTGCTGACCTGGCAGGCACTGCGGGGCCAGGCACTGTTCGCCCCGGACGGCGCGACGCTGGCCGGTGCGGGGGCGATCGTCCTGCTCGGCGGCGCGGCCACCGCCCTGTCCCTCAGGGGGCCCTCCCCCTCCCCCTCCCCTCCCTCCCCCTCCGCCCCCTCCGCCCCCGCCCGGCCCGAAGAGGTCGCGTCATGACGGGTTTCCTCTTCGAGCTGACGTTCTTCCTGGCGGCGCCGGTCTGGCTGCTGATGATCTGCGCACCGGCCTGGCGCCACACCGAGCGCCTCGCGGCCTCGCCCCTGACCGTCCTGCCGATCCTGGCCGTCTGGGCGGTCCTGGCAGCCCCCGTCCTGCCCGAACTGTGGACGGCGGTCAGCAGCCCCGACCTCGACACCTTCCGAGAGCTTGCGGCGCTCGCGAACGGGGCCGGGGCGGTCTGGGCGCAGATCATCGCCTGGGACCTGCTGCTCGGCCAGTGGATGTACCGAGAGGGCCGGCGCCTCTCCGTCCCACCCCTCCTGATGGCCCCGCTCCTCCTCCTGACGATCCTCCTCTCCCCCATCGGCCTGCCCCTGTTCCTGGCGGTCCGGGCGGGGTGGGCCCGACGGGCGAACGGGCCGGTAAGGAAACCGGCGCCGGCCGCGTAGACGGCGGGAGGGCCCGCCCGCCGCACGCGAGCGCGGTCTTCTTGTCCGCCGATGCGTCCCCCGATGTGTCCGCCGATCCGGTGGTGGTGCGTATCGGCACGGGGGACGAGGGAGGCACCTTCCCGGCACGGCGGGGTTGCCGGCCGGGCTGCGTCACACGGAGGTCTGGGCGTCGTTGGGGTTCCGCGCGTGGACCGTCGCCAGGACGTCGCGGTCCGGTTGGAGGGTGAGGCTCGGGACCGGGTGGATGTCGTCGGTGGTGAGGTCCAGGTGGTAGCGGCGGGCGAGGACCGCGAGGACGAGGACGGCTTCGACGAGGGCGAAGCGGGTGCCGAGGCAGACGCGCGGGCCGCCGCCGAAGGGGAACCAGGCGTATTCGGGTATCTCCTCGGCGGGTTCGCCGTCTTCGGTGGTGAGCCAGCGCTCGGGGCGGAAGGCTTCCGCGTCGCCGTACCAGCGGGGGTCGCGATGGGTGGCCCACTGGCTGGACCAGACGCGGGTGCCGGCGGGGACGTCCCTGCCGCCCAGGGTCGCGCCTTCCTTGGCCAGGCCGGTGATGAGCCAGATCGTCGGGTAGAGGCGCAGGGTTTCCTTGATGACGGCCTGGGTGTAGGTGAGGGACGCGTAGTCGTCGTAGCCGGGTTCGTGGTCGGGGAGGACCCGGTCGAGTTCCTCGGCGAGGGCGTCGCGGACCCGGGGGTTCCGGGAGAGCAGGTACCAGGCCCAGACGAGGGTGGAGCTGGTGGTCTCGTGGCCGCCGATGTAGAGGGTGACGGTCTCGTCGCGGATCTCCTGGTCGGAGAGGGGTGCGCCGGTCTCGTCCCTGGCGGCGAGGAGTCGGCTGAGGAGGTCGGGGCGCTCGGTCTCGCCGTCCCGGTGGCGGGAGACGACGCGGGAGACCTCCGCGTCGATGACGGCGGTGGCGCGCTTGATGCGGGCGCGTCCTGGCGTGGGGACCCAGTCGGGCAGTACGGCACCGATGCCGCTGAACTCGGCGCCTATCTCCTTCTGGGCGATGTCCATGGCCTGGCCGATGGCTTCGGCGTCGGCGGCGGTGTCGACGCCGAAGATGGTGCGGACGGCGACGAGTTGGGTGAGGGCGGCCATGTCCTTCTTGATGTCGACCTGCTGTCCGTCGGCCCACCGGTCGGCGAGGGCGACGGCGCATTCGGTCATGGTCGCCGCGTAGGAGCGGACCTGCTTGGGGCGCACGGAGGGCTGTACCAGGGAGCGTTTGCGTCGCCAGTCGGCTCCCTTGGAGACGATGACGCCGTTGCCGAGGAGGGTGCGGAAGGCGATGCCGAGGTCGGGCTGGTCGAAGCTTCGCTCGACTTCGGTGAGGAGTTCACCGACGGTGTCGGGGTGGGCGATGAAGAGGCAGGGCTTGCGCCCGAAGCGCCAGCGGACGAAGTCGCCGCGGTCCCTGAGCTGTTCGAAGAAGCCGAGGGGGTCCTTGCCGAACGCGGGCAGGTTCCCGAGGAGGGGTACTCCTCGGGGGCCTTCCGCGATGTCCGGTGACGGCGGTGGCGTGTCGCCGCGTGTCCCGGCGTGCGGATGACCGGCTTGCGTGGTCATGTGTGTCCCTCCCCAACTGGCCTGCCCTGCTTGTGAGTCCATGCAAGCGGAAGGCTCCTGGCCGCGCCACCCCTGTGGACAACGACCTGTGGACAACTGCACCGCAGGAACGCCGAGTGCCCGTGGCGCAGTCGCCACGGGCACTCGCCCCGGAGGGAGGGGAGGGCTGGGGGGCCGTGCCGTCAGCCCACCGAGCTGTAGGCGACGACGCCGCGCAGCAGCGCGTCGACGGCCTTGCGGGCGTTCTTGGCGACGGTGCTGTTCTCCTTGGGCGCCGCTGCCGCGATCTGTCCGAGGACGTCGATGACCTGCTTGCACCAGCGGACGAAGTCTCCGGCGGGCATCTCGGCCTCGCGCAGTACCTCGTCGAGGCTCTTGTCGGAGGCCCACTGGTAGGCGGCCCAGGCGAATCCGAGGTCGGGTTCGCGCTGGCCGACCCCCTCCGCCTGGTTGATCTTGAACTCCTCTTCGAGGGCGTCGAGGCGGCCCCAGATCCTGACCATCTCGCCGAGGGCGGCCTTGGCGTTGCCGCTGGGCAGCTTGGGTGCGACGGCGTCGTCGGACTGGCGCGCCTCGAACACCAACGCGGAGGCGCAGGCGGCCAGTTCGGCCGGGGTGAGGCCCTCCCAGACGCGGTCGCGGAGGCATTCGCTGGCGAGCAGGTCGAGTTCGCCGTAGAGCCGGGCGAGCCGCTTTCCGTTGTCGGTGACCTCGTTGGCCCGGAGGTAGTCGAGTTCGGTGAGGAGCGCGACGATCCGGTCGAAGGTGCGGGCGATGGTGTTGGTGCGGCCTTCGATGCGCCGCTCCAGCTGCTGGGTGTCGCGCTGGAGGCGGTGGTAGCGCTCGGCCCAGCGGGCGTGGTCCTCGCGCTCGTCGCAGCCGTGGCAGGGATGGGCGCGGATCTCGGTGCGCAGCCGGGCGAGTTCGCGGTCGTCGGCGGCGGCGGAGCGCTGTTTGTGGTGGCGCTCCGGGTTGATGTGTCCGGCCTTGCTGCGCAGCGCGGAGGCGAGGTCGCGGCGGGACTGGGGGGAGCGCGGGTTGAAGGACTTGGGGATCCTCATGCGCTCCAGTGCCTCGACCGGCACGGGGAAGTCGATGGAGGCGAGTCTCTTGACCTGTCGTTCCGCGGTGAGGACGAGGGGGCGTGGTCCGTCGTGGTGCTCGAAGCCGCGGTGGCCGTTGGTGCGGCCCGCCGGGATGCCGGGGTCGAGGACGAGGGCGAGTCCGGCGAACTTGCCCGTGGGGACGTGGATGACGTCGCCGGGCTTGAGCTTCTCCAGGGATCCTGCGGCCTGGGCGCGGCGCTGGGCGGCGCCCT
This sequence comes from Streptomyces sp. NPDC002773, assembly GCF_040295605.1. Taxonomy (NCBI): domain Bacteria; kingdom Bacillati; phylum Actinomycetota; class Actinomycetes; order Kitasatosporales; family Streptomycetaceae; genus Streptomyces; species Streptomyces sp. NPDC002773. Next base: position 5,273 of record NZ_JBEOVO010000018.1, read on the forward strand.
GCTTGGCCAGTTCGGTCTCGCGGTCCTTGAGGTCGCGGCGGAGCCGCGCGTACTCCTCGAAGTCCCCGAGGTGGCAGGTCATGCCCTGGCGGTAGCCGTCGAGTCCTTCCTCGTTCCGCTGGACCTGTCGGGAGATGCCGACGACGGAGCGGTCTGCCTGGAACTGGGCGAAGGAGGTTTCGAGGAGTTCGCGGGAGCGGTGCCGGCCGAACTGGTCGACGAGGTTGACCGCCATGTTGTACGAGGGTCTGAAGCTGGAGCGCAGGGGGTAGGTGCGGGTGCCGGCGAGTCCGGCGAGGTGCTCGGGGTCGAGGCCGCGCTGCCAGAGGACGACGGCGTGGCCTTCGACGTCGATGCCTCGGCGGCCGGCGCGGCCGGTGAGCTGGGTGTACTCGCCGGGGGTGATGTCGGCGTGCTGTTCGCCGTTCCACTTGACGAGCTTTTCGAGGATGACGGTCCGCGCGGGCATGTTGATGCCGAGGGCGAGGGTCTCGGTGGCGAAGACGGCCTTCACGAGGCCGCGGACGAAGAGCTCCTCGACGACCTCCTTGAAGGTCGGGAGCATGCCGGCGTGGTGGGCGGCGATGCCGCGCTCGAGGGCTTCGAGCCACTCGTAGTAGCCGAGGACGTGGAGGTCCTCGCTGGGGATGGCGGCGGTGCGTTCCTCTACGATCTCGCGGACGCGGCGGCGTCCGTCGTCGTCGTTGAGGCGGAGTCCGGCGTAGAGGCACTGCTGGACGGCGGCCTCGCAGGCGGCGCGGCTGAAGATGAAGGTGATGGCGGGCAGGAGCCCTTCGGCGTCGAGGCGCTCGATGACCTCGGGGCGGCCGGGGGTCCAGATGCGGGAGCGCTGGCGGCGCTCGCGCTCGCGGTCGGCCTCGCGGACCATTTTGCCGCGTCGCCGGTCGCGCGGGTTGTACGTGCGCGTGTTCTCGGTGCGGGCGAGGCGGAGGAGGTCGGGGTTGACCTCGCGCCGGGAGGCGCCGCGGCCGCCGTGGTCGGTCTCCTCCTCGAAGAGGTCGTACATCCGGCGTCCGGCGAGGACGTGCTGCCAGAGGGGGACGGGGCGGCTCTCGGAGACGATGACCTCGGTGTCGCCGCGGACGGTGTCGAGCCAGTCGCCGAACTCCTCGGCGTTCGACACGGTCGCGGAGAGGGAGACGAGGGTGACGGATTCGGGGAGGTGGATGATCACTTCCTCCCAGACGGCGCCGCGGAAGCGGTCGGAGAGGTAGTGGACCTCGTCCATGACCACGTATCCGAGGCCGGAGAGGGCCTGGGATCCCGCGTACAGCATGTTGCGGAGGACCTCGGTGGTCATGACCACGATCGGCGCGCCGCCGTTGACGCTGTTGTCGCCGGTGAGGAGGCCGACCTTGTCGGCACCGTACCGTCTGACGAGGTCGGCGTACTTCTGGTTCGACAGTGCCTTGATGGGTGTCGTGTAGAAGCACTTGCGGCCCTGGGCGAGGGCGAGGTGGACGGCGAACTCGCCGACGATGGTCTTGCCGGAGCCCGTGGGCGCGGCGACGAGCACGCCCTTCCCCGCTTCGAGGGCCTTGCAGGCCTCGATCTGGAAGGGGTCCAGACCGAACTCGTACATCTCGCGGAAGGGGGCCAGTGCGGTGGCCTGCTCGGCGTTGCGGGCGAGGGCAGCCGCGTACGCCTGGGCGGGTGTGAGGTCTTCTGTCATCTTGTCTTCGAGCCTACCCGGCCCCTGTGACAGTGACGCGATCTTTATCGGAGGGATGTGGCGGGGCCCTGGCGGGGGGCGAGGACGCGTAGTGCGCCGGGGGCGCATTCGACGGTGAGGGGCAGCGGGCCGAGGGGCTCGCCGTCGGCGTAGCCGGTGGTGTCGGGGGCGTCCAGGGTGAGGGAGCGGACGCGGTAGGTGGTGACCTTGGGGTGGTCGAGGTGTGTGCCCTTGTAGACGCGGGGGAGGACCTTGATCAGGGTGCGGCGGTCGCAGTCGCCGACGACGGTGACGTCGAGGAGTCCGTCGTCGGTGCGGGCGTCGGCGCAGATGCGCATGCCGCCGCCGTAGGAGCTGCCGTTGCCGACGGCGACGAGGGTGGCGTCGGTCTCGACGACGTGTCCGTCGTCGAGGGTGAGGCGGTACGGGACGGGCCGGAAGCCGGCGAGTTCGGCGAGGATCGCGAGGTCGTACTTGAAGCGTCCGGCGGGGATGCGCATGCGGTTGCCCCGGTCGTTGACGCGGGAGTCGAACCCGGAGGCGAGGACGGTGCCGTACCAGCGGGTGCGGGTGCCGCTGGTGACGCGGCCGAGGTCGATGGCGCGGGGGCCCGTCTCCTTGATGATCTCGGCGGTGACGCGCGCCGCGGCGGCCGGGTCGCGGACGGGCAGGCCGAGGGTGCGGGCGAAGTCGTTGCCGGTGCCCGCGGCGATGACCCCGAGGGGGGTGCGGGTGCCGGCGAGGGCCTGGAGCGCGAGGGAGATCATGCCGTCGCCGCCGACGGCGACGAGGGCGCCGGTGCCTTCGGCGACGGCGTCGCGGGCGCGTCGCAGGGCGTCGGCGGCGTCGTGTCCGAGGACGGTACGGACGGCGAAGCCCGCGTCCCTGAGGGCGCGGGCGGCGGGCTGGGCCGCGTGGGCGCCGCGGCCGCGGCCCGCGGTGGGGTTGACGAAGAGGGTGATGTCGCTGGTCATGGGCGGTCCCCCTGGACGGAGTCTGGGGGGACCTTACAAGATCAGGTGATGTCGTCGTAACCGTTGACGCGGTGCGCGCTGGTTCCGCCGTGTTCTCCGGTGGCCTGCTCGGGCAGGGCGCGGGAGGCGGCGACCGGTTCGACGGCGGCGACGGGCGCGGGCCTGAGGTCGAGCGCGGACGCCTCGTCGTCGTCGAGTTCGGCGTCGGGGTTGTTGCGCCTGCGTCGCCGGTCGTTGAGGAGGGAGAAGCCGACGGCGCCGAAGTAGAGGACGGTGATGGGGCCGGCGAGGGCGATCATGCCGACGGGGTCGGTGGTCGGGGTGATGACGGCGCCGAAGACGAAGACGCCCATGATCACGCCGCGCCACCAGCCGGCCATGCGGCGGCCGGTGAGGACACCGGTGAGGTTGAGCATCACGAGGACGAGCGGCAGCTCGAAGGCGAGGCCGAAGACGAGCACCATGCGCAGGGTGAAGTCGAGGACGTCACCGAGCGAGAGGATGTTCGCGGAGCCGCTGGGCGTGAGGCTGATGAGGACCTTCACGCTGATGGGGAGGATGAGGTAGGCGAGGTAGGCGCCTGCGGAGAAGAGGGGCACGGCCGCGCCGACGAAGGCGTACGTGTACTTCTTCTCGCTCTTGTGCAGTCCGGGCGCGACGAAGGCCCAGAGCTGGTAGAGCCAGACGGGGCTCGCGACGACGAGGCCCGCGGTCAGCGACAGCTGGATCGTCGTGCTGAACGGGGCCATGAGCGTGTTGAAGGAGACGATCGCGCAGTTGCCGCCGTCACTGGTGACGCCTTGTGCGCAGGTGGGCACCGATTGCGTCAGGAACTGCATGAGCTCCTCGCTGTACACGAGGGCCACGATCGTCACCGCTGCGACGGCGAGGAGACCTTTCGCCAGTCGGTTGCGGAGTTCACGCAGGTGCTCCACGAGGGGCATCCGGCCCTCGGGATCCTTCTCCTGCTTGCGGGCAGACTTGGGCAACCCACGTCCTCATCTCGTGCGGCAGGCCGCCGCCCGGTGCGGCGGCCGCGGCGGACCGGGTCAGCGCTTGGTGGTGTCCGACGGCTCGGTCACGGGGCGTGCGCTGGTCACGTCTCCGGGAGCGGCCTGGATGGTACGCGGGGCGGGCTGGTCCTGGGCGGTGGTCGCCGTGCCGGTGTGCGGCGGGTCGGCGGGGGCGCTCTGCTGGTCGTCCGACTTCATCGCCTTGGCCTCGCTCTTGAGGATGCGGGCGGACTTGCCGAGCGAGCGAGCCATGTCCGGGAGCTTCTTGGCACCGAACAGCAGGATGATGACGACGAGGATCAGAATGATCTCGGTGGGGCCGAGCCTACCCATAGCTGTGTACCTTCTTCACCGAGGCGACATGGAGTGCGTGCCCGGCGGGTCGGACAGGTGTCCGGCCACCGCGCTGCCTGCGATCGTAACCCGCAGGAGTAAACACAGGGCAATGCCCGTGCATACTCCCGATTGCGTCCCGCGCGCCCTGCCGAGGGCCGCTTCATGCAGCGTACGGCACGGACTCAGCGCAGGGCCTCGCCGGTTCTGGCCAGGCCGACGGCGGCGGTTTCGAGCTCTTCGGCGGCCTGGTTGATCCGCTGTGTGGTACGGGCCACTTGACGACCGAGGCGCTGGACCTCGAGGAAGACCTTGACGGCGAGGACGCCGAGGACGGCGAGGCCGAGGAAGCCGAGGGCGATGGCGAGCATGGGCCAGAACATGTGCTGAGCCTAGACCTTGGGCGGGCGGCGTTCGAAGGTGCGGCGGGTCGGCGGGTGGGGCGGGGCCGGCGGGTGGGGCGGGGCCGGCGGGTGGGGCGGGGCCGGCGGGTGGGGCGGGGCCGGGGCGCTCAGACCGTGGTGTGGAGGCGCAGGGTCCGGACGCCGCCGCCGGTGAGGAGTTCGACGATGCGCTCACCTGCGGGCTTGCGGACCGAGCTGCCGCACTCGGGGCAGGTGAAGGAGTAGAAGGTGGTGCGGCGGCTGGCACCGATGGCGAGGCGCAGGGCGCTCGCGGAGAGTTCGAAGCGGGAGCGGCAGTCGGGGCAGGCGGCCTTGAAGAGGACCGGGGCCATCGTCGCCGTAAAACCGTGCGTCACGGACATTTCCCTCATCTCTCGTCTCCCGCGCTGACTGACCGCATGCGACCTCGGCCGCCTCCGCGCCGCACCGCACCGCGCCATACCGCATACGCATCAGCGGCCACGTCCGTTACAGCGTCCCCCGGGCGGGGAACGTCACTCGCCGTCGTACGCGGCGAGTGCGGCGGCGGCCGCCGTCCTCGCGTTGTCGGCGAGCTCCTGCGGCGCGACGATCCGGCCGTCGCTGCCGAGCCGCAGCGCGAGCCGGCGCAGCGAGGCCGGGTCCGGCGTACGGAGGGTGACCCGCAGTCCGCCGTCGGGCAGCTCGTCGGCCCGGTCGTGCGGGTAGTACTCGGCGACCCAGCGCCCGCCGGGGCCGACCTCGACGACCACCTCGGGGTCGTCGGCGGACGGCTGGACGAGTCCCTCGGAGAGGTCGCGCAGCTCCAGCTCCGGCGGCGCCGCGTGCTCGTCGAGGATGCGGATCTCGACGACCCGGTCGAGCCGGAAGGTGCGGCGCGCCTCGGAGAGCCGGCACCACGCCTCCATGTACGTGTGGCCGACGGCGAACAGGCGGATCGGGTCGACCTCGCGTTCGGTGAGCTCGTCGCGCGCCGGCGAGTAGTAGCGCACCCACAGGCGTCGGCGCTCCGAGATCGCGCGGTCGACCTCGGCGAAGACGCCGCCCTCGGACTCGAAGGTCACGGAGAGCCGGGAGCTGGCCCCGGCGGCCTCGCCGGCCGCTGCCTCCAGCTTGGCGGTGGCGCGGAGGAGCGCCTCCCGGTCGCTCTCGCGGAGCCCGGGCAGGGTGGCGACGGCGCGGGCGGCGACCAGGAGGGCGGTCGCCTCGTCGGCGGCGAGCCGCAGCGGGGCCGCGACGTCGTCCGGGTTGTGCCACCAGATCCGGTCGCCGTCGGTGTCGATGTCGAGGAGGTCGCCGCCGCGGAAGCTGGTGCCGCACATGGGCAGCACGTCCAGGTCGGAGATCAGCTCGTCCTCGGTGATCCCGAAGGCGCGCGCGACGTCGGCGACGTGGGCGCCGGGGCGCTCCCGGAGGTAGGTGACGAGCGAGAGCATCCGCCTCGTCTGGTCGATCGCGTTGGCAGCCATGCGGTTCGTCTTCCCCTCAGCCCTTGGCCACGGCGCGGAGCCGGTCGACCACATCGGCGCGCAGATCGGCCGGTTCCAGTACGACGACGTCGGGTCCGAACTCGACGAGCCAGGCGTCGAGCCCGTGCCCGTACGGGATCTCGAGTTCGTCCCAGCCGTCGGTGCCCTCGTGTACGGACTGGGCGCGGGCCCGCAGCGGGTAGCCGCAGCCGGTGCGCAGCCGGATCCGGGCCGAGCGGGTGGCGGTCTCGCCCGCCCAGCTCTCCACGGTCTCGCGGACGGTGACGACATCGGGTACGGGCGCGGTGAAGGCGCCGGCCCGGGAGCGGACCTTGCCGGTGATCCGGGAGAGGCGGAAGACGCGCTCGGCGCCCCGGTCGCGGTCCCAGCCGGCCAGGTACCAGTGGCCGCGCCAGCATTCGAGGGTCCAGGGTTCGACCTGGCGGGTCTCGGGGCGGGCGGCGTTGGCCTTGCGGTAGTCGAAGACGACGAGCCGGCGGTCGCGGCAGGCCAGCATCAGCGGTTCGAAGGCGGCCTCGTGGACGGGGATGCGGGGTTCGAGGGCGCTGGGCTGGATGTCGTACGAGTCCTCCGCCTCCGGCATGCCCGCGGCGCGGAGTTTCTGGAGGGCGCCGCTGGCGGCGCCGGCGAGGCGGGCCTGCTGCCAGACCTTCGCGGCGAGGCCGAGCGCGGCGGCCTCCTCGGCGTCGAGGGTGATGGGCGGCAGCCGGTTGGAGTCGCGGCGGGCGAGGTAGCCGGTCTCGCCCTCCAGGTTCTCGACGGTCTCGATGACGAGGCCGAGCTCGCGCAGGTCGTCCTTGTCGCGTTCGAACATGCGGTTGAAGGCGTCGTCGGCACCGGCTTCGAGGTAGGCCTCGATGGAGCCGCGGAGTTCCCGCTTGCTCAGCGGGCGGCGTGTCCCGAGGAGGCACAGCGCGAGATTCATCAGCCGCTCGGACTTGGCAATCGCCATCGACGCCCCGCACCTCTTTTACCGGATCCACTTGTCGGACGTCCGACCGTACCGCCCCGGGGTGTCGGGGCCAAAGCCGAGGGCTCGCCGCGGACGGTCGCGGACTGCCGCGGACGAAGCCGAGGGCCCCCGCCACGGATGGCGGGGGCCCTCGGAGGACCGTCACCGGCCGGACACGACCGGCCGGGCACGACCGGTCAGACGGCGACCAGGTCGCAGACGAAGATCAGCGTCTCGCCCGGGGCGATCTTGGCGCCGGCGCCGCGGTCGCCGTAGGCGAGGTGGGCGGGGATGATCAGCTCGCGACGGCCGCCGACCTTCATGCCCTGGACGCCCTGGTCCCAGCCGGAGATGACCTGGCCGACGCCGAGCCGGAACTGGAGCGGCTCGCCGCGGTTCCAGGAGGAGTCGAACTCCTCGCCGGTGGAGAAGGCGACGCCCACGTAGTGGACGCGGACGTTGGCGCCGGCCTTGGCCTCGGCGCCGTCGCCCTCCCAGATGTCCCTGATCTTCAGGTCCGTCGGCGGCTCGCCACCCGGGAAGTCGACCTCGGGCTTCTCGATGCTCACTGAACTGCTCCTCATACTGATGAACTGCGTGATCGGGACAGTCTTACATCTTCGTCAGGATGTCCACGGCGAACACCAGCGTGGAGTTCTTCGGGATTCCCTGCTTCTCCTCGTTGCCGAACGCCTCCGACGGCGGGGCGACGATCAGGACGCGGCTGCCGACCTTCTTGCCGACGAGACCGTCCTTGAGGCCCTTCAGCGTGAGGTTCGCCAGCGGGAAGTTCGTGGGCTTGCCGGTGGTGTACGTCGAGTCGAAGACCTTGCCGTCCTTCCAGAGGGCGGCGACGTAGTTGACGACGACCGTGTCGGTCGGCTTCACGGCCTCGCCCGTGGACTCGATCACGTAGTTCGAGACGAGCTTGGTCGGCGGGTCGGACTTCGGCACCGTCAGCGTGGGCGCCTTGCCGTCGGTGTTCGTGCCGACCTTCGGCAGGTCCTTGTTCTCCTGGGCGACCGGGGTGCCGGTGGCGGACTTCGGGATCGTGACGGACTTCAGGATGTCCACGACGAACACGAGGGTGGCGTTGGGCTTGATGTCGCCCTGGCCCTGCGCGCCGTAACCGAGCTCCGGCGGGATGCCGATCTCGATGCGGCTGCCGACCTTCTGCCCTTCGAGGCCCTGGTCCCAGCCCTTGATGACGCTGCCGGCGCCGAGGGTCAGGTCGAACGGCTGGCCGCGGTCGAAGCTGTTGTCGAAGGGGGTGGCGGAGTCCCAGGCCTGACCCAGGTAGTTCACCTGGATCGCGTCGCCCTTCTTCGTCACCGCGCCTTTGCCCTCGCTGATGACGTTGACCTTGAGTTCCTTGGGCGGGGCGCCCTCGCCCTTGGCGAGGGTCGGCTTCTCGCCGAACTTGGCCCCCGCGGTGATGGCGGGCAGCCCGTTCGTCATCGAAGCGGAATCGGAGCCCTTGTCGTCGCTGCCGCACGCCGCTGTCGAGAGCAGCAGCAGCGGGACGACGAGAAGGCCGGCAAGTCGGCGCACGTGTTCCTCAGATCTCAGACGGCACAAGTAGTTGTGCCGACACTCTAGGGGACCCTCCTGTCACGTCGAGGGCCCCGCACGCCAAACGTGCGGGGCCCTGCCGGTCGGTACGATCTGCCTACATTCCGGCGATCAGCTTTTCCACCCGGTCGTCGACGGAGCGGAACGGGTCCTTGCACAACACCGTGCGCTGCGCCTGGTCGTTCAGCTTGAGATGGACCCAGTCGACGGTGAAGTCCCGGCGCTGCTCCTGGGCGCGGCGGATGAAGTCGCCGCGCAGTCGCGCCCGAGTGGTCTGCGGGGGCACCGACTTGCCCTCGAAGATCTTCAGGTCGTTGCAGATCCGCGCCGCCTGCCCGTTCTTCTGGAGCAGGTAGTAGAGCCCGCGGCGACGGTGGATGTCGTGGTACGCGAGGTCTATCTGCGCGACCCGCGGGTTCGACATGGTCATGTTGTGCTTGGCCCGGTAGCGCTCGATGAGCCGGTGCTTCATGACCCAGTCGATCTCGGTCTCGATGCGGTCGAGCCGCTCGCTCTCGATCGCGTCGAGCGTACGTCCCCACAGCTCCAGGACCTGGGCGACGGTGCCGGACCGGATCCCGCGCCGGTCGACGAAGTCGACGGCCTTCTCGTAGTACTCGCGCTGGACCTCCAGGGCGGAGGCCTCGCGGCCGCTGGCGAGCCGGACCTTGCGCTGGCCGGTGATGTCGTGGCTGACCTCGCGGATGGCCCGGATGGGGTTCTCCAGGGTCAGGTCACGCATCACCGTGCCGGCCTCGATCATGCGGAGCACCAGGTCGGTGGCGCCGACCTTGAGCAGCATGGTCGTCTCGGACATGTTCGAGTCGCCGACGATGACGTGCAGCCGGCGGTAGCGCTCGGCGTCGGCGTGCGGCTCGTCCCTGGTGTTGATGATGGGCCGCGAGCGGGTGGTCGCGGAGCTGACGCCCTCCCAGATGTGCTCGGCGCGCTGGGAGACGCAGAACACCGCGCCCCGCGGGGTCTGGAGGACCTTCCCCGCGCCGCAGATGAGCTGCCGGGTGACGAGGAACGGAATGAGGATGTCCGCGAGCCGGGAGAACTCTCCGTGGCGGGCGACGAGATAGTTCTCGTGGCAGCCGTAGGAGTTTCCGGCCGAGTCGGTGTTGTTCTTGAAGAGGTAGACGTCGCCCGCGATTCCCTCCTCGTGCAGGCGGCGTTCGGCGTCGACGAGCAGGCCCTCGAGAATGCGCTCACCGGCCTTGTCGTGGGTGACCAGTTCGGTCACGTTGTCGCATTCCGGTGTGGCGTATTCCGGATGCGAACCCACGTCCAGGTACAGGCGGGCGCCGTTCCGCAGGAAGACATTGCTGCTGCGGCCCCATGACACGACACGGCGGAAGAGGTAGCGCGCCACTTCGTCAGGAGACAGTCGGCGCTGTCCCCTGAACGTGCACGTGACGCCGTACTCGTTCTCCAGCCCGAAAATGCGGCGGTCCATGTCTGAACATTACGCCTGACGGCCTGTGCTGAAACCGGGTTGGACGTTCCCGTTTCGATCATTTTCCGATCAGTGCGTGTTCTTTTCGCTGTGTACGGGGGTGGGGGCGCCCGCGCCGACGGCGTGTCGCGCGTCGCCGGCGGGGGCGCCGGGGGCCACGGGGGCGCCGAGGACGCGGCCGGTGGCCAGGAGGACGAGGAAGGCGATCAGGCCGCCCGCCCCGGCGACGGCGAATCCGGTGACGGTCCCCGCGAGTTCGACGGCGGGGCCCGCCACGGCGGAGCCGAGGGCCGAACCGACGCCGAAGGTGGTGACGAGCCAGGAGAAGGCCTCGGTCACGGTGCCGCGCGGCGCGTGCCGGTCCACGACGACGAAGGCGCAGGCGAGCGCGGGCGCCAGGAACACGCCGGAGAGGACCGCGAGACCGGTCATGGCGACGGGGCCCGGTGTGAGGGCGAGCGGCAGGTAGCAGACGGCGAGGAGCAGGACGAGCACGCGCAGGCGCCGCTCGGGGCTCCCGGTCCATGGGCGGGCGCCGTAGGCGACGCCGCCGAGGAGCGCGCCGAGGCCGAGGGCGGCCATCAGCCAGCCGTAGACGGACGGGGTGCCCCGGTCGTCGGCGTAGGCGACGGCGGCGACGGTGATGGAGCCGAGGGCGAGGCCGACGAAGAAGAAGGAGCCGAGGAGGGCGAGCAGCCCCGGTGAGCGCAGGGCGCCCAGCCAGTGGGCCTCCCGGGGCGCGGAGCGCCAGGCGCGGGAGGGCGCGGAGAGGACGACGGCGAGGGCGCCGAGGACGCCGAGGAGGTTGATGACGAGGAGGGCGGCGGCGGGCGACCAGAGGGAGACGAGGAGGGTCAGCAGGAGCGGGCCCGCCGTGAACATGACCTCCTGCGCGACCGCGTCGAGCGCGTACGCCCGGTGGACCCGGTCCTCGCGGCCCAGGACGCTCGGCCAGAGGGCCCGCAGCCCGCCCTCCAGGGGCGGTGTGAAGAGGCCGGCAAGGACGACGGCCGCGTACGCGAGCGGGAGGTGGCCGATGCCGGTGAGGGCGAGGACGGCCATGCCGAGGGCGGAGAGGACCGCGGCGGGCAGTTGGATCCGGGGCTGGCCCTTGAGGTCGACGGCGCGGCCGAGGAGGGGCTGTCCGACGGCGGTGGCGACGCCGTAGGCGGCGATGAGGCCGCCGGCGAGGGTGTAGCTGCCGCCCTGGTCGCGGACGAAGAGGGTGAGGGCGATGGGGCCGGTGCCGTGGGGCAGGCGTCCGATCAGGGTGCCGGCGAGCAGCCGGGCGGCGTGCGGTGCCCGGAGGATGTCGAGATAGCCGCCGCGTGCTGGGGCCTCGGTGGCCATGTGGTCTCCCCTCGCCTCGGACCAGGCCGAGGTTTTACGTATAACTTCCGTCGTCATACGTACCATGTCGACTGTATGCGGGTCCAGCCCCGCGCGCTCTTGAAACGTTCCTGGAACCATTCCTCGAACCGTCCCTTGACCGTCCCTGAACGTCCTGAACCGACCGTTCGACGCGGAGGCCCCAGTGCAGACCCCGGAGCCGCTCGGCGGCGCCCGCCCCACCAGCCGGGACGTCGCCCGGGCCGCGGGCGTCTCCCAGGCCACCGTCTCCCTCGTGCTCGGCGACAAGTGGCGCGGCCGGGTGTCGGAGCGCACGGCGGAGGCCGTCCGCGAGGCCGCCAGGAGCCTCGGCTACCGGCCCAACCTCGCCGCCCGCAACCTCCGTCTCGGCCGTACCCGGACCGCCCTCCTCGTGGTCCCGGCGCTCACCAACGAGTTCTTCGCCCACGTCTACACGGGCGCCGCGGCGGCGGCGGCCCGGCACGGCTTCGGTGTCGTCCTCTACCCCTCCCCCGACGGCCTGGGCCCCGCCCGTGACCCCTTCGCCTCGGCGTCGGCCGCCCTCGACGGCGTCATCGCCTCCTCGATGGCCACCGACGCCCTGGCGGCCTTCCGGGGCACCGACCTGCCGCTCGTCATGCTCGACAGCGACCCGGCGGACGCCGGCGCCGCCGCCCATGTGAACCTCGACGTCGCCGACGGCATGCGCCGGGTGACCGACCATCTCCTCGGCCTCGGCCACCGTGCCTTTCTGCACCTCGCGTCCGCGGCCCCGTCCTGGACGTTCGACGTGCGGGCCGCCGCGCTCGCCGACGCCCTGCGCGGGACGGAGGTGCGCACCGTACGGTCGGCGCTGAACGTCGCGGACGCGTGGGAGGCCGCGGGGGCGGCCCTCGCCGCGCCCGGACCCCGGCCCACGGCGGTGATCTGCGACGACGACATCCTCGCGGCCGGCGTCTGCAAGGCCGCGCGGCGGCTCGGGCTGCGGGTCCCCGAGGACCTGTCGGTCACCGGCTTCGACGACATGGCGCTCGCGACCGTGGTCGAGCCCGAGCTGACGACGGTCCGGCTGCCCGCCGAGGATTTCGGCCGGCGGGGCATGGAGGCGCTGCTCGCCGTCCTGGCGGGCGAACGGCCCGAGCCGGTCTCCCTGCCCGTCGCCCTCGTCCCCCGCGGCTCCACGGGCCCCGCACCGGCCCCCTGAGGCGGGCCCGGAGGGCGGGAGGGCGCGGGTACGCCGAAGGGGGCCCGGTCCCCATGGACCGAGCCCCCTTTCCGAGCGTGCGGGACTACTCCTCGGGAGCCTCGTCCGAGGGCTCGTCCGTCTTCGCCACCGCCGCGTTGTCCGCCTGGAGGAGGCGCGACAGCTGACGGCCGACGATCCGCTTGAACTTGCGCTGCTGCGGACGCGTACGGTCCAGGACCGCCACCTCGAGTCGCTCCGCGGGGATCTCCCGCTCGCTGCCGTTGGTGTCCCGCGACAGGGCCTGCACGGCCAGCTTCAGGGCCTCGGCCAGGGACATGCCGTCCCGGTGCCGCTGGTCCAGGAAGGAGCCGATCTGCTCCGCGTTCCCGCCGACCGCGACCGAGCCGTGCTCGTCCACGATCGAGCCGTCGTGCGGCAGCCGGTAGATCTGGTCGCCCGACGGTTCCTCCCCGACCTCGGCGACGACCAGCTCGACCTCGTACGGCTTCTCCCCCGCGCTGGAGAAGATCGTGCCCAGCGTCTGGGCGTAGACGTTGGCCAGGCCGCGCGCGGTGACGTCGTCCCGGTCGTAGGTGTAGCCCCGCAGGTCGGCGTAGCGCACACCGCCGATGCGGAGGTTCTCGTACTCGTTGTACTTGCCGGCGGCGGCGAAGCCGATCCGGTCGTAGATCTCGCTGAACTTGTGCAGCGCGCGGGACGGGTTCTCGCCGACGAAGACGATGCCGTCGGTGTACTGGAGGACGACCAGGCTGCGGCCTCGGGCGATGCCCTTGCGGGCGTACTCCGCCCGGTCGGCCATGGCCTGCTGGGGTGAGACGTAGAACGGAGTGGACACCGGCGGTCCGTCCCTTTCTTCTGGGCTTCTGCAGAGCGACGAGTGGTCAGAGCAGGGCGGCGCGCGGCCCGTCGGGCTGCTCCAGGCGCCGTGCGGTGACCGATCGGGCCAGCTCGGAGGACTCGGTCTCGGTGAGCCTGCGGTAGCCCTCGTCCGTGATGACCGTGACGATCGGGTAGATCCGGCGCGCCAGATCCGGGCCGCCGGTCGCCGAGTCGTCGTCCGCCGCGTCGTAGAGCGCCTGGACGACCAGGGTGGTGGCCTCCTGCTCGGTGAGGTCGGCGCGGTACAGCTTCTTCATCGAGCCGCGCGCGAAGATCGAGCCGGAGCCGGTGGCGGCGAACCCGTGCTCCTCGGAGCGGCCGCCGGTCACGTCGTACGAGAAGATCCGGCCCTTCTCCTTGGCCTCGTCCCAGCCCGCGAAGAGCGGCACCACGGCGAGTCCCTGCATGGCCATGCCGAGGTTGCCGCGGATCATGGTGGAGAGGCGGTTCGCCTTGCCCTCGAGGGAGAGCGTGACGCCCTCCACCTTCTCGAAGTGCTCCAGCTCCAGCTGGAACAGCTTGACCATCTCGACGGCGAGACCCGCGGTGCCGGCGATGCCGACGGCGGAGTACTCGTCGGCCGGGAAGACCTTCTCGATGTCCCGCTGCGCGATCATGTTGCCCATGGTGGCCCGCCGGTCACCGGCGAGTACGACGCCGTCGGCGAACGTGGCCGCCACGATGGTCGTCCCGTGCGGTGCCTCGACGACGCCCTCCGGCAGCCTCCGGTTGCCGGGGAGCTGCTCCGGCGAGTGGCTGGCCAGGAAGTCGAAGAACGAGGACGACCCCGGCGTGAGGAAGGCCGCCGGCAGACGCCCGGTGCTACGAGGGTTGGCTTCCACGCGATTCCTTCCGGGTGGGAGAGTCGGCCCGCCGTGGGACACGCGAGCCGATCTTGGTTGCTGTGCACGGACCTTACCCGTGCCACCGCTTGTCATCCGTCCCCGGACCCACGGCTTTCTCCGGGGCTCCGGGGACGGAGGACGACAGGTGCGTGGAGCGGCTACTCGCCGCCCTTCTGCACGAAGGACCGCACGAAGTCTTCGGCGTTCTCCTCGAGGACGTCGTCGATCTCGTCCAGGACGGAGTCCACGTCCTCGCTCAGCTTCTCCTGGCGCTCCTGGAGGTCGGAGCTCGCCTCCGTGGTGGTCTCCTCGACCTCCTCCGTGGAACGCGTCGCCTTCTGCTGTCCGCCGCCGGTGTCCTTGGTCGCCATAAACCTCACCCCGCTCGAATCGGCCCGCTCGGTTGAGTCCGTACAAGATCAGACCCTATACGTGGGGTCCGACATCGGCCCCGTGGTTTCCACAACGCCCGGGCACTGTTTCCATGATTCCCAGCGCCGGGGCATTTCAGGCCCGTGGAGGGCCTCCGATCAGCCGCCGGAAAGTACTCGGACCAGTTCCTCGGCCGTCCGGCAGCGGTCGAGGAGCGACTTCACATGGGCTTTGGTGCCGCGCAGCGGCTCCAGGGTCGGGACGCGCTGGAGCGAGTCCCGGCCGGGAAGGTCGAAGATCACCGAGTCCCAGGAGGCCGCGGCGACGTCGTCGGCATACTGCTCCAGGCACCGGCCCCGGAAATAGGCCCGGGTGTCCTCGGGAGGCGCCGTCTCGGCGCGTTCCACCCCGGACTCGTCCAGGAGCCGCTTGATGCGCCCGCGGGCCACCAGGCGGTTGTAGAGGCCCTTGTCGGGGCGTACGTCCGCGTACTGGAGGTCCACCAGGTGCAGGCGGGCGGCGTCCCAGTCCAGGCCGTCCCGGCGCCGGTAGCCCTCCATGAGCTCCCGCTTGGCGATCCAGTCGAGCTCGCCGGCCAGGCTCATCGGGTCGTTCTCGAGCCGGTTGAGGGTGTCCTCCCAGCGGATCAGGACGTCCTTGGTCTGCTCGTCGGCGTCCGCGCCGTACCGCTCCTCCACGTACTTCCTGGCCAGCTCGAAGTACTCCATCTGGAGCTGGACCGCGGTGAGTGTCCGGCCGCTGCGGAGCGTGACCAGGTACTGGAGCGTCGGGTCGTGCGAGACGTGGTGGAGGGTCCGTACGGGCTGGTCGACGGCGAGGTCGACGGTGATGAACCCGTCCTCGATCATCGACAGGACCAGTGCGGTGGTGCCCAGCTTGAGGTAGGTCGAGATCTCGGAGAGGTTCGCGTCGCCGATGATCACATGCAGCCGGCGGTAGCGCTCGGCGTCGGCGTGCGGCTCGTCCCTGGTGTTGATGATGGGGCGCTTGAGGGTGGTCTCCAGGCCCACCTCGACCTCGAAGTAGTCGGCGCGCTGGCTGATCTGGAAGCCGTGCTCACGGCCGTCCTGACCGATGCCGACCCGGCCCGCGCCGGTCACGACCTGGCGGGAGACGAAGAAGGGGGTGAGGTGGCGCACGATGTCCGAGAAGGGGGTCTCCCGCTTCATCAGGTAGTTCTCGTGCGTGCCGTAGGAGGCGCCCTTGTTGTCGGTGTTGTTCTTGTAGAGGTGGATCGGCTGGGCTCCGGGGAGCTGGGCGGCGCGCTCGGCGGCCTCCGCCATGATCCGCTCGCCGGCCTTGTCCCAGAGGACGGCGTCGAGCGGGTTGGTGACCTCGGGCGAGCTGTACTCCGGGTGGGCGTGGTCCACGTAGAGCCGTGCTCCGTTGGTGAGGATCACGTTGGCCAGGCCGATGTCCTCGTCGGTGAGCTGGCTGGAGTCGGCCACCTCGCGGGCGAGGTCGAAGCCGCGGGCGTCCCGCAGCGGGTTCTCCTCCTCGAAGTCCCAGCGGGCGCGGCGCGCCCGGTGCATCGCCGCCGCGTAGGCGTTGACGATCTGGGACGAGGTGAGCATGGCATTGGCGTTCGGGTGTCCCGGGACGGAGATCCCGTACTCCGTCTCGATGCCCATTACTCGCCGTACGGTCATGCGGCCCTCCTTGCCCGGCGGCGCTCACTGTGCGCGACTCGGCGGTACCGATGAGCCTAGAGCGGCTCCGCGCTGGTGGGGAGATCGTTTGCGTATTTCCCTGTGATGCCGGGGGAAATGCTGGATGGAATGCGTCGGCTGCGGATGCCCGGTTTCCGGACATCCGCAGCCGGTGGGCGTTTTACAGGTACTGACCGGTATTGGCCACCGTGTCGATGGAGCGTCCGGTGTCCGCGCCCTGCTTTCCGGTGACGAGGGTGCGGATGAACACGATCCGCTCGCCCTTCTTTCCGGAGATCCGGGCCCAGTCGTCGGGGTTGGTGGTGTTGGGCAGGTCCTCGTTCTCCTTGAACTCGTCCACGCAGGCCTGGAGGAGGTGGGAGACGCGGATGCCCTTCTGGTTG
Organism: Streptomyces sp. NPDC002773; assembly: GCF_040295605.1. Taxonomy (NCBI): domain Bacteria; kingdom Bacillati; phylum Actinomycetota; class Actinomycetes; order Kitasatosporales; family Streptomycetaceae; genus Streptomyces; species Streptomyces sp. NPDC002773. Next base: position 21,869 of record NZ_JBEOVO010000018.1, read on the forward strand.
TGGTCGAGGAAGGCCTTGATGGCCATCTTCTTGGCCCGGTCGACGATGTTCTGGATCATCGCGCCGGAGTTGAAGTCCTTGAAGTAGAGGACTTCCTTGTCGCCGTTGGCGTACGTGACTTCGAGGAAGCGGTTCTCCTCGGTTTCGGCGTACATCTGCTCGACGACGGACTGGATCATTCCGTGGGCGGCGGCGGCCTTGGAGCCGCTGTGCTCGGAAAGGTCGTCGGCGTGCAGCGGCAGGGTGGCCGTGAGGTACTTCGCGAAGATGTCCCTCGCGGCCTCCGCGTCCGGACGCTCGATCTTGATCTTGACGTCGAGCCGGCCGGGCCGCAGGATCGCGGGGTCGATCATGTCCTCGCGGTTGGAGGCGCCGATGACGATGACGTTCTCCAAACCCTCCACACCGTCGATCTCGGCGAGCAGCTGGGGGACGATGGTGTTCTCCACGTCCGAGCTGACACCGGAGCCGCGGGTGCGGAAGAGGGATTCCATCTCGTCGAAGAAGACGATGACGGGGGTGCCCTCGCTCGCCTTCTCCCGGGCACGCTGGAAGACGAGGCGGATGTGCCGCTCGGTCTCACCGACGTACTTGTTGAGGAGCTCGGGGCCCTTGATGTTGAGGAAGTAGGACTTCCCCGCGGGCTGACCGGTCACCTCGGCGACCTTCTTGGCCAGGGAGTTGGCCACGGCCTTCGCGATCAGCGTCTTGCCGCAGCCGGGCGGCCCGTAGAGCAGGATGCCCTTGGGCGGCCGCAGTTCGTGCTCCTTGAAGAGGTCCGGGTAGAGGTAGGGGAGCTCGACCGCGTCGCGGATCATCTCGATCTGGCCACCCAGACCGCCGATCTTCTCGTAGTCGACGTCCGGGACCTCTTCCAGAACGAGCTCTTCGACCTCGCTCTTGGGGACCACCTCGTAGACGTAGCCCGACCTGGAGTCGAGCAGCAGGGCGTCACCGGCGCGGATGGTGACGTCCAGCAGAGGCTCGGCGAGCCTCACCACCCGTTCCTCGTCGGTGTGCCCGACCACCAGGGCGCGCTCGCCGTCCTCGAGGATCTCCTTGAGGGTGACGATGTCCCCGGCGCGCTCGTACTCCATGGCCTCGACCACGTTGAGCGCTTCGTTGAGCATGACTTCCTGGCCGCGCTTGAGCTCGTCGAGCTCGATGCTCGGGCTGACGTTCACCCGGAGCTTGCGGCCCCCGGTGAAGATGTCGCATGTGCCGTCCTCGTTGGCCTGCAGGAAGACACCGAAGCCGGCCGGCGGCTGTGCGAGCCGGTCGACCTCCTCCTTGAGGGCCACGATCTGGTCGCGGGCCTCACGGAGCGTGTTCGCGAGTCGTTCGTTCTGCGCGGACACGCCGGCCAGGTTGGTCTGCAGCTCGACGATCCGCTCTTCGAGAATCCTCGTGTGTCGCGGAGAGTCGGCGAGCTTGCGGCGCAGGACGGCGATTTCCTGCTCGAGATAGGCAACCTGACCGGCGGGGTCTTCAGACCCTCGCCCCGGCCGGATGCCGCGGTTGATGTCGTCGTCGTGGGCTGCCACGGTCCTCACCTCCTCCAAGGGGAGCTGGACGCTTCCTGACCCTACCTGCGTGGGTGGTGATTGAAACCCCTAGATCAAAAAGACTCCGAGGTGTGTCCGATCTTCACCCTTGCGCTTCCCCTCTCGCCAGGAGGAATACCCACCCTTCACGGCTTGAAAGCGGGCGGTTGTATCGTCGTCATGGGCCAACACCCGTCGGAGGGGGCCCGACTTACCCGCGAGAAGCGATTCGAGTAGCAGGGACGGCAGGAGATATGACCGTGCAGCACGAGGCCCTTTCCACGGGCGCCGACGAGGCGCTGGAGGTCTGGATCGACCAGGACCTGTGCACCGGGGACGGGATCTGCGTGCAGTACGCTCCCGAGGTCTTCGAGCTGGACATCGACGGGCTCGCATATGTGAAGAGCGCCGACGACGAGCTCCTTCAGGACGCGGGTGCCACGACGCCGGTTCCGCTGACGCTGCTCCAGGACGTGGTGGACTCCGCGAAGGAGTGCCCGGGCGACTGCATCCATGTGCGCCGGGCCGCGGACAAGGTCGAGGTGTACGGCCCCGACGCGGAGTGACGGGTCAGGCGCTCCGCGCGCCGGCCCGGGCGTCGCGTACGAAGGCGCCGCCCTCCCAACGCCAGCCGACCTGCTCCTTCTCGTCGGGGCAGCACCTGGGGACGTCCGGGGACGAGTAGCCGAGCAGGGTGGCGAGGACCACTCCGCCGCGTACGTCGAGCTCGGTGACGCTCTTGTGCAGCTCGGGTGCGACGAGGGTGGCCACCACGCGCGCGCGGGGGCCGGTGTCCTTGCCGCGGGTGAGGACGTAGACGCCGCTCGGCGGGGTGCCGGAGCCGGCTTCGCAGTGCACGACCGCAACGGTCTCGGGGTTTCCGTCGCCGTCGAGGTCCCCCGACGCCTGGTGCGCGATCTTGTGGGGGCCTCCCCTGCAGTCCAGGGGGTAGTCGGCTCCGGCGGCCTCGGGGGCGGGTGCGGGGCCCGGGGCGGCGGCGGGGGTCGTGGTGGCTCCGGCGGGGTCGGGCTGGAGCAGGCCGGCGAGGGCGACGACCGCGGCGGTCGCGGTGGCGATGGCGAGCCAGTGGGCCGGCCGGGCCCGGGTGTGGGCGAGGTCCGCGAGGTCCGGGGCGGCGGAGGGCTGCACGCGAGACGTCTCCTGGGGTGGCGCGGTGGTTTCCGGGCATCGTGCCATACGTCACAGGGGGACGGAACAGGTGGGTCGGCGGCGCGGGGGTACGGGCGTCCGCCGGACGGGGATGCGGGTGTCCGCCGAACATGGGGGCGCCGCCGTCGACTTCCCTCCCGTGGGCGGGGAACTCGACGGCGGCGCTCCGTGGTTGTCGGGGCGTCAGCCCTTGTTCGGGCCTTCGTAGTCCTCGCCGTAGGCGCCCTTGGCGGGGCGGCGGCGGCGCATCGGGGGCTCGACGCCGTCCGCGAGGCGGCGGGCGGTGACGAGGAAGCCGGTGTGGCCGATCATGCGGTGATCGGGGCGGACGGCGAGGCCCTCGACGTGCCAGTTGCGGATCATGGATTCCCAGGGCTGCGGCTCGGCGTAGCAGCCGAACTCGCGGATGGACTCCACGGTGCGGGCGAGCTGGGTGGTGGTGGCCACGTAGCAGCAGAGGATGCCGCCGGGGACGAGGGCCTTGGAGACGGCCTCCAGGCACTCCCAGGGGGCGAGCATGTCCAGGATGACGCGGTCGACGTCGGTGTCGGACAGGTTGTCCTGGAGGTCGCCCACGGTGAGCTGCCACGCGGGGTGGGGGCCGCCGAAGTAGCGTTCGACGTTGCCCTTCGCGATCTCGGCGAAGTCTTCGCGGCGCTCGTAGGAGTGCAGCATGCCGCTGTCGCCGATGGCGCGCAGGAGGAAGCTGCTGAGCGATCCCGAGCCCACCCCGGCTTCCACGACGCGTGCGCCGGGGAAGATGTCGGCGAAGGCCAGGATCTGCCCCGCGTCCTTGGGGTAGACCACGGCGGCGCCGCGGGGCATGGACAGGACGTAGTCGGGGAGCAGGGGGCGCAGCGCGAGGTAGGCGACGTTTCCGGTGGTGCGGACAACGCTGCCCTCGGGGGCGCCGATCAGTTCGTCGTGCGGGAAGGAACCCTTGTGGGTGTGGAAGTTCTTTCCCTCTTCGAGCGTGAACGTGTAGTGACGGCCCTTGGGGTCGGTCAGCTGAACCTGGTCCCCGACCTTGAAGGGCCCGCGTCGGCGGGCGGCACCGGTCGGTTCGGACATACGACCAGAGTACCGGGGTTACGAACCGGGTCGTGCCATGGCCTTGACGAAGGCGCGTTCCACGTCGGTGGTGGCGAGGACGCCGTAGATCTCGCCGGTGGCCTCGACGACGAGGTACTCGGTGGCGGGGCTGGCGCGGAGGTGGTCGAGGAGGGGCTGGCCGGTGAGTTCGGCGGGGACGCGCATGCCGTCGGTGAGGTCCTGGGCGAGGGTGCTGACGGCGACCCAGGGGCGGCGGTGCTGGGGGACGGCGGCGATGGCGGCCTCGCGGACGATGCCGGTGGGGTCGCCGTGGCCGTCGACGACGACGAGGGCGCGGGCGCCGGCGTCGTTGGCGCGGCGGAGGGCCTCGGAGAGGGGGGTGGCGGGTTCGGCGGGGATGGCGCGGCGGGTGAGGCTGCGGGCGGTGAGTTCGGGGAGGTGCTCGCGCAGGCGGGCCACGCGGAGGCTGTTGCCGGCGCCGGTCCAGATGATGGCGGCGAGGATGGCGGCGAGCAGGGCGTCGGTGACGGTGTCGAGGCCGCTGATGTCGTCGGTGGAGTTGCCGAGGGCGCCGGTGCGGGTGAGCAGGGGGAGGCCGATGAGGACGAGGACGGCGAGGGCGCGGCCGACCCAGGCGGCGGCGACGGTGCCGCTCATGGGCTTGCCGGTGATCTTCCAGATGACGGCGCGGAGCATGCGGCCGCCGTCCAGGGGGAGGCCGGGGAGCAGGTTGAAGGCGGCGACGATCAGGTTGGAGATCATCAGGCCGGCGAGGAGGACGCCGGGGACGGTGCCGGGCTCGACGGCGTACAGGGAGAGATAGAACACGCCGGCGAGGACGAGGGAGAGGAGGGGGCCGACGAACGCGAGGACGAATTCGCGGCCGGGGGTCTCGGTCTCCTTCTCGATCTCGGAGACGCCGCCGAAGAACTGGAGCTGGATGCGGCGCACCGGGAGTTTGAAGCGGAGCGCGGCGATGGTGTGGGCCAGTTCGTGGACGAGCACGGAGGCGTAGAAGGCGATGGCGAAGAAGAGGGAGACGAGGTAGCGGGCGGCGCCGAGTTCGGGCAGGACGCGTTCGATCTGGTCGCCGAAGACCCAGGTGATGAGGGCGGCGACGAGGAACCAGCTGGGGGCGACGTAGACGGGCACGCCGAAGGGCCGGCCCATGAGGATCCCGCCGCCGGGTTCCTCGGTGCGCTGCGGCTTGGGCTCGTCCTGGTTCACGGGTTCCTTTCGTCGCGGGGGTGTGACCCACGTCGGTGTGTCACGGTTCGATCATGCAGTGCGACGGGGCCTCGGGTCGATGGTATGCCGCTCGTTGTCGGTGGCGGGTCGTAGGGTCTTTGTCATGAGTACGAGCGAGCAGGTGCCGGCGGAGCCCCGGGCGCCCATGTCGTTGTCGCCGTCGCGGGCGAGCGATTTCATGCAGTGTCCGCTGCTGTACCGGTTCCGGGTGATCGACCGGCTGCCGGAGCGGCCGAGCGCGGCGGCGACGCGGGGCACGCTGGTGCATGCGGTGCTCGAGCGGCTCTTCGACGATCCGGCGGTGGAGCGTACGGCTCCGCGGGCGCGGGCGATGGTGCCGGGGCAGTGGGACCGGCTGCTCGAGTCGAAGCCGGAGCTGGGTGAGCTGTTCGCGGGGGATCCGGACGGCGAGCGGCTCGCGGAGTGGCTGGGTGAGGCGGAGCGGCTGGTCGAGCGGTGGTTCACGCTGGAGGATCCGACGCGTCTGGAGCCGGCCGAGCGTGAGCTGTTCGTGGAGACGGAGCTGGATTCGGGGCTGCGGCTGCGCGGGGTGATCGACCGGATCGACGTGGCGCCCTCGGGTGAGGTGCGGATCGTCGACTACAAGACGGGGAAGGCGCCGCGGCCGCAGTACCGGGACGGCGCGCTGTTCCAGATGACGTTCTACGCGCTGGTGGTGTGGCGGCTGCGGCAGGTGATCCCGCGGCGGCTGCAGCTGGTCTACCTGGGCAGCGGGGAGGTGCTGACGTACGACCCGGTGGAGGCGGATCTGCTGCGGGTGGAGCGGAAGCTGCTCGCGCTGTGGGAGGCGATCCGGCTGGCGACGGAGTCGGGTGACTGGCGGCCGCGGCCGACGAAGCTGTGCGGTTGGTGTGATCATCAGGCGGTGTGTCCCGAGTTCGGGGGGACTCCCCCGGTCTATCCGCTGAAGATCGTTTCCGCACGCCCGCCGGAGTCGGGCGAATCGGATCAGGGCAGAATGGGCCTGGCCCCGCCGGCGCCGTAGCGTCGGCGTACCTCGTGAGCTCAGGTCCCGTGAAGGAGCCCTTGTGACGATCCGCGTCCTCTTGGTCGACGATCAGCCGCTGTTGCGCACCGGCTTCCGGATGATTCTGGAGGCGGAGCAGGACATCGCGGTGGTGGGTGAGGCCGGGGACGGTCTCCAGGCGCAGGACCAGGTGCGGGCGTTGCAGCCGGACGTGGTGCTGATGGACATCCGGATGCCGCGGATGGACGGGGTGGAGGCGACCCGGCAGATCACGGGTCCGGGGCGGGACGGCCCGGCGAAGGTGCTGGTGCTGACGACCTTCGATCTGGACGAGTACGTGGTGGAGGCGCTGCGGGCGGGTGCGAGCGGTTTCCTCCTGAAGGACGCTCCGGCGACCGAGCTGGTGCAGGCGATCCGGGTGGTGGCGGCCGGTGAGGCGATGCTGGCCCCGTCGATCACGCGTCGGCTGCTCGACAAGTACTCGGCGCATCTGCCGACGGGCGAGGAGCAGATGCCGGACACGCTGAACACCTTGACGGACCGTGAGGTGGAGGTGTTGAAGCTGGTGGCGCGTGGTCTGTCGAACGCGGAGATCGCTGCGGACCTGTTCGTCAGCGAGACGACGGTGAAGACGCATGTGGGTCATGTGCTGACGAAGCTGGGGCTGCGGGACCGGGTGCAGGCCGCGGTGTACGCGTACGAGAGCGGTCTGGTGCGGCCGGGCGCGGGCGGGCAGTAGCGGCAACGGCGGAGGGGCCCGGTGCGCGTGCGCGCGCCGGGCCCCTCCGCCGTGTGCGGGTCAGCCCTTGCGGATCTCCCAGAAGCGGAAGACGGTCGAGGAGTCGAGGGTCCATTCGAGGCCGGTGACGTCGTCGCGGGCGACGGCGTACTGCTTGCCCTGCCAGAGCGGGAGCAGCGGGAGTTCGTCGGCGACGAGGTCCTGGAGCTTGCCGTACTCGTCGGCGGTGGCGGCGCGGTCCGGGACGGCGGCCGTCTTCGGGAGGAGGCTGCCGGTGATGGTGGTGTTCTCGTAGTGGTTGCCGAGGACGTTGCCCTTGCCGAAGAAGGGGGCGGTGAAGTTGTCGGCATCGGGGTAGTCGGGCACCCAGCCCTTGACGTAGACGCCGTACTTGCCGTCGGCGATGTCCTTCTCGTACTGGTCGTAGGCGACGGACTTGACGTCGGCGTCGAAGAGGCCGCTCGCGTTGAGCTGGCCGGCGATGGCCTTGAGTTCCTGGTCGGTGGCCGGGCCGTAGCGGCTGGGCGTGGACCAGAGGGTGAGCTTCACCTTGTCGGTGATGCCGGCCGCGCGCAGGGCCTTCTTGGCCTTGGCCTTGTCGGGGCTGCCGTAGGTGTCGTAGAAGGCGGTGTTGTGTCCGGCGATGCCGGCCGGGACGATCGAGTAGAGCGGCGTGGCCGTCGACTTGTAGACGCCTTCGACGAGGGCCTCGCGGTCGACGAGGTGGGCGATGGCCTGGCGGACGCCGAGCTTGCCGAGGACCGGGTCCTTCATGTTGAAGACGAGGTGCTGGACCTCGGCGCTGCTGCCGGGGATGACCTCGATGCCCTTGTCGTCGGTGGTCTCGGAGGTTTCGAGGGTGGCGATGTCCTCGGCGGAGAGGCCTCGGTAGGCGACGTCTATCTCTCCGGCGGTGAGGGCCTTGGAGAGGGCGGAGCGGTCGCCGCGGTAGAGCTTGAGGGTGACGGCGTCGTTCTTGAGCCGTGCGGTGCCCTTGTAGCCGGGGTTGGCGGAGAAGGTGGCCTCGGAGTCGCTGAGGGAGTCCAGCTTGTACGGGCCGGAGCCGGTGGCCTTGCCGTCGGTGCGGAGGGCGTCGGCCGGGTACTCACGGTGGTCGATGATGGAGCCCGCGCCGGAGGCGATCTTGCTGGGGAAGGTGGCGTCCGGGACCTTGAGGCGGAAGACGACGGTCCGCTCGTCGGGGGTCTCGATGGTCTTGATGGTGGAGAGCAGCGGCGCGGGGCCGGAGGGGTCGGCGATCTTGAGGGCCCGCTCGAAGGAGTACTTGACGTCCTTGGAGGTGAGCTTGTTGCCGTTGGAGAAGGTGAGGCCGTCGCGCAGGGTGCAGGTGTAGACGGTGCTGCCCGTGCCGAAGCCGCACTTGTCGGCGGCCTCGGGCTCGGGCTGGGAGCCGCCCTTGGGGAAGGCGAGCAGGGACTGGAAGACGTTGTTGAACAGCAGCCAGGAGCCGGGGTCGTAGCCGGCCGCCGGGTCGGGGCTGAGGATCTCGTCGGACATGCCGACGCGTACGGCGTTGCCGGAGTCTCCGGCGCCACCCTGTTCGGTGCCGCAGCCGCTGAGGAGGGCGGCGGACAGTCCGGCGGCGAGGGGGGCCGTCAGCCACTTGTTGTGCGTCTTCACAGAACGTGCCTCGTGATCTCTTGTCAGGCCGGCCGCGCGCGGGTGCGCGGCCGGTGTAACCGATCCTGTCGACGGGGTTATGCGGTGCCGCGGCCCAGTTCCCAGAGCAGGAGGTCGGAGGACGTGTTGAGGGCGTTCTCGACTCCGTTGAGGTCGTCGCGGGCGGCGACGTACTGCTTGCCCTGCCACAGGGGCAGGACGGGTACGTCCTCGGCGACGATCTTCTGGATCTGGTTGAAGACGGGGCCTGCGGCGGTGCGGTCGGCCTGGCGGCGCGAGCGCGGGATGAGCTGGTCGCGGACGACCTTGTTCACGTACGGGGTGTTGAGGAAGTTGTCGCTGTCCAGGAAGGGCGCGATGTAGTTGTCCGGGTCCGGGTAGTCCGGGAACCAGCCGAGGCCGTAGACGGCGTAGTCGCCGCGCTTCTGGGCGGTGCGGAACTTCGACCATTCGGTGCCCTGGACGGTGGCGTCGAAGAGTTCGGTGGCGACGAGCTGCTTCTTGAGCGCCTCGAACTCCTTGGCGGTCTCGGCGCCGTAGTGGTCGGTGGTGTAGTTCAGCGTCACCTTGACCGGGGTCTTGACGCCCGCGTCCTTGAGGAGCTTGGCGGCGCGGGCGCGGTCGGGCTCGCCGTACGCGTCGAAGAAGGGGGTGGTGTGGCCGGTGATGCTGGAGGGGATCAGCGAGTACAGGGGTTCGGCGGTGGGGCCGTAGACCGCGTTGACGAGGGCACCGCGGTCGACGACGGCGGCCATGGCCTGGCGTACGGCCTTCTCCTGGACGGCGGGGGCCTTGGTGTTGAAGCCGAGGTAGCGGATCTCGAGGCCGGGGACCTCGATGATCTCGATGCCTTCCTTGGGCGTCTCGGTGAGGTTCTTGACCTGCTGCTGCGACAGGGAGCGGGCCATCATGTCGATGTCGTCGCCGTCCAGGGCCCGGCCCATGGTGTCCGCGTCGGCGTACGGGCGCAGTTCGACCTGGTCGTTGCGGAGGGTGATGTCGCCCTTGTAGGCGGGGTTCTTGGTGAAGACGAAGCGGGTGGCCTTCTCGCCGTCGCGTTCGACCTTCATCGTGTACGGGCCGGAGCCGTCGACGTCGAATCCGTCGCGGAGCTTGTCGGCGGCGTACTTGTCCTTGCTGAGGATGCCGGCGACGGGGGTGGAGAGCTTGTACGGGAAGGTGGCGTCGGGGGTCTTCAGGTGGAAGACGACCTCGTCGGTGCCCTTGGTCTCGACGGTGTCGACGTTCGAGAGGAGGGCGGCCGTGCCGTTGTCCGACTTGATCTTCAGGACGCGGTCGACGGAGTACTTGACGTCCTCGGCGGTGATCGGGGTGCCGTCCGCGAAGGTGAGGCCGGAGCGGAGCTTGCAGCGGTAGCTCTCGCTGGCCCGGTCGGAAAATCCGCAGCTCTGGGCGGCCTCGGGGACGGGCTCGCCGCCGCCGCGGGGCACGTGCATCAGGGTCTGGACGGTCTGCCGCAGGATGTTCCAGGCGCCGGTGTCGTAGGCGAAGGCCGGGTCGAGCGGGGCGGGGGCGTCCGCGGTGGCGATGAACTGGTCCGTGGTGCCGACGACGATCGTGTTCCCGTCCTGCGCTCCGCCGCAGGCGGCGAGCAGGGGGGCGAGCAGTCCGGCCACGGCCGGCAGCACCAGGGTCTTGCGGTTCATCAGGGACGATCTCCTCATCCGGCACTGGGATACAGCGGTCAGTGGGAACTCCGCCGCCGGCCGCCCGGTCGGGGCGGGAGCGATCGGGCCGGGTGTTGCGATCGGTCCTGTGTTCTCGGCGACTTGGGTGTGCGCCGGTGCACGCGGATATGCGGCGAAGTACTCGCGAAAGATTAGTGGGCAGCGCAGCTATTGCCGGACCACGGGCGCGCGTGGGGGTAATCGCACAGTGATCATGAATGCGGGGCGCTCGATAGTCATGCGTCGGAGGATGCGGACGGCGGCGAGCGAATCGGGACACATGCGGACGCCGAAACTCTCCCTTTTCGGGCACGGAGCACGAGGAAGGCCACCCACCGTCAGGCACTCTGGGTGACCAAGGTCACGCGGAGGCCCTATCGGTGAATGGCCTGATCGTTTTTGCCGGGCGTCTGCGCATTCCACCGGCCAAGGCCGGGGGAAGGCCACGGGAAGGTCAGGGAAAGCTCAGGGAAAGCTCAGATCCCGGTGATCAGAGTACGGAGAAAGGGCACGTCGACCTCTTCGAGGGAACGCACGACGACCCGGCCGGGCGAGGGCGCGATCGGGGCGACGGAGGGCACCGCGACGACCCGGCAGCCCGCCGCCTCCGCGGCCGCCACCCCGGTCGCCGTGTCCTCGACGACGGCGCAGAGCGCGGGGTCGGCCCCGACGCCGCGGGCGGCCGTCAGATACGGCTCGGGGTGCGGCTTGGTCCTGACGACCTCGTCCCCCGCGACGGTGAGGGCGAAGCGGTCACGGCCGAGCGAGTCGAGGACCCGCTCGATGATCCGCCGGTGCGAGGCGGAGACGAGGGCGGTCGGGATGGAGTGCCGGGCCAGCTCGGCGAGGAGCCGGTCGGCGCCCGGCATGAGCGGCACGCCCCGGTCGATGCGCTGCTCGAACTTCTCGTTGAGCAGGACGGTCAGCTCGGCGAGGGTGATGTCGGCGCCGGTCGACTCGATGAGGTAGCCCGCGCTGCGGGTCATCGGTCCGCCGACGACGACGTCCCGCCAGGCCTCGTCGAGCCGGTGCCCGAGGTCGGCGAAGACCTCCACCTCCGCGTCCCACCAGAAGCCCTCCGTGTCGACGAGGGTCCCGTCCATGTCGAGGAAGACGGCCTGCAGGGCGGAGCTTCCGTTCGTACGGATCAGGGACGCGGGGACCGTACTGGTCATCCGGACACCTCCATGGAGGGACGAGAAGGCCGGCCCCCCTCCCCGGGTACGGGGAGGGCGACCGGCCTGCACTGGACCGACAAGTGTACGTCCCGATCAGCGCGGACAGACGGATTTACCTCTGGACGGTCACCTGGCGTTGAAGTACTTCGCCTCGGGGTGGTGGATCACGATGGCGTCCGTGGACTGCTCCGGGTGCAGCTGGAACTCCTCCGACAGGTGCACACCGATCCGCTCCGGCCGCAGCAGATCCGCGATCTTCGCGCGGTCCTCCAGGTCGGGGCAGGCGCCGTAGCCCAGGGAGAAGCGGGCGCCGCGGTACTTGAGGTCGAACATGTCCTGGACGTTCGCCGGGTCCTCGCCCGCGAAGCCCAGCTCGGCGCGGACACGGGCGTGCCAGTACTCGGCGAGGGCCTCGGCGAGCTGGACGGAGAGGCCGTGCAGCTCCAGGTAGTCGCGGTAGGAGTCGGAGGCGAACAGCTCGGCCGTGGCCTCGCCGATCCTCGAACCGACGGTCACGACCTGGAGGCCGACGACATCGGTCTCGCCGGACTCCTCCGGGCGGAAGAAGTCCGCGAGGCAGAGGCGGCGGCCCCGGCGCTGGCGCGGGAAGGTGAAGCGGGTCCGCTCGTTGCCGGCCTCGTCCAGGATGATCAGGTCGTCGCCCTTGGACACGCAGGGGAAGTAGCCGTGGACGACGGCCGCCTCCAGGAGGTTCTCGGTGTGGAGGCGCTCCAGCCAGCCGCGCAGCCGGGGCCGGCCCTCGGTCTCGACGAGTTCCTCGTACGAGGGTCCGTCGCCGGCCCTGTTCTGCTTGAGGCCCCACTGGCCCTTGAAGAGGGCGCCCTCGTCGAGCCAGGAGGCGTAGTCCTTGAGCGGGATGCCCTTGACGACCCGGGTGCCCCAGAACGGCGGGGTCGGCACCGGGTTGTCGGTGGCGACGTCGGAGCGGCCTCCGGGCTCGGGCTCGGACACCTGGAGCGCGGGGGCGTCGGACTTCGGGACCCGGCGCTGCTTGAGCTCGGGGAGTACGGCTCCGGGGACGCCGCGCTTGACGGCGACGAGGGCGTCCATGAGGCGCAGGCCCTCGAAGGCGTCGCGGGCGTAGCGAACCTCGCCCTGGTAGATCTCGTGGAGGTCCTGTTCGACGTACGCCCTGGTGAGGGCCGCGCCGCCGAGGATCACGGGGTACTTGGCTGCCAGCTCGCGCTGGTTCAGCTCCTCCAGGTTCTCCTTCATGATCACGGTGGACTTCACGAGGAGACCGGACATGCCGATGACGTCGGCCTTGTGCTCCTCGGCCGCCTCCAGGATCGCGGAGACCGGCTGCTTGATGCCGATGTTGACGACGTTGTAGCCGTTGTTGGAGAGGATGATGTCGACGAGGTTCTTGCCGATGTCGTGGACGTCGCCGCGGACCGTGGCGAGGACGATCGTGCCCTTGCCGTCCGCGTCCGTCTTCTCCATGTGCGGTTCCAGGTGGGCCACGGCCGTCTTCATGACCTCGGCGGACTGGAGTACGAATGGCAGCTGCATCTGGCCCGAGCCGAACAGCTCGCCCACCGTCTTCATGCCGTCGAGCAGGATCTCGTTGACGATCTCCAGGGCGGGACGGACCGTCAGGGCCTCGTCGAGGTCCGCCTCGAGACCGTTCTTCTCGCCGTCGACGATCCGGCGCTTGAGGCGCTCGTCCAGCGGCAGGGCGAGGAGCTCCTCGGTCTTGCCGGCCTTCATCGACTTGGTGTTGACGCCCTCGAAGAGGGCCATCAGCTTCTGCAGCGGGTCGTAGCCCTCGGCGCGGCGGTCGTAGATCAGGTCGAGGGCGGTGGTGACCTGCTCGTCGTCGAAGCGGGCGATCGGCAGGATCTTGCTCGCGTGGACGATCGCCGAGTCGAGGCCGGCCTTCACGCACTCGTCGAGGAAGACGGAGTTGAGGAGGATGCGGGCGGCCGGGTTCAGACCGAAGGAGATGTTGGAGAGGCCGAGCGTGGTCTGGACGTCCGGGTGGCGGCGCTTCAGCTCGCGGATCGACTCGATCGTGGCGATGCCGTCCTTGCGGGACTCCTCCTGGCCGGTGCAGATGGTGAAGGTCAGGGTGTCGATGAGGATGTCGGACTCGTGGATGCCCCAGTTGCCGGTGAGGTCGTCGATGAGCCGCTCGGCGATGGCCACCTTGTGCTCGGGCGTACGGGCCTGGCCCTCCTCGTCGATGGTGAGGGCGATGAGCGCGGCGCCGTGCTCCTGGGCGAGGCGGGTGACCTTGGCGAAGCGGGACTCGGGGCCGTCGCCGTCCTCGTAGTTCACCGAGTTGATGACGGCGCGGCCGCCGAGCTTCTCCAGGCCGGCCCGCAGCACGTCCACCTCGGTGGAGTCGAGCACGATGGGCAGGGTGGAGGCGGTGGCGAAGCGGCCGGCGAGCTCCGCCATGTCGGCGACGCCGTCGCGGCCGACGTAGTCGACGCAGAGGTCGAGCATGTGCGCGCCCTCGCGGATCTGGTCGCGGGCCATCTCGACGCAGTCGTCCCAGCGGGCCTCGAGCATCGCCTCGCGGAACTTCTTGGAGCCGTTGGCGTTGGTGCGCTCGCCGATCGCCATGTACGCGGTGTCCTGGCGGAACGGCACGGTCTGGTACAGCGAGGCGGCGCCGGGCTCGGGGCGGGGGTCGCGCGAGCCGGGGGTGAGCCCCCGGACGCGCTCGACGACCTGGCGCAGGTGCTCCGGGGTCGTGCCGCAGCAGCCGCCGATGAGGGAGAGGCCGTACTCCCGGACGAAGGTCTCCTGGGCGTCGGCGAGCTCGGCGGGGCTGAGCGGGTAGTGGGCGCCGTCGGAGGTGAGGACCGGCAGGCCGGCGTTGGGCATGCAGGAGATCGGGATGCGCGAGTGGCGGGCGAGGTAGCGGAGGTGCTCGCTCATCTCGGCGGGGCCGGTGGCGCAGTTCAGGCCGATCATGTCGATGCCGAGCGGCTCGAGTGCGGTGAGCGCGGCGCCGATCTCGGAGCCGAGGAGCATGGTGCCGGTGGTCTCGACGGTGACGGAGACGATGAGCGGCACGTCGGCGCCGAGGGCGTCGAGGGCGCGGCGGGCGCCGATGACGGAGGACTTGGTCTGGAGCAGGTCCTGGGTGGTCTCGACGAGCAGGGCGTCGGCGCCGCCGGCGAGGAGGCCCTCGGCGTTCTGCTGGTAGGCGTCGCGCAGCAGGGTGTAGGGGGCGTGGCCGAGGGTGGGGAGCTTGGTGCCGGGGCCGATGGAGCCGAGGACCCAGCGCTGGCGGCCGGTGGCGGCGGTGAACTCGTCGGCGACCTCGCGGGCGATGCGCGCGCCGGCCTCGGAGAGCTCGTGGACGCGCTCGGGGATGTCGTACTCGCCCAGGGCGGCGTGGTTGGCGCCGAAGGTGTTGGTCTCGACGCAGTCGACGCCGGCGGAGAAGTACTCCTGGTGGACCGAGCGGACGATGTCGGGCCGGGTGATGTTCAGGATCTCGTTGCAGCCTTCGAGGTTCTCGAAGTCCTCGAGGGTGGGGTCCTGTGCCTGGAGCATGGTGCCCATGGCGCCGTCGGCGACGACCACTCGGCTGGCGAGTGCCTCGCGGAGGGCCGCAACGCGGTTCCGGCTGTCTGCGGAAGGGGTCGGCAACGAGGCCATGGATGAGCTCCCTGGGATGCGACGGCTGTCGGCTTTGCACACTCGGTGGAGGGTGCACGGGGCCAGCGTAACCGCGCTCGGCCCGGGGTGGACAAGGCGTCCCACGGGCCGGACGGCATCCTGTGTGCGGGGACTCCCGCTCCGGGCCGTTCTTGTCCGACACTGTCTTGTGTGACACAAGGTCGGCATCGACCGATAGTGTTCAGCATTGTCGAACAACGTGAGAGGGAGAAGCCGGGCGATGGCGAAGAACATCCAGTCGCTTGAACGGGCGGCGGCCATGCTGCGACTGCTCGCGGGCGGCGAGCGCCGGCTCGGCCTGTCGGACATCGCGTCCTCGCTCGGGCTCGCCAAGGGCACCGCCCACGGCATCCTCCGCACCCTCCAGGCGGAGGGTTTCGTGGAGCAGGAGGCGGCCTCGGGCCGCTACCAGCTCGGCGCGGAGCTCCTGCGGCTCGGCAACAGCTATCTGGACGTGCACGAGCTGCGGGCCCGGGCGCTGGTCTGGACGGACGACCTGGCGCGGTCCAGCGGCGAGAGCGTGCACCTGGGGGTGCTGCACCAGCAGGGCGTGCTGATCGTCCACCACGTCTTCCGGCCGGACGACAGCCGCCAGGTCCTGGAGGTGGGGGCGATGCAGCCGCTGCACTCCACGGGCCTGGGCAAGGTCCTCTCGGCGTACGACCCGGTGGCGCACAGCGAGGTGCTCGAGATCGAGCGGGAGGCGTTCACCCCGCGTACGACCACGGAGCTGGCCGACTTCGAGTCGCTGCTCGACATGACGCGGGCCCGGGGCTGGGCCGCGGACGTGGAGGAGACCTGGGAGGGCGTGGCCTCGGTGGCGGCGCCGATCCACGACCGGCGGCGCATGCCGGTGGGCGCGGTGGCGGTGACGGGCGCGGTGGAGCGGCTGTGCCCGGACGGGGAGCTGCGTCCCGAACTCGTCGCGGCGGTACGGGACTGCGCCCGCGCGGTCTCCAGGGATCTGGGAGCCGGGCGCTTCTGACCCCGGGGCCGCCGTGTCCCGACATGAGTGAACCCGCTGGTAACGATCGCGTTATCGGCGGGTTTTTCGCTTCCCGAGGCCTTGACGTGCTGTTAACCCGGGGGCAAAACTTCCGTTCACCGGTCGGCATTGCCGAACACCTAACGGCAATAGGCGCTAGAGTGTGGCAGTGTCAAGGGCCGGAAACAGCCCTCACACGAGGGTGCGGACTTCCGGAGGGACCCGGGGTCCGCCGTTCCCCTGGACGAAGGACAAAGGAGTCGCGGGTGTCCAGCTCCGACATCTTCCTCGGCGAGACCATCGGTACCGCCGTTCTGATTCTGCTCGGCGGCGGTGTGTGCGCCGCCGTCACGCTCAAGGGCTCCAAGGCCCGCAACGCGGGCTGGCTCGCGATCACCTTCGGGTGGGGCTTCGCCGTCATGACGGCCGTCTACATGACGGCTTCCCTCTCGGGCGCCCATCTGAACCCCGCCGTCACGGTCGGAATCGCGATCAAGGACGGCGCGTGGGGCGACGTCCCCGTGTACGTCGCGGGCCAGCTGCTCGGCGCGATGATCGGTGCCGCACTGGTCTGGGTGGCCTACTACGGCCAGTTCCAGGCCCACCTCACCGACCCGGAGGCCGCGGCGAAGAAGCCGATCGAGGGCCCCGGCCCCGTGCTCGGCATCTTCTCCACCGGACCCGAGATCCGGAACACCTGGCAGAACCTGGCCACCGAGATCATCGGCACCGTCGTGCTCGTCCTGGCCGTGCTCACCCAGGGCCTCAACGACAGCGGCAAGGGCCTCGGCGTCATAGGCGCCCTGATCACCGCGTTCGTCGTGGTCTCCATCGGCCTCTCGCTCGGCGGCCCGACCGGCTACGCGATCAACCCGGCCCGCGACCTCGGCCCGCGCATCGTGCACGCCCTGCTGCCGCTGCCGAACAAGGGCGGCTCCGACTGGAGCTACGCCTGGATCCCGGTCGTGGGACCACTGATCGGTGGCGCCATCGCCGCGGGTATCTACTCCATCGCGTTCGCCTGAGCCGTAGCCGTCCTTCTTCCAGACTCACCCAGGAGCACACCGTGACCGACGCGCACACCTCCGGCCCCTTCATCGCGGCCATCGACCAGGGCACCACCTCCTCCCGCTGCATCGTCTTCGACAAGGACGGCCGGATCGTCTCGGTCGACCAGAAGGAACACGAGCAGATCTTCCCGAAGCCGGGCTGGGTCGAGCACGACGCCGCCGAGATCTGGACCAACGTCCAGGAGGTCGTCGCCGGCGCCCTCACGAAGGGCGGCATCGCCGCCACCGACGTCAAGGCCATCGGCATCACCAACCAGCGCGAGACCACGCTGCTCTGGGACAAGAACACCGGTGAGCCCGTCCACAACGCCCTCGTCTGGCAGGACACCCGCACCGACGCGCTCTGCAAGGAGCTCGGCCGCAACGTCGGCCAGGACCGCTTCCGCCGCGAGACCGGCCTGCCGCTCGCGAGCTACTTCGCCGGCCCGAAGATCCGCTGGATGCTCGACAACGTCGAGGGCCTCCGGGAGCGCGCCGAGGCCGGCGACATCCTCTTCGGCACCATGGACTCGTGGGTCATCTGGAACCTCACGGGCGGCGCCGACGGCGGCGTGCACGTCACCGACGTCACCAACGCCTCGCGCACCATGCTGATGAACCTCCACACCCTGGCCTGGGACGAGAAGATCGCAGAGTCGATGGGGGTCCCCCTCAACGTCCTCCCCGAGATCCGTTCCTCCGCCGAGGTCTACGGCCACGTCAAGGACGGCGTCCTCGCCGGTGTCCCGGTCGCCTCGGCGCTCGGTGACCAGCAGGCGGCCCTCTTCGGCCAGACCTGCTTCGCCGAGGGCGAGGCGAAGTCGACGTACGGCACCGGCACCTTCATGCTGATGAACACCGGCGACAAGATCATCAACTCCTACAGCGGCCTGCTGACCACGGTCGGCTACCAGATCGGCGACGCGAAGCCGGTCTACGCCCTGGAGGGCTCGATCGCCGTCACCGGTTCGCTGGTGCAGTGGATGCGCGACCAGATGGGCCTCATCAAGTCCGCCGCCGAGATCGAGACCCTCGCGTCCTCGGTAGAGGACAACGGCGGCGCCTACTTCGTACCGGCCTTCTCCGGCCTGTTCGCCCCCTACTGGCGCTCCGACGCCCGTGGCGTGATCGCCGGCCTCACCCGGTACGTCACGAAGGCGCACATCGCCCGCGCCGTCCTGGAGGCCACCGCCTGGCAGACCCGCGAGATCACCGACGCCATGACGAAGGACTCCGGCGTCGAGCTGACCGCGCTCAAGGTCGACGGCGGCATGACCTCCAACAACCTGCTGATGCAGACCCTCTCGGACTTCCTGGACGCGCCCGTCGTGCGTCCGATGGTCGCCGAGACCACCTGCCTCGGCGCCGCCTACGCCGCCGGCCTCGCCGTCGGCTTCTGGCCGGACACCGACGCGCTGCGCGCCAACTGGCGCCGCGCCGCGGAATGGACCCCTCGCATGGACGCCGGCAGGCGTGACAGCGAGTACAAGAGCTGGCTCAAGGCCGTGGAACGGTCCATGGGCTGGCTCGATGACGCATCCGAGGAGTAAGACATGACCACCCTGCAGAGCGTCCCCGCCCTTGGGACGCGCCCGGCGTCCGGCTCCCTCCCGAGCCGCGCCGAGACCCGGGACCGGCTTTCCAAGGCGACGTACGACCTCCTGGTGATCGGCGGCGGCATCCTGGGCATCTCCACCGCCTGGCACGCCGCGCAGTCGGGCCTGCGGGTGGCCCTGGTGGACGCCGGCGACTTCGCCGGCGCCACCTCCTCCGCCTCCTCGAAGCTGCTCCACGGCGGTCTGCGCTACCTGCAGACCGGCGCGGTGAAGCTGGTGGCGGAGAACCACTTCGAGCGGCGTGCGGTCTCCCGTCAGGTGGCACCGCACCTCGCCAACCCCCTCACCTTCTACCTGCCCGTGTACAAGGGCGGCCCGCACGGCGCGGCCAAGCTCGGCGCCGGCGTCTTCGCGTACAGCGCGCTCTCGGCGTTCGGTGACGGCGTCGGGCACCTGCTCTCCCCCGCCAAGGCCGCACAGGACGTGCCGGAGCTGCGGACGGACAACCTGAAGGCCGTGGCCGTCTACGGCGACGACCAGATGAACGACGCCCGCATGGCCCTGATGACGGTCCGCGCGGCGGTCGACGCCGGTGCCACCGTCCTCAACCACGCCGAGGTCACCGGCCTTCGCTTCACCCGCGGCCGGGTCACCGGCGCCGAGCTCAAGGACCGCACCAGCGGCGACGAGTTCGGCGTCACCGCCCGCCTCGTGCTCAACGCGACCGGCCCGTGGGTCGACCACCTGCGGAAGATGGAGGACCCGAACGCGGCCCCCTCCATCCGCCTGTCCAAGGGCGCGCACCTGGTCCTCAAGCGGACCTCGCCGTGGAAGGCCGCCCTGGCCACCCCCATCGACAAGTACCGCATCACCTTCGCCCTCCCCTGGGAGGACATGCTGCTGCTCGGCACCACCGACGAGGAGTACGAGGGCGACCCCGGCCAGGTCGAGGTCACCGAGAAGGACACCGCCCAGATCCTGGACGAGGCCGCCTTCTCCATCCGCGACCAGCAGCTGTCGCGCGACCTGATCACGTACGCGTTCGCCGGTCTGCGGGTGCTCCCGGGCGGTCCCGGGGACACGTCCAAGGCCAAGCGCGAGACGGTCGTCACCGAGGGCCGCGGCGGCATGCTGTCGGTGGCCGGCGGCAAGTGGACGACCTTCCGCCACATCGGCCGTACGGTGATGAGGAAGCTGGAGCAGCTTCCGGGGCACCCGCTCGGCGAGGACTACGAGTCGGTGTCGACGCTGCCGAAGCGGCTGCCGCTGCCCGGCATCGCCAACCCGAACGCGGTCGCGCACCGGCTGCTCGTCGACGGTCCGGCGCCCGGCCCCCGGATGGCCGCCGACACCGCCAAGCACCTGGCGACGCACTACGGCTCGCTCTCCTTCGACATCGCGCGCATGGCGAACGAGAACCCGGACCTGGCCCGCCGTATCCACCCGGACGCGCCGGAGATCTGGGCGCAGGTCGCCTACGCCCGTGACCACGAATGGGCCGAGACGGCGGACGACGTGCTGCGCCGCCGTACGACGCTGACCATCCGCGGTCTGGCGACGGACGAGGTCCGCGCCGGCGTCGACGCGATGCTGCGGAAGTAACTCCCGCGGGCACAGGGGCGGTTCCTCGGCGAGGAACCGCCCCTCTTGCTTGTCGTGTGCGGAGGTGCGTTCCTGGGTAGTCGATCAAGGCCGCACGGGTTTTCGGGGATGTCCGGGGGCTGCGGGCGGACCTCCGAGAAGCCTTAAGGTTGGTCCGTACGACAGGAACTTCGAAAAGGAGGCGCTGGGTGATCGAGCTCGAGGGGGTACCCGAGCTGATCGACCCGGTCATGGTGGCCGCGTTCGAGGGCTGGAACGACGCCGGCGACGCCGCCTCCACCGCGGTCGCCCACCTGGACCGGGAATGGAAGGGCGAGGTGTTCGCGGCACTCGACGCCGAGGACTACTACGACTTCCAGGTCAACCGGCCGACGGTCTTCCTGGAGAACGGCGTACGGAAGATCACCTGGCCGACGACCCGGCTCTCCGTGGTCAGGGTCGGCGGCGACAAGCCCCGCGACCTGGTGCTGGTGCGCGGGATCGAGCCGTCGATGCGCTGGCGCTCCTTCTGCAACGAGATCCTCGCCTTCGCCCACGAACTGGGCGTGGAGATGGTCGTGATCCTGGGCGCGCTGCTCGGCGACACCCCGCACACCCGCCCGGTCCCCGTCAGCGGGGTGACCTCCGACCCGGACCTGGCGCGCACGATGGACCTGGAGGAGACCCGGTACGAGGGCCCGACGGGCATCGTGGGCATCCTCCAGGAGGCGTGCACCCACGCGGGCGTGCCGGCGGTGAGCCTGTGGGCGGCGGTGCCGCACTACGTGTCGCAGCCGCCGAACCCCAAGGCGACGCTCGCGCTCCTCAACCGCCTCGAGGACCTGATCGGTCTGCGCATCCCGCTGGGCGAGCTGCCCGAGGACGCGCGGGCCTGGCAGGTGGGCGTGGACCAGCTGGCCGCCGAGGACAGCGAGGTCGCCGAGTACGTGCAGACGCTGGAGGAGGCCCGGGACACGGCGGAGCTGCCGGAGGCCTCGGGCGAGGCGATCGCCCGCGAGTTCGAGCGGTATCTGCGGCGCCGTGAACCGGGCAGCGGGCCGGGTCCTGGCGTGGCGACGGAGGGCGGCGACTCGCCGTTCCTGCGGGACGCCGGGAGCGGCCGTACGAGGCCCCCGAAGCCGGAGCAGCCGGGCCCGGAGGCGGTACCGGGCACCGACCAGCCGACTCCCGAGCCGGGCACGGGCAAGGCCCCGGAGGCGGATACGGAGTCCGAGCCGGGCGCGGAGCCCGAGCCGCCCGCCGAGGGCACGGGCGGCGACACCGAGGAGTAAGAGGAAAGAGAAACGGGAGGGGTGGCATGGCCGCCCCTCCCGTTTCTCGTGCGTGTTTCTCTTGCGTGCTAGAGGGCGACGCCCAGGAGGGCGTCGACGGCGCGGGAGACGAGACCGGGGGCGGAGTCGTCGGTGCCGCCACCGGCCGTCTGGAGCGCGGCCCAGCGGTCGACCGCGGCGAGCGCGGTGGGGGTGTCGAGATCGTCGGAGAGGGCCTCGCGGAGCTCCTCGACGAGCGCGTCGGCGGACGGTCCGTCGGGGCGGGACACGGCGGCGCGCCAGCGGCCGAGGCGCTCCACGGCGTCCTGGAGGACCTGGTCGGTCCACTCCCAGTCGTCGCGGTAGCGGTGGGAGAGGAGCGCGAGCCGGATGGCGGCGGGGTCGACGCCGTCCCGGCGGAGCTTGGAGACGAAGACCAGGTTGCCCCGGGACTTGGACATCTTCTCGCCGTCGAGGGCGACCATGCCGGCGTGGACGTACGCCTTGGCCATGGGGAACTCGCCGGTGAGGGTCTGGGCGTGGGAGGCGCCCATCTCGTGGTGCGGGAAGATCAGGTCGGAGCCGCCGCCCTGCACGTCGAAGCCCATGCCGAGGTGGTCGAGGGCGATGGCGACGCACTCGATGTGCCAGCCGGGCCGGCCGGCGCCGAGGCTCGCGCCGTCCCAGCTGGGCTCGCCCTCGCGGGCGGCCATCCAGAGCATGGGGTCGAGCGGGTTCTTCTTGCCGGGGCGCTCCGGGTCGCCGCCGCGTTCGGCGGAGAGGTGGCGCATCAGCTCGGTGCTGTAGTTCGAGACCTGCCCGAAGTGCGGGTCGGCGTCGACGGAGAAGTAGACGTCGCCCTCGAGCTCGTAGGCGGCGCCGGAGTCCCGGAGGCGCTCGACGAGCGGGACGATGCCGGGTATGGCTTCGACGGCGCCGATGTAGTGCTGCGGGGGCAGCATCCGCAGGGCGGTCATGTCCTCGCGGAAGAGGGCGGTCTCGCGCTCGGCGAGGCCGACCCAGTCGATGCCGTCGCGGATCGCGCGCTCCAGGAGCGGGTCGTCCACGTCCGTGACGTTCTGGACGTAGTGCACCTGCCGCTTGGTGTCGAGCCACACGCGCTGAACGAGGTCGAACGCGTTGTAGGTCGCCGCGTGACCCATATGGGTCGCGTCGTACGGCGTGATGCCGCAGACGTAGATACGGGCGACGGGGCCGGGGGCGAGGGTGACTCGTCCGCCGGTCGCGGTGTCGTGGATCCGGAGGTCGCGGCCCTTGCCGGGAAGGGCGGGGACCTCAGAAGCGGGCCAGGCATGCATGACCCGAGCGTAACCGGACAGGTGTTCCGGATACGAACCGGATCCGGGATCTTGACCGATTAGGCGCTCTTGCGGGTCGGAGGGGTACGTGCATACCCCCCAGGGGTGCGGAGCCTCCGGGGCCCTCGCCTCCGCCTTGGCCGAAACCTTTCGGCTCGCTCGGACCGGGGGCCGCTCGCTCAGACCGGGGGCCAGGGGATCGCGGGCCACTCCCCCGAGGGCACCGGGTGCCGTCCGCCGGCCCTCAGGGCCTCCACGCGGGCGCGTACCGCCGCGACCTCCGCGCCGGTGAGCAGTTGGGCCAGACGGGCGGCGAGGGGCGCTCCCGGCGCCAGGGAGCGGTCGAGTGCGTCGAGCACCCCGGCCGCCTCGGCGGGCAGCTCTTCGCCCGCCCAGCCCCACAGCAGGGTGCGCAGCTTGTCGTCGACGTGGAAGCTGACCCCGTGGTCGATGCCGTAGAGGCGTCCGTCGGGCGTCGGCAGCAGATGGCCGCCTTTGCGGTCGCCGTTGTTGATGACCGCGTCCAGGACCGCGAGCCGCCGCAGCTCGGGGGTGTCGGCGTGGACGAGGAGCGCGGTGCGTTCCTCGTCGAGCTGGGCGGGCCCCACGGCCTTCCAGCCCGCGCCCGCCTCCTCGTCCTCGGTGAGGGCGAGCAGACGCGCCTCCGGGTCGGCCTCGACCCACAGCTGGACCATGCCTTCGCCGTAGGGTCCGTCGCGGAGCACCGTCGGCGGGACGAGGCCCCAGCCGGTGGCCTCGGAGATCTCGTACGCGGCGACCTCGCGCTGGGCGAGGGTGCCGTCGGGGAAGTCCCACAGCGGCCGCTCCCCCGCGACGGGCTTGTAGACGCAGGCCGCCTCCCGTCCGCCGTGGGTGACGGAGCAGTACAGGACGGCGTTGGAGGCCTCGCGGACCTGGCCGCGGACGGTCAGCTCACCGTGGGCGAGCAGCTCGGCGTCCGGCGGCGTCGAGGGGCTGCTGGTCATGCTCCGCGACGGTATCCGTTCTGGCGCGGGCAGACGTGCCCCTCGGGGTCGAGCGGCAGGCTGCACAGCGGGCACGGCGGCCGGCCGGCGTTGACGACGTCCAGGGCCCGTTTGGCGAAGGCGCGTGCCTGGGCGCCGCTGAGGCGGACCCGGAGCATCGGCGGGCCGTTCTCCTCGTCCTGGAGGAGTCGCTCCTCGGCCTCGGCCAGGTCCTCCTCGGACTCCACGTCGAGCTCGACGAGCGCCTGCGCCTCGACGATCATGCGCTGTTCCTCGCCGTCCCAGGCGAGCGCCATGGTGCCGACGCGGAACTCCTCCTCGACGGGTACGTCGAGGGGGGCGGTGTCGGCGACCTCGGCGGGGGCGACAGCGGGGACGGGCGCGTTGCCCCCGGTGCGGCGCACGACCTCGTCGAGGAGTTCGTCCATGCGCTCGGCGAGGGCGGCGACCTGTGTCTTCTCCAGGGCGACGCTGGTGACACGGCCGCCGGCGGACGCCTGGAGGAAGAACGTACGGCGGCCAGGCAGCCCGACCGTACCGGCCACGAAACGCTCCGGTGGGTCGTAGAGGAACACCTGACGGGACACGTTTCCCGGCTCCCTTGCGTCTCGACAGTCGTACTACAACAGCGCGTCCACCCTACTGCGCGAAGCGATCACGGTGCGCCCGCACCGCCCCCGACCTCGGCCGTCCCGCTGCTGTCGGGGTGGTCGCGGGGCGCGAGACCGGCGAAGTCCCCGGTGTCGCCGAGGCGCAGGAGGAAGGGACGCAGGCGCGCGTAGCGGATGACGGTGACCGAGCAGGGGTCGACGTGGAGCCGCTGGAAGAGGTCGAGGTGCAGGCCGAGGGCGTCCGCCACGATCGATTTGACGATGTCGCCGTGCGAGCACATGACGTAGCAGGCGTCCTCGCCGTACTCGGCCTCGATCCGGGCGTTCCAGTCGTGGACGGCGTCGACGGCGCGGGCCTGCATGGCCCGCATGGACTCGCCGCCGGGGAAGGCCGCGGCGGAGGCGTGCGCCTGCACGACCTCCATGAGGGGTTCGTCGCCCAGTTCGGCCAGTTTGCGGCCCGACCAGTCGCCGTAGTCGCACTCGTTGATCCGGTCCTCGACGTGCAGCGGCAGGTCCGGACGGGCGGCGAGGAGGGGGCGTACGGTCTCCCGGCAGCGCTGGAGGGGGCTGGAGACGACGGCGGCGAGCGGGAGGTCCGCGAGGCGCCCGGGGAGCGCGGCGGCCTGCGCGGCCCCCCGCTCGTCGAGGGAGATCCCGGGCGTGCGTCCGGCGAGGACCCCGGAGGTGTTGGCGGTGGAGCGTCCGTGCCGGACGAGGATCAACGTGGCCATGCCGGCCAGCCTAGGCGGTGCTCCGGCGAATCCGGCGGCGAGAGGAACCGGGCGGATCCCCGTGTGCATGGCGGGGCCGTTCGGGGGGAGAATGCGGCCCGTGATCGTCGACTCTGCCATCTACCGCGACGGGCGCCGTACGGACGGGCCCGCCGACCTCTCCGACGCGCTCGACGAGGCGCGGGCCGCGGGGGACGCCTTCCTCTGGGTGGGGCTGCACGAGCCGACGGAGGCGGAGTTCGACCACGTCACCTCCGAGTTCGCGCTGCACCCGCTGGCCGTGGAGGACGCCCTGAAGGCGCACCAGCGGCCCAAGCTGGAGGTCTACGACGACTCGTTGTTCGCGGTGCTCAAGCCGATCGTGTACGAGCCGGAGAGCGACCGGGTGTCCTCGGGCGAGCTGATGCTGTTCGTGGGCGACTCGTTCGTGGTGACGGTCCGGCACGGCGAGGGCGCGCCGCTCGCCGAGGTGCGCCGCCGGCTGGAAGCGGACCCGGAGCTGCTGAAGCACGGGCCGACGTCGGTGCTGTACGCGGTGAGCGACGCGATCGTGGACCACTACCTCGATGTGGCGGGTGAGCTCCAGGTCGACCTGGAGGAGTTGGAGGCGGACGTCTTCGCGCCCTCCGGGGGCAATCCGGCGAACACGGCGGAGCGGATCTACACGGCGAAGCGGCAGGTGCTGGAGTTCCGGCGGGCCAGCGGTCCGCTCGCGGGTCCGCTGGCCCGGCTCACGGCCGGTTCGGTGCCGTTCGTGCACGAGCGCGCGCAGCCGTTCTTCCGGGACGTCAACGACCATCTGCTGCGCTCCAACGAGCAGGTGGAGGGGCTCGACCGGCTGCTGTCCGACGTGTTGTCGGCCCATCTCGCGCAGATGGGGGTGCGGCAGAACGACGACATGCGGAAGATCTCGGCGTGGGCGGCGATGGCGGCGGTCCCCACGATGGTGGCCGGGATCTACGGCATGAACTTCGACCACATGCCGGAGCTGCGCTGGGTGGGCTCGTACCCGGTGGTGATCGCCGTGATGTCGGGCATCGTGTTCATGCTGTACCGGATGTTCAAGCGGCGCGGCTGGATGTGAGGCGCCGTCTGCGCCGCCCCTCAGAAGGCGGGGGCGGGGGTCGCGGGGCCGCCGAGGGCGTCGAGCCGCTCGGGCGTCCGCAGGTCGACCATCCGGTGCCACCCGGCGGCGCGCTCGTACGCGTACATGCCGCGGATGCCGGCGGCGAGGGCGGCGGCCTTGGGCCGGGGCCAGCGCAGGATCCGCCCCATGTGGCGCATCACCGCGAGGCTGACGTCGCGGTAGACCTGGATCTCGACGAGGGCGGAGTCGCGCAGGGTCCGCTGGATGAGCCGGCCGTGGCCCGCGCGCGCGAGGCGCAGCAGTTCCTCGTGGCAGTAGGCGAGGTGGTTCGCCTCGTCGTTGTCGATCATGTGGATGGCCTTGCCGAGTTCGGGGTGGTTCCCGAAGTACGTGACGAGCATGTCCATCTGGTCGGCGGCCCGTTGCTCGGTGACCCGGCTGTGGGCGAGGTAGACGACGATGTCCTGCTCGGTCAGCGGCTCGTCGCGGCGGAGCTTGTCGTGCGCGAGGCCGATGCCGCGCTGTTCGAGCAGCATCGTGTAGTCGGTGTCGGTCGGGACGGGGACGGGCGCGAGGCCGCGCTTCCTCATCAACGCGTGGAAGATCCGGCCGTGCTTGTCCTCGTCGGCGCCGTGCCGGGTGATCTTGGGCGTGAGGTCCCTCATGCCGGGCGCGACGAGGGCCGCGATCCGGGCGTTCTCCCAGCCTCCCTGGGTCTCACCGCTCGCCGCGATGGAGCAGAAGAGCCGGAACGACTCGTCGTTGTCGATGATTTCCTGGAACAGACCCTTGGCCGTGAGCATCGCCGCCACCTCCGTGCGTGTGTCCGCACTTCGTACGCCCCCGGGACCACGAGTCAAATGCGGTCGGCGCCGGCGGGCAACAGGAGGGCCGTACGACTCGGCCGAAAGAGTGAGCCCCGGGCCGTAACCGGGGGCTCGGTGCGGCCGTTGTGCTGGGTGACGGCCGTGGCGGGGAAGACCCCCGAGCCCCCACCACGGCCGCAGGCCTTTTCTCAACGGCGCTCTCGCACCGCTCGGCCCCGGGGGCCTCGCGGGCTTCGATCGCCTGCGCCGGACTCCGTCCGTCGGGTCCGGCGCCGCGCCCTCGTCGGTTACGCGAGGCCCGCACGCTCCATGGCCTCCACGCCCGCCCGCAGGGCCGCCACCCGCTCGTCCAGGGTGAAGCCGGCCGGGGCGAGGGTGAGGGTGGTGACCCCGGCCTCGGCGTAGGCCGTCATCCGTTCGGCGATCCGCTCGACGGAGCCGAGCAGCGCGGTCTGGTCGATGAGGCTGTGCGGTACGGCGGCCGCGGCGCCCGTCTTGTCGCCGGCCAGGTACTTGTCCTGGATCTCGGCGGCCTCCTTCTCGTAGCCCATGCGCCGCGCGAGCTGGTTGTAGAAGTTCTGCTTGCGGCTGCCCATGCCGCCGACGTAGAGCGCGGTGTACGGGCGGAACACGTCCGCGAGGGCCTCGACGTCGTCGCCGAGGGCGAGCGGCACGGTGGGACAGACGTCGAAGCCGTCCATCGTCAGACCGGCCTTCTCGCGGCCGGCGCGCAGCGGCCGGAGCGCGGTCTCCTCCAGGTGGGCGGCGGAGGGGAAGATCAGCAGGGCGCCGTCGGCGATCTCGCCGGTCTGCTCCAGGTTCTTGGGGCCGATGGCGGCGATGTACAGCGGGATGTGCTCGCGCTGCGGGTGGACGGTGAGCTTGAGGGGCTTGCCGGGGCCGTCGGGGAGCGGCAGGGTCCAGTGCTCGCCGTCGTGGGTGAGGCGTTCGCGGGACATGGCCTTGCGGACGATGTCGACGTACTCGCGGGTGCGGGCGAGCGGCTTGTCGAACTTGACGCCGTACCAGCCCTCGGAGACCTGGGGTCCGGAGACGCCGAGGCCGAGGCGGAAGCGGCCGCCGCTGAGCGAGTCGAGGGTGGCGGCGGTCATCGCCGTCATGGCCGGCTGCCGGGCGGGGATCTGCATGATCGCGGAGCCGACGTCGATGCGTTCGGTCTTCGCCGCGACCCAGGCGAGGACGGTGGGGGCGTCGGAGCCGTAGGCCTCGGCGGCCCAGCAGACGTCGTAGCCGAGGCGGTCCGCCTCCTGCGCGACGGCGAGGTTGTCGCCGTCCATACCGGCGCCCCAGTAGCCGAGGTTGATGCCGAGCCGCATGTCCACGCACCCCTTACCCATCGGTAACGTCTCTGTGGGCGGGACTCTAGCGCGCGGCCGGGGCATCCGTCAGGGCACGGTTGTCCACAGGCTCTCTCCGCGTGGTGCCGTGGCCAGTAATCTCGCGCCCATGGAGCAGAGGCATCTCGGACGTACGGGCCTGCGTGTGTCGCGCATCGGACTCGGCACCCTCACCTGGGGCCGGGACACCGACGAGCACGACGCCGCCGCGCAGTTGAAGACGTTCTGGGACGCGGGCGGCACGCTCGTGGACACCGCCGACGTGTACGGCGGGGGCGAGGCGGAGTATCTGCTCGGGCGGCTCATGGAGCGGCTCGTGTCCCGGCAGGACCTCGTCCTCTCGACCAAGGCGGGCAGCGTGCCGGACCCCGACCGGCGGACGGACGGCTCGCGCGGGCACCTGCTCGCCGCGCTCGACGCCTCCCTCGCCCGCCTCGGCACCGACTACGTCGACCTGTGGCAGCTGCACGCCTACGACCCGCACACGCCCCTTGAGGAATCCCTCCAGGCGCTGGACATCGCGGTACGCAGCGGGCGGGCCCGGTACGCGGGGGTGGCGAACTTCTGCGGCTGGCAGCTCGCCAAGGCCGGCACCTGGCAGCTCGCCGGGGACCGGACGCGGCTGGCGGGGGCGCAGCTGGAGTACTCGCTGCTCCAGCGGGGCGTGGAGCGCGAGGTGCTGCCGGCCGCGCAGGACCTCGGGATGGGCCTGCTGCCCTCCTCACCCCTTGGGCGCGGGGTCCTGACGGGCAAGTACCGCAGCGGCACCCCCGCGGACTCGCGGGGCGCCTCGGAGACGATGGCGCCGTTCGTGGAGCCGTACCTGGACGAGGCGGCGCGCCGGATCGTGGACGCGGTCGCGACGGCGGCCGAGGGCCTCGCCACGACCCCGCTGCACGTGGCGCTCGCCTGGGTCCGCGACCGGCCCGGCGTGACCGCCCCGATCGTCGGCGCCCGCACGGCGCGGCAGCTCACGGCCGCGTTGTCGGTGGAGACCCTTAGTCTTCCTGACGAGATCTGTCGGGCGCTGGACGATGTGTCGGCGCCCGTGCACCGCTATCCGGATCACGACTGGAGCACCTTGTGACCGAGCCTTCCGGGGAGACCGCGCCCGAGGCCGTGGCGCCCGCCGAGGACGTACGGGAGGAAGCCGCCGAGGCGGAGGAGCCGGGGACGGCTCAGGAGCCCGACGCGTCCGACGAACCCGGCCCGGCTGACGGCTACGAACCGGCCGACGCGCCTCAGGACACCGACGCCGCCGGCGCGGAGGGGACCGATACGCCGGGTGCGGAAGGGACCGATACGCCCGCCGCCAAGGCCCCCGAAGCCGCGGCCGAGTTGAGTGACGCCCAGGCCGAGATCGCCGCGCAGCGGGAGCTGCGGGCCAGGATCGAGGCGCGGAAGGCCGAGAAGGACGGGCCCCTGGCGAGTGGCGCCAAGCTGAGCGGCACGGCCGCCGACCTGCTCGCGGCCGTCCGGGCCGTGGAGGGCGGCGCGGCCTCGGGCGGCGCGTTCTACGAGGCCCCCGAGCCCGCGCCCCGGCGCCCCGCGCCCGAGGCGGCCCCGGCCGTGACCGTCCGGCCCCCCGCGCCGGAGCGGGCACCCGCGCCCGCGCCCGGCACCACGGCCGCCGTGCGGGAGGTGCTCGCCAAGGGCGGCGCCCCCGAGACGCTGGCCGGGCAGGTCGCCACCACGCTCGGCGAGGGCGCGGCCGCGGCCCTCCTCGACGACCCGTGGCAGCTGCTCGCGGTGCCCGGGGTGCGCCCGGAGCAGGCCGACGGCTTCGCGCGGGCGCTGATCGGCCCCGCGTGCGGTCCCGACGACCCGCGCCGGACCGTCGCCCTGACGGCGTGGCTCCTGGAGCGGGCCGCGCTCCAGGGCCACACGGCGCAGGAGATCCAGGCCGTGCGCGCCGGACTCGCGGGACACTCGGTGCCCGATCCGCAGGCCGCGGTCGAGGAGGCGGTCGCCGCGGGCGCGGTCCTCGTCTTCCAGGAGGAGGAGACGGCGGAGGAGGAGCCCGAGGGCGACGAGGAGCCGGCGGAGGCCGTCGCCGAGGAACCCGCCTCGCCCGTGCTGCTCGGTCTCGACCGGTATGCGATGGCCGAGGAGAGCCTCGCGGACGCGCTCGCCCGGCTGGCCAGGACCGTGACGCCCACGCAGTGGGAGGGCTCCGAGCTGGAGCGCGCCGCCGGTGCGCACGGCCTCGTCCTGCACACGGGCGGCGAGGCGTCCCGCGCCGAGCCGGTGGCGCTCGCCTCGGCGGCCCGTGAGCGCGGCCTGCGCACCCTGGTCGCCGTCTACACGGACGACGGCCGGCGCGCGCTCGGCGCCGCGGGGGCGGACGCGGTGACGGTCGCCGCCCTGCTCTCCGGGACGGCCGGTCCCGGCCGCGACGAGGAGGGCGCCCTCGCCCTGGACCTCCTCGTGGTGCTCGACGCGCCGCAGCTGGACGTGGAGACCGCTGCGATGCTCGTGGAGTCACTGCCCGACGGCTGCCGTCTCGTGCTGAGCGGCGACCCGGGGGTGCTCGGCGCGCCGGGGGCGGGCCAGGTCTTCACCGATGTGCTCGCGGCCCGGGTGTGCCCGCGGATCGCCTCGCGGCTGCCCGACCCGGGGCCGCTCGGCGAGCTGGTCTCGGGCATCGGCGCCGGGGAGCTGAACCAGGTGGAGGCACCCGGCAAGGAGATCGTGATCGTCCCGGTGCGGGACGCGGGCGAGGCCGTGCACCGTACGGTCCAGCTGGTCGCCGACTCGGTGCCGCGGGCGATCGGGGTGCCGTCCGAGCAGACGCAGGTCGTGACGGTCGGCCACGGCGGCTCGGCCGGGACGCGCGCGCTGAACGCGGCCCTCAAGCAGCGGCTCAACCCGGGCCCCGGCCGCTTCGGCGGCTACGACATCGGCGACCGGGTGGCGTACGCGCAGGCGCCGGGGCGGACGGTGACGGGCACGGTGCTTTCGGCCGACGCCGAGGGGCTGCGGCTGCGCTGCGGGGACGCGGAGCTCCTCGTACCGAAGGACCGGGTGGAGTCGGCCCTGCGGCACGGCTGGGCGCTGACCGCGCACCAGGCGGCCGGGACGCGCTGGCCCGCGGTGGTCGCGGTGCTGCCGGGGGACGCCGCCGGGGGCCTGAGCAGGGCCTGGGTGTACACGGCCTTCGGCCGGGCGGAGCGCCATCTGTCGGTCGTGCACGGAGTGGACCAGGCGCTGCCGCGTGCGGTGGCCGAGGGGGTGGCTCCGGAGCGTACGACCCGGCTGCGGCCGCTCCTGGAGGCCCTGCTGGCCACGCCCGAGGAGTAGGAGCAGCAGGGCGGTACGGCGGAGGGCCGGGGCACCGATCGCGGTGCCCCGGCCCTCTGCCGTCTCTGCCGTCTCTGCCGTCTCTGCCGTCTCTGCTGTCTCCGCGTCTCTCAGGAGCCGGGGCCGCCGGCCTCTCCTCCGGCGTCCTCGATGTCCTCGATGTCGTCGTCCTCTTCCTCGTCGAAGACGGCGCTGACGTCGAAGCGGCAGATGATCCGCTCCGGATCGGCGTGCTCGAAGGGGGCGTTGAGCCACTCCCCCGGTTCCGGGAGTTCCTCGGCCGCCGTGACCCAGAGCGTGGAGTCGCCCTCCTCCAGGCCGAACTCC
This sequence comes from Streptomyces sp. NPDC002773, assembly GCF_040295605.1. NCBI lineage: Bacteria > Bacillati > Actinomycetota > Actinomycetes > Kitasatosporales > Streptomycetaceae > Streptomyces > Streptomyces sp. NPDC002773. Next base: position 53,769 of record NZ_JBEOVO010000018.1, read on the forward strand.
TTGTGCCGGGAGGCGATCTCATCCGGTTCGTACTCGCCGAAGAGCACACCGAGCGCGGCAAGCGGCGAGACCCCGGCCCGCGCGGCCGGCCCGGGGGCGTCCGGGTCGCCGTCGATCTCCGCGATACGGCGGGCCTGGGCGAGCAGTCGCTGCGGTTCCGCCACGGCGTAGTCGCGGCGGATCAGGATGCTGAGGGCGTGTGGTTCGTCAGGTCCGGCGTACGGCGGCAGGGCGCCGTCCGCTCCGGGGATCTCGAAGGGAGTGACCTCGTCGTAGCGGTCGTAGAGGATCTCGTCGTACGCCTCGGCCGCCGTGGCGAGGGCGTTGAAGGCTTCGTAGACGGCCGTGTCGTCGTCCCCCGTGCGGCGTTCGACCGCCGCGAGGTGGAGGTCCAGTGCGGCTTTGACCGCCTCGGCGGCGGCACGTACCTCGGCAGCGGTGGGCTGCGCAGCATCAGACATGGGACAGACGCTATCCGTACCGGGCCCGTGCCCGCACAATAGATGCGATGCCGGAATACGAATTTGTCGACGTGTACGTGCCGCGCGGTGTCTCCCGCAAGGAGGCGACGCGGCTGCTGACCGACCATGCCGAGTACGGACACTGGGAGTTGGACCGTCTGACCCTGCACCGCGACGGGAGCCGCAGGGTGCGGCTGAAGCGGCGGATCATCCGCCAGGTCCGGGCGACCTGGTAGTAGGGAAACAGGACGAACGAGAAGGGGCCCCGCGGTGTGCGGGGCCCCTGTGCGTGGTGCGTGACGCGGCGGGCTCAGGCGGCGCTGCGGGCGCGGCGGTAGATCAGCGAGCCGGCGAGCAGCAGACCAGCACCGACGGGGACGACCACGCCGAGCGGACCGGAACCGGTCTCGGCGAGCTCCTCGACGGCCTGGGGCGGCGTGACGCCGTGCTCACTGGGGGTGTTCGAACCGCCGTCGTCTCCGGGGAGACCGGGATTACCGGGGGTGCCGGGGTTACCGGGGTTACCGGGGTTGCCCGGGTTACCCGGATTCCCAGGGTTACCCGGGTCCCCGGGATTACCCGGATTGCCCGGGTTCCCGGGGTTACCCGGCTCCCCCGGGTGCGTCGGCTCGATGCCGTTGCCGCAGTCGTTGCCCATCGTCGGGTTCAGCAGTCCGACGACCGAGACGCTGTTGCCGCACACGTTCACCGGGACGTGGACGGGCGCCTGGACGTTGTTCCCGGAGCCCACGCCCGGGGAGTTGCCGGTGTGCCCGTCGGCGGAGGAACCGCCGCCCGGCTTGCCGGGCTTGCCCGGCTTCGAGGTGTTGGCGCACGTGTTGCCGAACGCCGGGTTCAGCAGCCCGACGACGCTGACGGAGTTCCCGCAGACGTTCACCGGTACGTGGACCGGGGCCTGGACGGAGTTTCCGGACGCGATGCCCGGCGAATTCGCGGCCGTACCGTTCGCACCGGAATCGGCGTGCGCATAACCGCCGCCAAAGCCGGCGAATACGCCTCCGGCGGCCGCAACGGTGATAAGGCCCTTGCGCGTGACCTGTCGCATAGCTTGTTCCCTGCCTGCTCGGCTTCGAAAGAGTGCCACCGGGCGAAACGTCCGGGGCGGAAATGGCCACCGGCCCCGGAGTGCATGGCGCGCACTCCGGGGCCGGACCGGCTCACACCCTCATGGGGCGAGGCACAACGTCAGGCGTTGATGCAGGTGTTGCCGAAGGCGGGGTTCAGCAGGCCGACCAGGTTGACCGTGTTGCCGCACACGTTCACCGGGACGTGAACCGGCACCTGGACGACGTTGCCCGAGATGATGCCGGGGGAAGCGATGGCGGCACCCTGGGCACCCGAGTCCGCGACGGCCATGCCCGCACCCGCGAGAACGAGACCGCCCGTGGCAGCCGCAGCAGCAGCGACCTTCTTGAACATGGTTCCTCCTAGTTGGAAATGCGGCCCCAGCCGCGGACCGCACACCTGTAACGAGGGGGACAGGAGGGGGCTACGAGCCCCCAAGTTCATTCACTCTTTCCGGTTACATACAAACGCGTGCTCGAATTCAGCAGGCATCGATGAAGCGGTCCAGGACGCGGGCGCCGAACTTCAGACCGTCCACCGGCACCCGCTCGTCGACACCGTGGAACATGCCGGCGAAGTCGAGCTCCGGCGGCAGCTGGAGCGGCGCGAAGCCGAAGCAGCGGATGCCGAGGTCGTCGAAGGACTTGGCGTCGGTGCCGCCGGAGAGCATGTACGGAACGGCGCGGGCGATCGGGTCCTCGGCGCGCAGCGCCAGCTGCATGGCGTCCACCAGGGCGCCGTCGAAGTCGGTCTCCAGGGCCTTGTCGCCGTGCACGTCCTCACGCTTCACCTTCGGCCCGAGGATCCGGTCGAGGTCGGCGAGGAACTCCTGCTCGTACCCGGGCAGGAAGCGTCCGTCGACGTGCGCGGTGGCCTGGCCGGGGATCACGTTCACCTTGTACCCGGCGCCGAGCATGGTCGGTGCGGCCGAGTTGCGCAGGGTGGCGCCCACCATCTTGGCGATGCCGCCGAGCTTGGCGAGGGTGCCGTCCATGTCCTCGGGGTCGAGGGGGGTGCCGAGGGCGTCCGAGAGCTCGTCGAGGAAGGAGCGCACCGTCTTGGTGACCCTCACCGGCCACTGGTGGCGGCCGAGGCGGCCCACGGCCTCGCAGAGCTCGGTGATGGCGTTGTCGTCGTTGGTCATCGAGCCGTGGCCTGCCGTGCCCTCGACGGTGAGCCGCATCCAGTGCATGCCCTTCTGGGCCGTCTCGACCAGGTAGAGGCGCAGGTTCTCGTTGACGGTGAAGGAGAAGCCTCCGACCTCGCCGATGGCCTCCGTCACCCCGTCGAAGAGGTCCCGGTGCTTGTCGACCAGGTGCCGGGCGCCGTACGTGCCGCCGGCCTCCTCGTCGGCGAGGAAGGCGAGGACGATGTCGCGCGGGGGCTTGCGGCCGCTGCGCAGCCGGTCCCGTACGACCGCGAGGGTCATCGCGTCCATGTCCTTCATGTCGACGGCGCCGCGGCCCCAGACGCAGCCGTCGGCGATCTCCCCGGAGAAGGGGTGGTGGGTCCAGTCCTCGGCGTTGGCCGGGACGACGTCGGTGTGGCCGTGGATGAGGAGGGCCGGCCGTGACGGGTCCTCGCCCTCGATGCGGGCGACGGTGGAGGCCCGCCCCCGGTGCGACTCGATGATCTGCGGTTCGAGTCCGACCTCCGCGAGCTTCTCGGCGATGTACTCGGCCGCCGCGCGCTCACCCGGTCCCGAGTGGTCGCCGTAGTTGCTGGTGTCGATGCGGATGAGGTCGCCGCAGAGGTCCACGACCTCACTCTCGGCGGTGACGCTTCGGCCCGTGTTCGACTCGCTCACGCTGCTTCCTCCCACTACGTGCCCCACGTGATTGCTTCGGTGCTCGCCCATCCTCCCGCGCGCCCCCCTTCCCACCCAAGGGGGGCGGCCCGGGGGTGGTGATCGGCCACCCCGAATGTTTGCTATGGTTTTCCTCGTCGGAAGGGCCCAGCGGCCAGGAAGACAGACACCTTGTCCGGGTGGCGGAATGGCAGACGCGCTAGCTTGAGGTGCTAGTGCCCTTTATCGGGCGTGGGGGTTCAAGTCCCCCCTCGGACACCAGCGGAAGACCCCACATCTCGTGGGGTCTTTCTTGTTACGGCGGTAGGACCCGGTGCGACGCAGATCCAAGGCCCCCTCTTCGCCCCTCCCCCAGCGGGACGGGATCGATCCGGCGCGGGTGCGGTTGCCGGATGATCCCGAGGGGGTCTGGGGAACGGTACGGGAGCATCTGCTCGACCGGTACGCGGGCGCCATCGGTGCCGGGCGGGTCGAGGAGATGCTGCTGAGCGGCCGTTTCGTGGGGACGGACGGTCCCGTCGGCGGGGACGAGCCGTATGCCGTGGGGCGGTATCTCTGGTTCCACCGGGACTTTCCCGTCGAGACGCCGGTGCCCTTCCCGATCGGGGTGGTGCACCGTGACGAGCGGATCGTGGTGGCGGACAAGCCGCACTTCCTGGCGACGATGCCCCGGGGCCGGCATGTGACGGAGACCGCGCTCGCTCGGCTGCGGCGGGAACTGGGCCTTCCGCACCTCCAGCCCGCGCACCGGCTCGACCGGCTGACCGCGGGCCTGGTGCTCTGTGTCGTACGGCCGGAGGACCGGGGGGCGTACCAGACGCTGTTCCGGGACCGGCTCGTACGCAAGGAGTACGAGGCGGTGGCGCCGTACGATCCGGCGGTCGGGCTGCCGGTGACCGTGCGCAGCCGGATCGAGAAGGAGCGCGGGGTGATGGCCGCCCGGGAGGTGCCGGGCGAGCCGAACAGCGAGAGCCGGATCGCGCTCCTGGAGCGGCGGGGCGGGCTCGGCCGGTACCGGCTGGTGCCGGAGACCGGGCGGACGCATCAGCTGCGGGTGCACATGAACGCGCTCGGGCTGCCGATCCTGCACGATCCGATCTATCCGGTGGTCCGCGAGGACGGGCCGGAGGACTTCTCGCGTCCGCTGCAACTGCTCGCGCGGACGCTGGAGTTCACCGACCCGTTCACGGGTGTGGCGAGGTGCTTCGAGAGCCGGCTGGCTCTCAGTGGCCTCGGTTGATCCAGTCCTCCAGATGCGGGGCCTCGGCTCCGATCGTGGTGGTGTCGCCGTGGCCGGTGCGGACCACCGTCTCCGGCGGGAGGGTGAGGAGCTTCCCGCGGATCGAGTCGATGATCGTCGGGAAGTCCGAGAAGGACCGGCCGGTGGCGCCGGGGCCGCCCTGGAAGAGGGTGTCGCCCGTGAAGACCGTGCCGAGCTCGGGGGCGTACAGGGAGACCGCTCCGGGGGCGTGACCCGGGGTGTGGAGGACCGTGAGGTCGATGCCGGCGATGGTGAGGACCTGGCCGTCGGCGAGGTCGCCGTCCGGGCTGTGGTCGGGGTGGGTCCGCTTCCACAGCGGCTGGTCGGCGGGGTGGAGCAGGATGCGGGCGCCGGTGGCGGCGGCGAGCGCGGGGGCCGCGTCGATGTGGTCGTCGTGGGCGTGGGTGCAGACGATGGCGCGCAGCGTCCGGCCGTCGAGCGCGGCGAGGATCGCGCGGGCGTCGTGGGCGGCGTCGATGACGATGGCCTCGGCGTCGTCCCCGACGATCCAGACGTTGTTGTCGACGTCCCAGGTGCCGCCGTCGAGGCTGAAGGTGCCGGAGGTGACGAGGTGGTCGACGCGGGCGGCCATCACAGCACCACCACCGAGCGGAGGACGTCGCCCTCGTGCATGCGGGCGAAGGCCTTCTCGACGTCGTCGAGGCCGATGGTCTCGGTGACGAAGGCGGCGAGGTCGATGCGGCCCTGCTGGTGCAGGTCGACGAGCAGGGGGAAGTCGCGGGAGGGCAGGCAGTCGCCGTACCAGGAGGACTTGAGGGCGCCGCCGCGGCCGAAGACGTCGAGGAGCGGGAGTTCGAGCTTCATCTCGGGGGTGGGGACGCCGACGAGGACGACGGTGCCGGCGAGGTCGCGGGCGTAGAAGGCCTGTGCGTACGTCTCGGGGCGGCCGACGGCCTCGATGACGACGTCGGCGCCGAAGCCTCCGGTGAGTTCGCGGATCGCCTCGACGGGGTCGGTGGAGCGGGAGTCGACGGTGTGGGTGGCGCCCATCGTCCTCGCGGTCTCCAGCTTCCGGTCGTCGATGTCGACGGCGATGATCTTCGCGGCTCCGGCGAGACGGGCGCCGACGATCGCCGCGTCGCCGACGCCGCCGCAGCCGATGACGGCGACGGTGTCGCCGCGGCCGACGTTCCCGGTGTTGAGGGCGGCGCCGATGCCGGCCATCACGCCGCAGCCGAGGAGGCCCGCGACCTCGGGGGCGACGGCGGGGTCGACCTTGGTGCACTGGCCGGAGGCGACGAGGGTCTTCTCGGCGAAGGCGCCGATGCCGAGGGCCGGGGAGAGTTCCGTACCGTCGAGCAGGGTCATCCGCTGCTTCGCGTTGTGGGTGTCGAAGCAGTACCAGGGGCGGCCGCGCAGGCAGGCGCGGCAGGTGCCGCACACGGCACGCCAGTTGAGGATCACGAAGTCGCCGGGGGTCACGTCGGTGACGCCCTCGCCGACGGACTCGACGATTCCGGCGGCCTCGTGGCCGAGGAGGAAGGGGAACTCGTCGTTGATGGCGCCCTGTTTGTAGTGGAGGTCGGTGTGGCAGACGCCGCAGGCCTGGATCTTCACGACGGCCTCGCCGGGGCCGGGGTCGGGGATGACGATCGTCTCGACGCGTACCGGTTCGTTCCTGCCGGGGGCGATGACCCCCTGGACGTGCTGTGGCATCGCGACCTTCCCTTCCTCCGACCGGATCTTGTAAGGCTCTTGCGTACCACTATCTCCTGACAAAAGGCGAGACCCCCGCAGGCCGTGCCTGCGGGGGTCTCGCCGTATCCCGTGGGGGGAGGTCGTCAGTCGCGGTTCGCCGCGGCGGTCGTACGGACCCGGTTGCGGACGAGGAACCAGCCGCCGACGAGGGCCGCCGCGATGAGCGGCAGGCAGTTGACGGTGGTGCGGCTGATGCCGCCGTCCATCCACATGAGGACGAGGACGGAGCCGAGGAAGACGAGGGTCACGATCTGGGTGTACGGGGCCCAGGGCAGGTTGTAGCCGGGGCGGGTGAGCTTGCCCTGCTCGGCGTTGCGCCAGAACAGCAGCGAGCAGACCATGATCATGGCCCAGGTGCCGATGATGCCGATGGAGGCGAAGTTGAGGACCAGCTCGAAGGCCTCGCCGGGCATCACGTAGTTGAGCGCGACGCCCATGACGCCGAAGGCGGCGGTGAGCAGGATGCCGCCGTAGGGGACGCCGCCCTTGTTCATGACGCCGGTGAACTTCGGCGCGGAGCCGGAGAGCGACATGGAGCGCAGGATGCGGCCGGTGGAGTAGAGGCCCGAGTTGAGGCTGGAGAGCGCGGCGGTGAGGACGACCAGGTTCATCACGCCGGCGGCGCCGGGGATGCCCAGCTTGTCGAAAACGGTGACGAAGGGGCTCTGGTCTCCGGAGTACGCGGTGTACGGGAGGATCAGCGCGAGCAGGACGACGGAGCCGACGTAGAAGAGGCCCACGCGCCACATGATCGAGTTGATCGCCTTCGGCATGATCTTCTCGGGGTTCTCGGTCTCGCCGGCGGCGACGCCGCACAGCTCGACGGAGGCGTAGGCGAAGACGACGCCCTGGATGAGCAGCAGCATCGGCATCATGCCGTTGGGGAAGATGCCGCCGTTGTCGCTGATGTTGGCGAGGCCCGGGGTGTGGCCGCCGACGTCGTGCGAGGTCACGATGAGGAAGATGCCGATCAGCATGAAGGCGACGAGGGCGCCGACCTTGATGATCGCGAACCAGAACTCCATCTCGCCGAAGTACTTCACGGAGATGAGGTTGGCGGCGAGGACGACCGCGAGGGCGATCAGGGCGAGGATCCACTGCGGGACGTCGCTGAACATCGCCCAGAAGTGGGCGTAGGTGGCGGCCGCGGTGATGTCGGCGACGGCGGTGGTCGACCAGTTGAGGAAGTACAGCCAGCCGGCCGTGTAGGCGCCCTTCTCGCCCATGAACTCACGGGCGTAGGAGACGAAGGCGCCGGAGGAGGGGCGGTAGAGGACCAGCTCGCCGAGGGCCCGCACCACGAAGAAGGCGAAGACGCCGCAGACCGCGTAGGCGATGAAGAGGGAGGGGCCGGCCTGGGCCATCCGGCCACCGGCGCCCAGGAAGAGGCCGGTGCCGATGGCGCCGCCGATGGCGATCATGTTGATGTGCCGGGACTTGAGGTCCTTGCGGTATCCGGCGTCGCCGGCGTCGACGTGGGGGGCGGCCGGGTTCGCCTTGGCGGCGGACAGCGGGTCGGCCGCGATGACGCGGTCACTCATGGAGTTGTTCGCCTTCGTGAGGGGGCTGTGCGGTACCCGGCCGTGCCTCGTGGGGGTCTCCCGGCACGGCCAGCGGACATCCTCACGGCAAGGGGTGCCAACTGACTGTGGTGCATGTCACTGAACGCCCATATTTGAGCTAGTTCAGAGCTTTACGCGCGCCTTACGGGTGCCTGACCGGCGCCTTGCGACGTTCTACGGAGCCAGGACGTCCAGTTCATGGAGGGCGCCGACCGCGATCTGGCGGGTGAGCTCCTCGGCACGGGCCGCGTCCCGCTCCCGTACGGCCTCGGCGACCTGGACGTGGAGGGTGACGGCCGCCGGGTCGGGGTCCTCGAACATCACGTGGTGGTGGGTGCGGCCGGTGAGGACCTCGGCGACGACGTCGCCGAGGCGGGCGAACATCTCGTTGCCCGAGGCGTCGAGCACGACCCGGTGGAAGGCGACGTCGTGGACGAGGTACTCCTCAAGACGCCGGCCGCGCGAGGTGGCGACCATGCCCAGGGCGTGTTCGGTGAGCTCGCGGCACTGCTCCGGGGTGGCGTTCTCGGCGGCGAGGCCGGCGGCGACGGGTTCGACGGCCGAGCGCAGGACGGTGAGCGAGCGGAGCTGGCGGGGACGGTCGGCGCCGGCCAGGCGCCAGCGGATGACCTGGGGGTCGTAGACGTTCCAGCGGGCGGTGGGCAGAACGGTCACACCGACGCGGCGGCGGGACTCGACGAGGTGCATGGACTCCAGGACGCGGACGACCTCGCGGACCACGGTCCGGGAGACGTCGAAGCGCTGGGCGACCTCATCGGTGCGCAGCACGGTGCCGGGCGGGTACTCCCCGGCGGTGATCGCGAGACCCAGGGTGGCGAGGACGTGCGAGTGGAGCCCCTGGACCGGTGTCGTCATGGTGGCAAGCCTATGCGGGCCCGGCCGGGTGATCACATCGGGAATTAAAAGTACTACTTTTATGTCACAGCCTCTTGAATACGTCGTACCCAATGGGTTTCATGGGCGCGACGGATCGATGTCGAAGAAGACAGCGAGGCACCACCCATGAGCACCACCCCCCAGCCCGGCACGAGGACGGTCGTCGTCGTGATGGGCGTCGCCGGGACCGGCAAGACCACGATCGGCCCGCTGGTCGCCGAAGCCCTCGGCCTCCCGTACGCGGAAGGCGACGACTTCCACCCGCCGGCCAACGTGGCCAAGATGTCGGCCGGCGTCCCCCTGGACGACGAGGACCGGGGCCCCTGGCTCGACGCGATCGGCGCCTGGGCCCACGGCAGGGCCGGACTCGGCGGCGTGGTGAGCAGCTCCGCCCTCAAGCGGGCCTACCGGGACCGGCTGCGTGCGGCGGCGCCCGGTGTCGTCTTCCTCCATCTGACCGGCGACCGGCAGCTCATCGAGCAGCGCATGGGCTCCCGCAAGGGGCACTTCATGCCGACGGCGCTCCTCGACTCCCAGTTCGCCACCCTGCAGCCGTTGCAGGACGACGAGGCCGGTGTCGCCGTCGACGTCACCGGCACCCCCGAGGACATCGCCGCCCGGGCCGTCGTCGCGCTGCGCGGCCTCGCCGTCCGCTGACTCCCGTACCCCGTCCCCTTCCCCCGCTCGTACGAAGGACTCCACCGTGACCAGTCTCAGCGTCGAGATCCTGGCAGCGGACGCCGCCGAACCGATCACCTCGGCAGGCAACGCCCAGCTCGGGATCGCCGTGCTCGCCGGCATCGCCGTCATCGTCCTGCTCATCACCAAGTTCAAGCTGCACGCGTTCCTGGCGCTGACCATCGGCTCGCTCGCGCTCGGCGCGTTCGCCGGGGCGCCGCTCGCCGACGCCATCAAGTCGTTCACCGCCGGGCTCGGCAGCACCGTCGCCGGGGTCGGCGTACTGATCGCCCTCGGCGCGATCCTCGGCAAGCTCCTCGCCGACTCGGGCGGCGCCGACCAGATCGTCGACACGATCCTGGCGAGGGCAAGCGGCAAGGCCATGCCGTGGGCGATGGTCCTGATCGCCTCGGTGATCGGCCTGCCGCTGTTCTTCGAGGTCGGCATCGTGCTGCTGATCCCGGTGGTCCTCATGGTCGCCAAGCGGGGCAACTACTCCCTGATGCGGATCGGCATCCCGGCCCTCGCCGGTCTGTCGGTCATGCACGGCCTGATCCCGCCGCACCCCGGCCCGCTCGTCGCGATCGACGCCGTCGGCGCCAACCTGGGCGTCACCCTCGCGCTCGGTCTCGTCGTCGCCGTCCCGACCGTGATCATCGCCGGTCCGCTGTTCTCCCGGTACGCGGCCCGCTGGGTGGACATCCCGGCCCCCGAACACATGATCCCGGCCCGCCCCTCGGAAGACTTGGAGAAGCGCCCCGGTTTCGGCGTGACCGTCGCGACCGTGCTGCTGCCCGTCGTCCTGATGCTGGTCAAGGCGCTCGTCGACATCGTCGTGGACGACCCGGAGAACGGTGTCCAGAAGGTCACCGACGTCATCGGCTCGCCCCTGATCGCGCTGCTCGCCGCCGTCATAGTGGCCCTGTTCACGCTGGGCCGGGCGGCCGGCTTCACCAAGGAACGGCTCTCCTCGACCGTCGAGAAGTCCCTCGCCCCGATCGCCGGCGTGCTGCTCATCGTCGGCGCGGGCGGCGGCTTCAAGCAGACCCTCATCGACATCGGCGTCGGCCAGATGATCCTGGACTTCTCCAAGGACTGGTCCATCCCCGCGCTCCTCCTCGCCTGGCTGATCGCCGTCGCTATCCGCCTCGCGACGGGCTCGGCGACGGTGGCGACGATCTCGGCGGCCGGGCTTGTCGCTCCGCTGGCGGCGGGCATGTCGACGAGCGAGACGGCGCTGCTCGTGCTCGCGATCGGCGCGGGTTCGCTCTTCTTCAGCCACGTGAACGACGCCGGGTTCTGGCTGGTGAAGGAGTACTTCGGCATGAGCGTCGGCCAGACGATCAAGACCTGGTCGGTGATGGAGACGATCATCTCGGTCGTCGGCATCGTGTTCGTGCTGCTGCTGTCGCTGGTGTTGTGACCTGAACGGTGCGTACACCCGTACGGGCCGGTCGTGGCTGACAGACTGTCGGCCATGACCGGCCCTCACGCGCTCAAGCCCTTCCTCCTCGCCTTCCCGGGCCCGCTGCGGGACCGGCTCGTGGCCGCCGTCCTCTCCGGCGAGAAGGTCGCCACGACGGGTCTCCTCGTGGAGTACGAGATCGAGAACGAGGAACTGCCGGAGCCCGGCGAACGCTCGGCGCTCATCGACTCCGACGGCCGCGAGGTCGCGGTCGTCGAGCTGACGGAGGTCCAGGTCCTGCCCCTGGGCGAGGCGGACCTGCGGCTCGCCCTCGACGAGGGCGAGGGCTTCCTGTCGGTGCCGGAGTGGCGGGAGGCGCACGAGCGCTTCTGGCACAGCGCGGAGATGCGGGAGGCGCTGGGGGACCCGGGGTTCGTGGTGGACGACTCGACGATGGTGGTGGTGGAGCGGTTCAGGGTGGTGGAGTCGATTCAGGGGCACTGAGTGGCGAGGACCGTGAGGAGGCGCTGCGCGAGTTCTCGGATCTCCCGGTGGTCGTCGGTCGCGGCTGCCCGGCGGAGTAGCGGGAGGAGCTCGGGGTCGTCGCGGCGGAGGTCCGCGAGGACCCGGAAGGCGGTGAGCCGGACCGAGGGGTCGGGGTCGTGGGCGAAACGGTCCTGTGCCAGGGCCGCCAGCTCAGGGCCGCCGGCGCACTCCAGGAGGTACCCCAGGACGGTGGCCCGTACCTCGCCGGCCTCGTCATGCACGGCGAGGTCGTGGGCCAGGCGCACCGCCTCCACGCCGTCGTCGTCCTCGGTCATCAAGTGTCCGACCACCGCGACGCGCACGTCCGCGTCGGGGTGGTTCCGCGCGAGGTCGACGGCCAGGCCGTGCGCCCCCTCGTGATCCAGGGACTCGAGCCACAACAGAGCCTGGGCGCGGACCTCCGGACTCGCGTCGTTCCGACCCCGGTCGAAGAGGAAGTCCCGGACCGCCACCTCGTTCTCGCCGTGTGCCACCAGGAGATCCAAGCCGTACTGACGGATCCAGCCGAACTCGTCGTACGTCAGCCGATCAGTGAACAGGTCTGCCAACGGCCCGTCCGGGATCCCCGCCTCGGCCAGGCAGCGGAGGGCGGCCCAGCGCACGGTGAGGTTCTCGTGCCGGGTCAGCTCACAGAGGTGCGCGTGCGTGCCCGGCTCGTCCGACCCGATCTCCCGTACGGCGTCGATCGCGGCGGACACCACCTCGGGGCTGCCGTCTTTCCTCAGCAGGTCTTGGACGAGCGCACGGACCGCCGGCTCGTCGCCGGTCCTCGTCACCACGGCGGTCAGTGCCGTACCGCGGAGCACGGGATCGACGTCCTCCAGCGCGGACCGCAGCAGCTCGACCGCTTCTGTTCCGTCCTCGGCGTGCAGGGCGAGCGCCCGTACGACCGGCTCACGCAGGTTGGGATCGTCGCGCAACCCGTCGAGCGCGACCCGGGCTTCCGGCGTGGCGATCCGGTGACGCTCCAGACATTCGAGCGCCACTTCGCGCACATCCGTGTCCGCGTCACCGAGCCGCTCCACTGCGAGCCGGGCCACCCAGTCGGGGGCGGCGTCCTCGCTGTACTTCAGGCGTCTCATGAGCGCCGCCCTCATCGCGGCGCTCGGTTCCTGCCGAAGGCAGTGCGCCAGCCACTCCCCCGACGCCGTGTCGCGGCCCGCCCTGTCCATGAGCAGGCCCGCCGCACTGAGCCGCGCCGCCCTGCCGGATCCGGTCAGGGCTGTGTCGGCGAGGAGTTCGGCGCTGGGCGGCTCCCCACCACCGTGCAGGAACAGGTGGATCCGCATGGCGAGCCGGCTGATGGAGCCGTCCAGCACCAGCCAATCCTCCTGGTCCCCTCGGGTCCACGACTCGCACCACCGCAGATAGTCGTCCCGGCCCGCCCAGTCGGCGCCGAGAGACGTCAGCGTCGGCCCCAGGGACTTCACGTGCTCGGAGGGATGGAAGGTGGCGATGCCCAGCTCTCGGGTGAACGCGAACAGCCGGATCGTCCGCCGCACCAGTGCCCTGCTCTGCGGGGCCAGTGCCCCGATCCGGCGGGTCTCCGCCAGGCAGCGGGCGACGAAGGCCACTCCGGCGAAGGCCCCGTCCGTACGGTCTCCCACCGGTGTCTCGATGAGCTTCGGCGCCAGCAGCCGGTCGATCACCCCCGCCACGAACCGTTCGTCCAACAGCCCCACCAGCAACAGCAGGATCTCGTGCCACGTCGGATCGTGGACCTTGCTCGCGAACAGTTCCTGGAGGTCCCCCTCCGACAGGCTGCGTTCGTGGTTGAAGCGGTGGGCCAGGTCCGTCGCCGCCAGGTACTCCAGGAACGTGCGGTGGACGAAGCCGTAGATCTCGCCGCCGTAGCGGCTCAGGACGAAGTTGCGGTGCCGGAACTGGTCCAGCATCACGCGGGCCGCCGTCGCCGCGCGGTCCGGCGGGAGCGCGTAACGGTCCTTCAGGTACTCCTCGAAGCTCCTGAGGAGGTCGGGGCCCGCGATGTGGTTGCCGGCGACGCCGCCGTGGCCCTCCTGCATCTGGCGGGCGATGAGGCGGAGCAGTTCGCGTTTGTCCTCGGCGGCCAGGTACGGGAGGTGTTCCTCGACCTGACGGTCCTTGAGGTACTTGCTCGGATCCCAGTGCTCCACGAGGACGTCGACGGCGTGCTCGTACACCGTGCGCCGGTCGCGCGGGAGTTCACGGCGGCGGCCGATGATCGCCAGAATCGTGAGGATCAGGGGGTTGCCCGCGAGTTCCCGGACGGAGGTGGACGCGTCGACGGCCGTCGTGACGCGTTCGACCAGTTTCCGGGCCTGGTCCGGGTCGTCCGGGCACGCGAGCGCGAACCACTGCCCCGCGAACGCGCCGATCTGCTCCCGGTCGAGTTCCTGGAGCATGAAGTTGGTGAACCCCGCGCCGTCCAGGACGGCCCGCTGGTAGCCGTAGCCGCGTGAGGTGACGACGATCCGGGCCCGGTGGTGGCGGGCGGCGAAGCCCGCGATCCGGCGGGTGACCGCGTGCCTGACGTCCTTCTCGAAGAGCTCGTCGAGGCCGTCGAAGATCACGAGGGCGGAGTACGGGCCCTCCCCCGCGAGGAGCGCGGTCAGCGTCTCCGGCGGCAGCCCGAGTCCCTCCGTCGCGTACTGATGGGCGAGGAAGTCCTCGAAGGTCCGCTCGCGCCAGGCGGGTTGCGCGTACTCCCGGAGTTCGACGATGAGCGGGAGGCTGCCGTGCAGTGCGTCGAGGCCCGGCGCGGGTTCGGGGGAGGTGAGGACGAGTGCCAGGTAGCGGGCCAGGGTGGACTTGCCGGAGCCCGGGTGGCCGAGCAGGACGACACGGTCGTGCTCGGGCGTGGTCAGGACGTCGAGTACGGGCAGCGGTGGCCGCTCCTGGTACGCGCGGCGGACCCGGTCGACCGTCTCCCGGTCGATGCCGGGCGGCAGGTCGTGGAGCTGGGCCTCCGCGGGGTCCATGAGACGGCGCAGAAGCTCCTGGGGAAGTTCGACGGGCGGCGGGTCGGCCCGCACGGACTGGGGGACGAAGACGTCCCGCAGCCGCAGGACCGGGCGCTCGTCCTGCTCCCGGAGGGGGGTGAAAACCTCCAGGTCGAGGCGGCCGTAGCGCTGGCGTACGCGGGTGGCGTAGGCCTCGCGGGCCGTCTCGATCTCCGGTGCCTCGGGCTGCGGCGGGACGGGTCCGAGGGTGACGTGGACGTTGCCCTGGACGCCGCTGATCTGGGTCAGGGGCCCCTGGACGGTGGCTCGGGACGCTGTCTGGGACGCCTTCCGGCGCTTGAAGAAGCCTCTCACGGGGCCGGGGAGGCCGGAGGTTCGATGCGTACCGAGCCGCCCACCCCGTCGATCTGGTGCAGGTCCCCCGCCGTACGCGTTCCCTGGGCGGACTGCGTTCCGCCGCCCTGCCCCTCGACGGGGGCGGCCGTGGGCGGGGTGCCCGTACCGCCGCCGCCCGCCGTGACGACCACGTCCCCCGCGACGTTCCTGATCTGGTGCAGCGATCCCCCGGTCACGGCCTGGTCCGCCGACTGCGCGGAGGGGCGGTTGAGCAGGCCCACGAGGGTCATCGCGCAGCCCGCCACCGTGAAGAACAGGCTGAGGACGCTGCTCCACTTGTCCGCCGCGTCCAGGCCCTGGAGGACGAGGAAGACAGCCAGCCCGCCGAGGGCCACGACGCCGCCGACGAGTATCAGCAGTACACGTTTTGTCACACCGTCATCTTGCCCTGGTGGAGCGCCCCGCGTCAGCCGACCGCCCTCGCCGCCGCCCTGCCCGCCGCCCGGCCCGAGAAGATGCAGCCGCCCAGGAAGGTGCCTTCCAGGGAGCGGTAGCCGTGGACTCCGCCGCCGCCGAAGCCGGCCGCCTCGCCCGCCGCGTACACGCCCTCCAGGGGTTCGCCGCCCTCCGTCAGGACGCGGGAGTCGAGGTCGGTCTCCAGGCCGCCGAGGGACTTGCGGGTGAGGATGTTGAGGCGTACGGCGATGAGCGGGCCGGCCTTCGGGTCGAGGATGCGGTGGGGGGCGGCCGTGCGGATGAGCTTGTCGCCCAGGTACTTGCGGGCGCCCCGGATCGCCGTGACCTGGAGGTCCTTGGTGAAGGCGTTGGCGATCTCGCGGTCGCGGGCGGTGATCTCGCGGCGGAGGGCCGCCTCGTCGATGAGGGGCTCGTCGGTGAGCGCGTTCATGCCCCGGACGAGGGCCGGGAGGTCGTTCTCGACGACGAAGTCGACGCCCTTGTCCATGAACGCCTGGACCGGGCCCGGCACGTCGGCGCGGGCGCGGCCGAGGACGTCACGGACGGACTTGCCGGTGAGGTCGGGGTTCTGTTCGGAGCCGGAGAGGGCGAACTCCTTGCCGATGATCCTCTTGTCGAGGACGAACCAGGTGTGGTCGTGGCCGGTCCGCGTGATGTGTGCGAGGGTGCCGAGGGTGTCGAAGCCGGGGAACAGCGGGACGGGCAGCCGCTTGCCGGTCGCGTCCAGCCAGAGGCTGGACGGTCCGGGCAGGATGCGGATGCCGTGCCGGGCCCAGATGGGGTTCCAGTTCTCGATGCCCTCGGTGTAGTGCCACATGCGGTCGCGGTTGATGTGGTGGGCGCCCGCCTTCTCGGCGATGCCCAGCATCAGGCCGTCGACGTGGGCGGGCACTCCGGAGAGCATCCGGGCGGGCGGCGTGCCGAGGCGCTCGGGCCACTGCGCGCGGACCAGGTCGTGGTTGCCACCGATGCCGCCGGAGGTGACGATCACGGCCTGGGCGCGCAGTTCGAAGGTGCCGGTGGTGGTGCGGGTGCTCGCGGTGCCCCGGGCGGCGGTGGAGGGTTCCAGGATTTCGCCGGTGACGGTGTCGACGGCTCCGGCGGTGCGGCCGAGGGCGGTCACCCGGTGGCGGAAGCGGAGCTGGACGAGGCCCCGGGCGACGCCCTCGCGGACCGTGCGCTCGAAGGGGGCGACGAGGCCGGGGCCCGTACCCCAGGTGATGTGGAAGCGGGGTACGGAGTTGCCGTGGCCGTTGGCGTCGTAGCCGCCGCGCTCGGCCCAGCCGACGACGGGGAAGAACCGCACCCCGCGCGCGTGGAGCCAGGAGCGCTTCTCTCCGGCGGCGAAGTCGACGTACGCCTCGGCCCACTTCCTCGGCCAGTGGTCCTCGGTCCGGTCGAAGCCGGCCGTGCCGTACCAGTCCTGGAGGGCGAGGGCGTGGCTGTCCTTGACGCGCATCCTGCGCTGCTCGGGCGAGTCGACGAGGAAGAGCCCGCCGAAGGACCAGTGGGCCTGGCCGCCGAGGGACTGTTCGGGTTCCTGGTCGAGCAGGATCACGGTGCGGCCGGCGGCGACCAGCTCGGCGGTGGCGACGAGCCCGGCGAGGCCGGCCCCGATCACGATCACATCAGCGTCGTAGGACATGGACCGCATCTTGGATACACGGATGTATCGAGTCAACCGTTTCACCGATCGGCGACCCCTCCCGTTTTCTAATGTCCGGCATTAATATGAACGCATGGCGAGAACATCGGGGCCCGAGACCCGGGAGAAACTGATCCGCGCGGCGGAGGAGCTCTTCGCCGCCCAGGGCGTGCTCGGGGCGCAGTTGCGGGACGTCGTGGGCCGCGCCGGGCAGGCCAACCCGTCCGCCGTGCAGTACCACTTCGGCTCCCGGGCCGGGCTGCTCGACGCGGTGATGACCGGCCGCCAGGCACGTACGGAGAGCGTGCTCGCCCCGCTGCTCGCGGCGGCCCCCGACGAGCTGCGCGCCCTGGTCACGGCCCTCGTCACGGCGGAGGCGAGCGAGCTGCGCACCGCGTCGGGGCGGCGCTGTCTGCGGATCTCCGCGCAGCTCAGCCATGAGAGCGGTGTACGCGCCCGCACCCCCCATCCCACGCTCGCCGGCACCGGCTACTGGCGTCTGATCGAGCGGATCGGGGACCGCCTCGCCGCCGACGGGCTGCCTGAGCCGCTGCTCCTGGAGCGCCTCGACCTGGCGCTGACCGTGGTGGGCGCGGCGATGGCGGACCGGGCCCGGCAGTACCTCGACGGCACGGAACCCCTCACCGGCGAGGCGCTCTTCCTCGCCGATCTGGTCGAGACCACCACCGCCCTGCTGCGAGCCCCGCAGCCGGAGCAGGCGCACCCCCTTCCTCGAAAGGATGCTTCATGAACGACCTCACCGGCAGGACCGTGCTCGTCACCGGCGGCGCCCGCGGCCTGGGGGCCGAGGCCGCCCGGCAGGCCCTGGCGGCCGGAGCGAACGTCGTGATCACCGACGTCCTGGACGAGGAGGGCAGGGCGACCGCCGACGCGCTCGGCGAGCGGGCCCGCTTCCTCCACCACGACGTGACCTCCGAGGAGGAGTGGGCGGCGGCCGTCGCGTACGCGGTCGCGGAGTTCGGCGGGCTGCACGGCCTGGTCAACAACGCGGGCATCTCCACCGGCGCCTTCCTGGAGACCGAGTCCGTCGAGCACTTCCGCAAGGTCCTCGACATCAACCTGACGGGCGTCTTCATCGGCATGAAGACCGCGATACCGGCGATGAAGGAGGCCGGCGGCGGCTCGATCGTCAACATCTCCTCGGCCGCCGGCCTGATGGGCCTCGCCCTGACCGCTGGGTACGGCGCCTCCAAGTGGGGCGTGCGGGGTCTGACGAAGATCGGCGCGGTGGAGCTCGGCACGGCGGGCATCCGCGTCAACTCCGTCCACCCGGGCATGACGTACACCCCGATGACGGCCTCCGTCGGCATCGAGCGCGGCGAGGGCAAGTACCCGAACACTCCGATGGGCCGGGTCGGTGAGGCCGGCGAGATCGCGGGCGCGGTCGTCTTCCTGCTCTCGGACGCCTCCTCGTACGTGACCGGCGCGGAGCTCGCCGTCGACGGCGGCTGGACCACCGGCCCGACGGTCAAGTACGTCATGGGGCAGTGAGCGGTGGGTCCGCGGGGGCTTTTGCTTGGATGGGGGCATGAGCGCCGCTGAAGAGATTCTCGATGTCGTCGACGAGCACGACCGGGTGATCGGACAGGCCCCGCGGGGTGAGGTGTACGCGCGGGGTCTGATCCACCGCTGCGTCTTCGTCCGGGTCCGGGACGCCGAGGGCCGGGTCTTCGTCCATCGCAGGACCCCGACGAAGCTGGTCTTCCCCTCCCTGTACGACATGTTCGTCGGCGGGGTCGTCGGCGCGGGCGAGTCCTACGACGAGGCCGCGCTGCGGGAGGCGGAGGAGGAGCTCGGCGTCTCCGGGCTGCCCCGTCCCGAACCGGTCATGCGCTTCCTGTACGACTCCGAGGGCGTGGCCGGGAAGTGGTGGTCGGCGGTGTACGAGGTCCGCTGCGAGCTGCCCGTCCACCCTCAGGTGGAGGAGGTCGCCTGGCACGGCTTCCTCACCGACGGGGAGCTGGCCGAGCGGCTCGGCACCTGGGAGTGGGTGCCGGACGGGCTCGACGCGTACGAGCGGCTGCGGGCCCTGGAGGCGGGTGGCGGGCGCGGGGCCGGCCGCTAGGGTGCACGTGTGAGCGACTTCGTGCAGAGCCTGCGGCTGTGGTTCGCCCCGCAGCGGATCCGGGACGAGGGAGAGACCCCCGACTACCGCTTCTCCCTCGCCAACGAGCGGACCTTCCTCGCCTGGATCCGGACCGCGCTCGCCCTGGTCGGCGGCGGATTCGCCGTGGACCAGTTCCTGCCGGACCTGCGCTGGGGCGTACGGGTCGGACTGGCGCTCGCGCTGCTCGCGGCCGGGGTCCTGTGCGCGCTGCGGGCGGTGAACCACTGGGTGCGCTGCGAGCGGGCGATGCGGCGCGGCGAGGACCTGCCCGGGTCCCGGTTCCCCGCGCTGCTGAGCCTCGCCGTGGCGGTGGTGGCGCTCACGATGGTGGTGGTCGTGGTCTTCGGCTGGACGGGGCGGTGACGGAGGGGGCCGATCCGGGGGGCGGGGCTGAGGCACGTGACCCCGGGGCGGGGGCGGCCGAGGTTCGCGATCCCGGGCTTCAGCCGGAGCGGACGCGGCTCGCGTGGCGGCGTACGACCCTGTCGTGCACGGTGGTGGCGGTCCTCGCCGTCAAACTGGCCGTCCACGGCGACGTCACGGCGGTGGGGCTGACCGGCCTCGCCCTTTCGGCGCTGGTGTGGATCGGTTTCCTGGCCGTCGCCCATCGCCGGATCCGGTCCCTGAGCGCGGCCAGGCCGCGGGCCCTCTCGCACCGGGGCGCGCTGTTCGCGACGGCGTGCACGATCGCGCTCGCCGTCTTCGGGGCGGCGATGATCTGGTGACCCGGCCGTGCGCCGCGGGGAGAGGCACGAGTCGGGCAAACAGGGACTAGTAGCGCATTCGCGGCTAGCCTGGAGGTGTCAGCCGACCCCTCACAGAGGCCATGTCATGACCGTTCTCCACACCGAACACCCCACGCACACCCACACCCACGGCGCGGACTGCGGCCACCAGGCGGTGACCCACGAGGACCACGTCGACTACGCGCACGACGGGCATCTGCACCGCGAGCACTCCGGGCACTGGGACGAGTGCGAGAAGTCCGGCCACGTCGCCCACGACGGGCACGCGCACGAGCACGGGCCGGAGTGCGGACACCAGGCGGTGACGCACGGGAACCACGTCGACTACGTGCACGACGGGCACCGGCACGCGGCCCACGACGGCCACTGGGACGACCACTGAGCCGTGCCGCCTTCCCCCGGGCTCGGGCCGACTGGCAGGCTGCGCCTGTCCAGTCGGGCTCTCAACCGGGGGAACTCCTGTGTCTGCCACCGATCCCTACGTCGTCGCGCTCGCTCCGAAGGTCCATGCCTTCGTCCAGCCCGACGGCGGGTGGTGCCTGAACAACGCCGGCTTCCTCGGCGACGCGCGCGAGTCACTCCTCGTCGACACCGCCGCCACCGAGCGGCGGGCGCGGCTGCTGCGCGAGGCGGTGCTCGCCGAGGGACTTCCGCTGCCGGGGACCGTCGTCTCCACCCACCACCACGGCGACCACACCTACGGCAACGGCGTGTTCCTGCCGGAGGCGCGGGTCGTGGGGCACGAGAACTGCCGGAGCGAGCAGCTCGCGGCCGGCCACCAGCTCCATCTCCTGTGGCCGGGGACCGACTTCGGGAAGGTCGACATCCTGCCGCCGTCCGTCACCTACCGCGAACGGCTGACGCTGTACGTCGGGGACATCGAGGTGCGGCTGATCCACCCGGGCGTCGCGCACACCACCGGCGACTCGATCGTGCACCTCCCCGCAGAGGGCGTGGTCTTCACCGGTGACCTGGTCTTCCACGGCGGGACGCCGTTCGTGCCGATGGGTTCGCTCGCCGGGTCGCTGCGCGCGCTGGACCTGCTGCGGTCGCTCGACGCGCCGACGGTGGTCCCGGGGCACGGGCCGGTGACCGACCCCTCGGTGTACGCAGCCACGGAGCGGTATCTGCTCTGGGTGCGGGAGCTGGCCGCCGAGGGGTACGCGGAGGGGGCGACGCCGCTGGAGACTGCGCGGCGGGCGGAGCTCGGCGAGTTCGCC
This sequence comes from Streptomyces sp. NPDC002773, assembly GCF_040295605.1. Taxonomy (NCBI): domain Bacteria; kingdom Bacillati; phylum Actinomycetota; class Actinomycetes; order Kitasatosporales; family Streptomycetaceae; genus Streptomyces; species Streptomyces sp. NPDC002773. Next base: position 74,685 of record NZ_JBEOVO010000018.1, read on the forward strand.
GCGTGGCGGGAGAGCGAGCGGCTGGTGGCGAACCTGCACCGGGCGTACGCGGAGCTCGACGGCCTTCCGGAGGGCTCGCCGCTCGATCCGGTGGGGGTCTTCGGGGACATGGCGGCGATGAACGGCGGGGAGCAGGTGGCCTGCCACGCGTAGCCGTTGGGCCAGCGGCGGGGTGCGGGGTGTGGGGTTCAGGCGCAAGGGGCGGAGGCGCCCGCCAGGGCGCCGTTCCGTTGTGCCCACCCGTTCCGCCCCAGCGGAACGAATGCCCACAACGAAGAGTCACCACTTGCCTGGGGTCCAGTTCGGGTCCGCGGCGTGCATCGCCGCCCTGTCGTCGCGGTTTCGCAGGGTGCCGTCGTCTTCGAGCCAGCGGCGGTGGAGGGCGGCGAGTGCCGTGCGGTCGAGGTCGATGCCGAGGCCGGGGGCGTCGGAGACGGTGAGCCGGCCGTCGTGGAAGACGGGGCGGGTGGTGACGACATCCTCGGTCTGCCACGGGTAGTGGGTGTCGCAGGCGTGGTGGAGCTCGGGCAGGGTGGCGGCGACCTGGGTCATGGCGGCGAGGCTGATGCCCAGGTGGGTGTTGGAGTGCATGGAGAGCCCGACGCCGTACGTGCGGCAGAGCGCGGCCAGTTCGCGGGTGCGCCCGAGCCCGCCCCAGTAGTGGTGGTCGCAGAGGACGATCCGTACCGCCCCCTTCGCGAAGGCCTCCGGGACCTCCTCGAAGGTGGTCACGCACATGTTGGTGGCGAGCGGCACGTCGGTGCGGGCGGCGATCCCGGCCATGGCGTCGGTGCCGCTCGCGGGATCCTCCAGGTATTCGAGTACGTCCTCGAGTTCGCGCGCCACGGCGAGCGAGGTCTCCACGGACCAGGCGCCGTTGGGGTCGAGGCGGAGCGGGCGGCCGGGGAACGCCTCGGCAAGCGCGCGGATCGCGGCGACCTCCTGCTCGGGCTCGAACACCCCGCCCTTGAGCTTGAAGGAGCGGAAGCCGTGGAGGCGGTCGAAGCGGCGGGCCTGGGCGACGATTCCGGCGGGGTCGAGGGCCGGGCCCCAGTCGTCCCCCGGCAGCTCCCGGCCGGCCGCGTCCGGGTGGGCGGCCCAGCGGTAGAAGAGGTAGGCGCTGTACTCGACGGTGTCGCGGACCTTGCCGCCGAGCAGGGCGTGGACGGGCAGGCCGAGCGTCCTGCCGAGCGCGTCGAGGCAGGCGGTCTCGAAGGCGGAGACGACGGAGAGGCGGAGCTTGTCGGCGGTCCGGACCCCGCGCAGTCCGGCGGCGTCGACGCCCGCGTCCGGTTCCTGGACAGCCCCGGTCGGCGCGGCCGCCGCGGCCAGGGCGAAGAGGGCGTTCATGTCCGTGACCGGGTGGCCCGGGAGCGCCTCGGCCAGCGGCCGGGCGAGGTCCAGGTAGACGCTGTCGCCGTAGGTCTCGCCGAGACCGCTCACCCCTCCCCTGGTGATCACTTCGACCACAAGGCGGGGCGTGTAGGGCTGGTGGACTCCTTGGACGTTGAGGAGAGGCGGGTCGGAGATGAGGATCGGGGTCAGCCGGACTTCGTCGACGATCAGCTTCGCATCCATATGTGAACCCTATTCAGGGATACGACTCGACACCAGAGTGCGGCAGGGCTTTCCCCGCGCCCCCTCTGGACGACATACCGACTGGTCGGTCATCATGAACGCCGACCGAAGCCGATCCGGAGGTACGTACGCATGAGTTCCGCCCCGCCGCCAGGCCTCGACCCCGAGCAGCTGCGCCGCTTCCTCGACCGCGAGCGCCCCGGCCTGGTGTCCGGCCCCCTCGAAGCCCGGCTGATCGAGGGCGGCCGGTCGAACCTGACGTACGTCGTGACCGACGGCGCCGGGCGCTGGGTCGTCCGCCGACCGCCGCTCGGCCACGTCCTCGCCACCGCCCACGACATGCGGCGCGAGCACCGCGTCATCAGCGCCCTGCACAGCACGGACGTACCCGTCCCGGAGACACTGCTGCTCTGCGAGGACGACTCCGTGCTCGGGGCGCCCTTCTACGTCATGGAGTTCGTCGAGGGCACGCCGTACCGCTCGGCCCGTGAACTCGCCCCGCTCGGCCCCGAGCGCACCCGTGCCGCCCTCCTCGGCCTGGTCGACACCCTGGTCGACCTGCACGCCGTGGACCCGGCCGCCGTCGGTCTCGGCGACTTCGGGCGCCCCGAGGGCTTCCTCGACCGGCAGCTGCGCCGCTGGGGCAAGCAGCTCGACGCCTCGCGCGGCCGTGAACTGGCCGGGATCGACGAGCTGCACGCCGCCCTCGGCCGCTCCCTCCCGGCGTCCGGGGCGCCGACGGTGATCCACGGCGACTACCGGCTCGACAACGTCCTCATCGACGGGGACGACCGCATCCGGGCCGTCCTCGACTGGGAGATGTCCACCCTCGGCGACCCGCTCACCGACCTCGGTCTGCTCGTCATGTACAGCACGCCGCTCGACCTGCCCGACTCCCCCGTCTCCACGACCGCCACGGCACCCGGACACCCGAGCGCCGCCGAACTCGTCGAGCGCTACGCGGCCCGCTCGGGCCGCGACACGTCCGCCCTCGCCTGGTACACGGCCTTCGCCTGGTTCAAGCTCGCCGTGATCCTGGAGGGCATCCACTACCGCTGGACCCTCGGGCAGACCGTCGGCGCGGGCTTCGACCGCATCGGCGACCTCGTCCCCGTCTTCATCGAGCACGGCCTCACCACCCTCCAGGAAGGCTGATCCGTCATGGACTTCGCGTACGACGCCCGCACCGAGGAACTGCGGGCGAAACTCCTCGCCTTCATGGACGAGCACGTGTACCCGGCCGAGGCGGTCGCCGAGGAGCAGCGCGCCCGGCTCGCCTCCCCCTGGGACACCCCGGCGGTCGTCGAGGAGCTCAAGGCCGAGGCCAGGCGGCAGGGGCTGTGGAACCTCTTCCTTCCCGACGAGGAGTACGGGGCGGGGCTCACCAACCTCCAGTACGCGCCGCTCGCCGAGATCACCGGCCGCAGCCCGCACCTGGCCCCCACCGCCCTCAACTGCGCCGCCCCGGACACCGGGAACATGGAGCTGCTCGCCCAGTTCGCCGACGAGGCGCAGAAGAAGCAGTGGCTCGGGCCGCTCCTCGCGGGCGAGATCCGCTCGGCGTTCGCGATGACCGAGCCCGAGGTCGCCTCCTCCGACGCGACGAACATCGAGACGCGGATCCGGCGCGACGGCGACTCGTACGTCGTCGACGGCCGCAAGTGGTACATCTCCGGGGCCATGAACCCCGACTGCGGGATCTTCATCGTCATGGGCAAGACCGACCCCGACGGGCCGGACCTCCGCCGCCAGCAGTCGATGATCCTCGTCCCCCGTGACACCCCCGGCGTCGAGGTGCGGCGCGCGATGCGGGTGTACGGGTACGAGGACCACTCCCACGGCGGCCACGCCGAGGTGCTCTTCGACGGGGTGCGGGTGCCGGCCGCGAACCTGATCGGCGAGGAGGGCGGCGGCTTCGCCATCGCGCAGGCCCGGCTCGGCCCCGGCCGCATCCACCACTGCATGCGGCTCATCGGGATGGCCGAGCGGGCCGTCGAGTTGATGTGCCGGCGCGCGGTCTCCCGTACCGCCTTCGGCAAGACGCTCGCCCAGCAGGGCGTCGTGCAGAACTGGATCGCGGACGCCCGGGTGACGATCGAGCAGCTGCGGCTCCTCGTCCTCAAGACGGCCTGGCTGATGGACACCGTCGGCAACCGCGGCGCGCACACCGAGATCCAGGCCATCAAGATCGCGACCCCGCGCGCGGTCGTCGACATCATCGACAAGGCCGTGCAGGCCCACGGGGCGGGCGGGGTGTCGCAGGACTTCCCGCTGGCCGAGCTGTGGGCGGCGGCGCGCACGCTGAAGCTCGCGGACGGGCCGGACGAGGTGCACCAGCGGTCGCTGGCGCGGCGGGAGCTGAAGAAGTACCTGTAGCGGTGGCCGTACGAGGGAGGGGCCCACGACCGTTCGGTCGTGGGCCCCTCCGTCGCGTACGCCCTTCAGGGGCGGAGCGCCCTGAGCAGGAGGTCGGCGAGGTGGCCCGCGACCTGCTCGGGGGTGAGCGGGCCGTCCGGGCGGTACCAGGTGGAGAGGTGGTGCACCGAGCCGAAGTGGTAGTCGACGACCAGGTCGGCGGGGGTCGCCGAGGAGAACACCCCGGCCTGCTGACCCTCCTCGATCAGGGCGCGGAACCGTTCGTGGTAGCGGCGCCGCTCGGATCGGACCTGCTTGTTCTTCTCCGGGCTGAGGTGGTGCATGGAGCGGAAGAAGATGGCGGCGTCGTCGAGGTTCTCGATGGTGGTGACGACGACGTCGGCGGCGGCGTCGCGCAACCGGTCCTCGATGGGCGCGTCGGCGTCCGCGTACGCGTCGAGGCGTTCCTGCTGGAGGCGCAGCACGCGGGCGTAGACCTCCTGGAGGAGGTCCTCCTTGGAGCCGAAGTAGTGGTAGAGGGCGCCCTTGGTGACCCCGGCGGCCTCGACGATCTCCTGGACGGACGTGCGGTCGTAACCCTGCTCGGCGAAGAGCCGGGTGGCGGCGGCGAGGAGCCTCTGGGGGACGGGGGTGCCGCTCCCGTCCGTCGTCCTGGCCATGCTCCGCCGCCTTCCGTGGTGATCGTTTTCGGTCATGGGGAACGTGTTCCCGCCGGTAGATCTTCCCATCCGCCGGGGTCCGCGCCGACGAGGGCTATCGGGTGCCCGTCTCCCAGGCCTGCTGGACGTGGTTCATGGTGGAGAGCCAGCGCTCGGGGTCGGTGGCCCGGTTGCGGTAGTAGCCGGCGACCTCGGGGTGCGGCAGGACGAGGAACCGGTCGGCCGCGACGGCGTCGAGGAGGGCGTCGGCGACGTCCTCGGGCTCGATGGCGGTGGGGGCGAGGACGAGTTCGCCGGCCGTCCCGGCGGCGGTGAGCATGTCCGTACGGACGCCCTGCGGGCAGATGGCGTGGACCTTGAGGCCGCGGTGCCGGTAGGTGAGGGAGAGCCATTCGGCGAAGGCGTACGCGCCGTGCTTGGAGACGCTGTACGGCGCGGCGCCGATCATGGTGAGCAGGCCGGCGGCCGAGACGGTGGAGACGAACCGGCCGCTGCCGCGCTCCAGCCACTCCGGGAGGAGGGCGCGGGCCGCGCGGACATGGGCCATGACGTTGACGTCCCAGGCGGCGGCCCACACGTCCTCGTCGGCGAAGGCGTCGCCGGGCGAGGAGAGTCCGGCGTTGGCGCACCAGATGTCGACGGTGCCGCCGAGGGCCTCGCGGGCCTCGTCGACGACGGCGGAGGCGTCACCGGGGACGGCGAGGGCGCCGATCTCCTCGGCGACGGCCTTCGTACGGACGGGGTCGAGGTCGTTGACGACGACCCGGGCCCCTTCGGCGGCGAACCGGCGGGCGAGGGCGGCTCCGATGCCACCGCCCGCTCCCGTGACGACCACTCCGGCGCCCTGGACGACGCTCGCGCCCGTGCCCCCGCTCGTACCCGCACCCATGGCGTGATCCACCTCTCCGCGACGACGACCCGAACTGACGTGACCTGTCGACCGGCAGACTAACCGGTCGGTATGTCGGGAGGGAAGGGACCGGGCGGGGGTGACGGAGGTGCCGGACCCGGCGGGTCCCGCACGCCTCGTTCCCCGACGGCGTCAGGAGCGCTAGCGTGCGTGCCCATGTCACGTGCCCCGGCCGGGGACGGCGATCGAGGAGGTTTCCGCATGAGCCTGTCGCGACGGAGTCTGCTGGCCGCCGGAGGCGCGCTCGGGGCGGTGGCGGCCGCCGCGCCCACCGCCTCGGCGGCCGGGGAGCGGTCGGGCCGGCCCGGGGTGCGGACCGGGTTCGAGCGGCTCGCGGCCGACGGGTACGCCCTCCTCGCCGGCGAGCGGGTCGGCGTCGTCACCAATCCGACCGGCGTCACCCGGGACGCGCGGCACATCGTGGACGTGATGCACGCCGACGAGCGGGTGGACCTGGTCGCCGTCTTCGGACCGGAGCACGGCTTCCGCGGTACGGCCCAGGCGGGCGGCTCCGAGGGCAGGTACGACGACCCGGCGACCGGACTGCCCGTCTACGACACGTACCTGAAGAGCGGACAGCCGCTCGCGGACGTCTTCACCGCCTCCGGGGTGGACACCGTCGTCTTCGACATCCAGGACGTCGGCGCCCGCTTCTACACCTACATCTGGACGCTGTACGACTGCATGGCCGCCGCCGCCCTCGCCGGGAAGCGGTTCGTGGTCCTGGACCGGCCGAACCCGGTGACCGGGCGGGCGGCCCTCGGCCCCGTCCTCGACCGGGCGTTCGCCACGTTCGTCGGACGCGAGCCGATCGCGCAGGCGCACGGCATGACGGTGGCCGAGCTGGCCCGCCTCTTCGCGGGCGAGTTCCTGACCGCGCCCCTCGCCCTGGAGACGGTACGGATGTCGGGGTGGCGGCGCACGGACTTCTTCGACGCGACCGGGCTGCCCTGGGTGCCCCCCAGCCCCAACATGCCGACGCCGGACACCGCGCTCGTCTACTCCGGCACCTGCCTCTTCGAGGGGACGAACCTGTCCGAGGGCCGGGGCACCACCCGCCCCTTCGAACTCCTCGGCGCCGAGGGGATCGACCGGCGGTGGGCGGAGGCGGCGAACGCGCTCGGTCTGCCCGGGGTGCGGTTCCGTGAGGCGTACTTCGCGCCGACCTTCTCCAAGTTCCAGGGGAAGACGGTGGGCGGGGTGCAGCTGCACGTCCACGACCGGGACTCCTTCGACCCGGTACGGACCGGGATCGGGCTCCTGGTCACCGCCCGGAGCTCGTGGCCCGGCTTCGCCTGGCGGGCGGACCACTGGATCGACAAGCTGACCGGTTCGACCCGGGTCCGGACCATGATCGACGCCGGCGCGGGCGTGGACGAGACCGCGGGGGCGTGGCAGGCCGACCTGGCGGCCTTCCGGGCGGTGCGGAAGGAGTACCTGCTCTACCGGTGAGGCGGAGGGTGACCGGGGGCTGTGCCCGGGTAGGCACGGGCGCGGACCAGTGGCTGCCCCCGGGTCGGCACGGGTGCGGACCTGGGGCTGCCCCCCGGTCGGGACGGGTGCGGGCGGGATGTTCCCCGGGCGTCCCGCCGACCAAGCTGGCCCCATGAACCTCTCCTTACGCCGCCGGCTGCCCCTCGTCGGACTCCTGCTCGCCGCCTGCCTCGGCACCCTGGCTCCCGCCGCCGGCGCCACCGCGGCCCCGGCCGTGCCCGATCCCGCACGCGAACTCGCCCGCACCGCACAGCCCTTGGCCGATCTGCGTCCGCTCGACCGGATGATCGGCTCGGCCAAGGTCGTCGGGATCGGCGAGGCCACCCACAGCTCGGCGGAGTTCTTCACCACCAAGCACCGGATCTTCGAACACCTCGTGGAGCGGCGGGGCTTCACCACCTTCGCCCTGGAGGCCAACTGGTCGACCGGACTGCTCGTCGACGAGTGGGTACGCACCGGCCGCGGCGACATCCGGAAGATCATGCGGGACGAGTTCCAGGAGTCGTACCGCCTCTGGAACACCGAGGAGTACCTCGACCTGTTCCAGTGGATGCGGCGGCACAACCAGCTCCACCCCGGGCACCAGGTCCGCTTCATGGGCAACGACCTCGGCTACGCGGGCGGGAACGTCTTCGACGAGGTGACCTCGTACGTGGCCCGTGTCCACCCGGCGCTCCTCCCCCGCTTCCAGGAGCTGTACCGGGCCTCGCGCCCCAGCGGTGAGGTGGAGGCGTGGATGAAGGGGTACATGACCAAACCGCTGCCCGAACGGCGGCGGCTGGCCGCCGAGGTGAACGCCGCCCTCGCCCTCCTGGAGCGGCAGCGCCCCGGGAAGGACGCACGCGCGCGCGAGGCGGCGGCGTGGGCCGTCCAGCACGCGCGTGCCATCGCCCAGGTCGGCACCGAGTACGCCCACGACATCCTGACGGACGCCGGGATCGCCGAGGCGATGCTCTACCGCGACCGGGTCATGGCCGAGAACACCGTGTGGTGGCAGCGGCGGACCGGCGACCGGATCCTGCTCTCCGCGCACAACGGGCACGTCGGCTACGAGACCACGAAGCCGGACCAGTACCCGCGGCTCCAGGGCGCCTTCCTCCGGGACGCCCTCGGCCGGGACTACGTGAGCGTCGGCACCTCCTTCGGCCAGGGCTCCTTCAACGCGCACGACACCGAGGCCCCCGGCGAGCCGCTGCGGCCCTTCACCGTCGGCGCGCTCGGTCCCGACAGCAGCGCCCACACCCTCGACCGGGTCGCACCCGGCGCCTTCTACCTGGACCTCCGGCGCGCGACACCGGCGGCGCGGGACTGGCTCGGCACGCACCGGCCGACCCGGGGCATCGGGACCGCGTACCCCTGGCCCGGCGCCGTCGCCCCGGTCCGCCTCTCCACCGCGTACGACCTCCTCGTCCACTTCCCCCGGATCACGGCGGCCCGGCTGCGCTGACAGCGCGCCGCGCGTCTGGACGGGGCCGTGCGCGGGCATGCTGGCCATGGAGCCGCCGCCCGCGCGCGGGGCGCATTCGGCGCTGCGGCCCCCTCGACGTGGAGGGACGGGTCGGGCCGTGGCCGGGATGAGTGTGGAGCCGTACCAGGAGATCACTTTCGACAAGGAGGGCGACGGGCCGCCGGGGCAGACCGCGGCCCTCGCCGCACTGGCCCGGCGAGGGGTCACCGACCTGGTGGTCCTTGCCCACGGGTGGAACAACTCGCCCTCCGGCGCCACCCGCCTCTGTTCCGACTTCTTCGCCCCCTTCCCCGGTCTGCTCGCCCCCGGGGCCGAGGTCGGGTACGCGGGGGTGATGTGGCCGTCGATGATGTTCACCGGCGAGCCGGTCCCCGACTACCGGGCCCTCGTGACGGTCCTCCCGGAGAAGGAACCGGTCCTCGACCGGATCACCGAACTCCTCGTCACGGCACCGGCGGACGAGGGCGCGTTCGCCGAGTTCGGGGCGCTGCTGCGGGAGCTGGCGGACGTGCACGGCGGTGGTGGCCGGGAGCGCGCCGCCGGGTCGGGGGAGCCGGTGCCGGAGTTCCTGGTCGCGGACCCGGTGGAGGTCTGCGCCCTGTTCACGGAGGCGCTGGAGGGCGGCGCGGGCGCCGTACCCGAGGAGGGCTTCGGGGAGGGTCTGAAGCGGTACTGGAAGGGCGGCCGGGAGGCCCTTCGGCAGGCCACGTACTACGTGATGAAGAAGCGGTCCGGGCAGGTCGGCGAGGCCGGGCTCGGGCCCCTCCTCGGTGAGGTCGCCCGGGCCGCCCCCGGCCTCCGCGTCCATCTCGTGGGCCACAGCATGGGCGCCCGGCTCGTCGCGCACGCGCTGAAGGGGCTGCCGTCGGGGGCCCGTCCCGTCGCCTCCGTGACCCTCCTCCAGGGCGCCTTCTCGCACTACGCGTTCGCGGGGAGGCTGCCGCACGACCCCCGGCGGTCCGGCTCGCTGCGGGACATGCAGGAGCGGGTCCGGGGGCCCCTGGTGGCCTGCTACTCGCGGCACGACACGGCACTCGGGGTGATGTACCCGCTGGCGTCCCGGCTCGCGCGCGACTCCGAGTCGCTCGGGGCCGCCGCGTCCGGCCTGCTGGGCTCGGGCGACCCGCGCTGGGGCGCGATCGGTCACGACGGCGTCCAGGCGGTACCGGGCACGGTGGTACGGAACCTTGCGGCGGTCCTGCGCGAGGGCGTGCCGGCGTCGGGGTGCGTGAACGTGGACGCGGCGGAGGTCGTTCTGTCGCACAGCGACATCTGCCGTCCCGAGCTGGCCCGGGTGGTGGTGTCGGCGGCGGGGGCGGGCCGCTAGGACCTGGGCGTATAGCTGGTCGAACGCCTGGTCAGGCGCCTGCTCAGCGGTGCGCGGCCTCGGCGGACGCGCGGGTTCCGCCAGGTCTCAGGGGCCTCTCGCGCACCACTGATGGCTGCCATCCGTATTTCGATGGAACACGGCGGGCCGCTCGTTCGTCCCTCTGATACCGCGGAAGGACCAGCGACGGAGGTGGCGGGAGATGGCCGGTTTCCGGAGTCTCGCGAGACAGGTGCGCGATCCGGGGTGCGACACGGCGCTGCGCAGGTACTCGCTGCGCAAATGCCTGGAGCGGTTCGCGCCGTACGGGCACCGGGCGACATGGGACCACCTGTGCCGGCGGCACAGGTTCGGACCCGAGGACCGGGAGCTGGACCCGGGGCGGCTGATCGCCGCGCTCGACGAGCTGGAGGAGGCGCGGGCCGTGTGGCTCGCGTACGAGGAGGAGTTCGCGGCCCGGCGGCGGCGTGAGAAGCAGGAGGGCCTGCGCGGTCTCGGGGCGGTCGACGACTGGCACCGCCGGGTCTGGGGAGGCAACGGGGTGGTGCGGTGCGGTGATCCCGCGGTGCACCCGTCGGACCCGCTGCCGGAGGTGCTGCGGCGGCTGATCACGGCCCTGGAGCGCGGGCCCGGCGAGAGGTGCCCGGTGTGCGCGGGGCCGCGGATCGAGTGGGCAGGACCCGCCGAGCCGTACGAGCCATGGCTCGGCCCGGTCTGCGGGGACTGCGGGGTGGGCGTGCCGCGTACGGTGCTCACCTCGGGGGCGCTGGCCCGCGCCCGCGGGGAGCGGAGCAGGCCGCTGGCGTCGGCGGCGTGAGCGGTGCGGCCGGTGTCTGAGGTACGGGTGGGGCGTCTGGCGTCTCAGGTGCTTCGGGTACCGCAGGGGCCACCGGTCCCCCACGTGCTCCAGGCGTGTCTCAACGGCCTGCGCGGGCCCGGTGATTCGGCCGCGGTCCCGATGTCGCCGGAGTCGCTCGCGGAGTCCGCGGCGCGGGCGGTGGCGGCCGGGGCCCGGGAGGTGCGGGTGTACCCCCGTACGCCGTGCGGGGCGGTCTCGCTCTCGCCCCGGGTGCTCACCCCGGTCCTGGAGGCGGTCCGGGCCGCGGCCGGCACCCGTACCGCGGCCGCGAACGGCGTCGCGAGCGCCCGGGTGCGGGTGGCGACGGCGATGGCCGCCGAGACCGATCCGGGGCGCCGGGTGGAGCGGATCCGCTCCTGGCCGGTGCTGCCCGACCTCGTGTCGGTGGCCTGGCACGAGCCGGACGCCGAGGAGGTGGCGGCGGCGCTCCTCCAGCGGGGCGTCGGGGTGGAGGCCGCCCTGCGGTCGGGCACGGACGGCCCGGCCCGATTCGCCCGCTCACCCCTCGCGCCCCGGGTACGGCGGATCGTCGCGGCAGTGCCGTACTCCCCGACGGGGACGCGGACAGGGGCCGAGGCCGCCGCGCGCTCGCTCCTGGCGGCGCTCGTCATCCCGCCCGGCGTCCCGGTGCTGCTGCACGGCGAGGAGGGCGGCGCGTGGCCGGTGCTGCGGCTCGCCCGCCGTCTGGGCCTCGCGGCGCGGATCGGGTTCGAGGACACCCTGCTGCTGCCGGACGGCACCCCGGCACGCTCCAACGCCGAGCTCGTGACGGCGGCTCTCGGCAGCTAGGGCGTGTCCGGCGGATCAGGACCCCGGCCATGATCCGCCGGACACGCCCTAGGGCGTGTCCGGGCCTGGCCGGCGGACCGGCAGCAGGCGGGAGCCCGCGATCCGTTCGCCGACGACGTCGTCGGGGTTGGACAGGACGCAGGTCTCGAGCGAGAGGCAGCCGCAGCCGATGCAGTCCGTCAGGTGGTCGCGGAGCCGGCCGAGCTGGGTGATGCGCTCGTCGAGCTCGGCGCGCCAGGCCGCCGAGAGCTTCGCCCAGTCGTCGTTGGTGGGGGTGCGCTCCTCGGGGAGCTGGGCGAGCGCCTCGCGGATCGTGGCCAGCGGGATGCCGACCCGCTGGGCGGCGCGGACGAAGGCGACCCGGCGCAGGGTGTCACGGCCGTAGCGGCGCTGGTTGCCGGTGGTGCGGCGGCTGCTGATGAGCCCCTTCGCCTCGTAGAAGTGGAGGGCGGAGACGGCGGCCCCGCTACGGGCGGAGAGCTGGCCGACGGTGAGTTCGTGGATCTTCTCTGGAATCTGCGGCACCCCGCGACCCTACTGGTCCGTCGACCGGCCGCCTCCGCCCGTCCGTTGACAGCGCCCCCCTCACCCCCACATGCTGAGCAAGCGCTTAGATACCGACCGTTGGGTATGCCGTACCGAAGGGAACAGGAACATGGCCGAGCCGAGGATCTTCACCTCCGCCGACGAGCTGCGCGCGGGGGTCGGCGAGCAGTTGGGACACAGCGACTGGCTGGAGATCGACCAGAAGCGGATCGACCTCTTCGCGGAGGCGACCGGGGACCACCAGTGGATCCACGTGGACCCGGAGCGCGCGGCCTCCGGCCCGTTCGGGACGACCATCGCGCACGGCTATCTGACCCTGTCGCTGCTGCCGGTCCTCGTCCCGCAGGTCCTGAGGGTCGAGGGCATGAAGATGGGCCTCAACTACGGCACCGAGAAGGTGCGTTTCCCCGCTCCCGTGCCGGTCGGTTCGCGGCTGCGGGCCACGGCCGTCCTGACGAAGGTCGAGGAGGCGGGCGGCGGCGTGCAGGTGACGGCGGCGGTGACGGTGGAGCGCGAGGGCGCCGAGAAGCCGGTCTGCGTCGCCGAGTCGGTCTCCCGTTACTACTTCTGAGCGCCGACCATCCTGAGCACGAGGTCGGCGTAGAGCGCGCCGACCTCGTCGGGCGTCCGGCGGCCCTGGGTGTTGAACCAGCGCGAGACGTCGATGCAGAGGGAGAGCACGGCGACCGTCGTGCCGGACACGTCGGGCACGTCGAACTCGCCCGCCGCCACGCCCTCGTTGATGACGCGGCGCACCACGGCGTCCGACCTGCGGCGCAGTTCCACGATCTCGGCGCGGTGTTCGGGGCCGAGGGCGTCGAGTTCGTACTGGACGACCCGGGCCGTCGTGTGGCGCTCGGCGTGCCAGCGGACGAAGGAGCGGACGGCGTCGGCGAGGCGCTCGGCGGCCGTACCGTCGGCGTCGGCCGCGGCCGTGAGGATCTCGAGCGCCCGGTCGTGGCCGATCCGGCTGATCCGGTGGAGCAGCTCTTCCTTGGTCTTGTAGTGGATGTAGAGCGCGGCCGGGCTCATCCCGGCGCGGCCGGCGATGTCCCGGGTGGTGGTGGCGTGGTAGCCGCGCTCGGCGAACGCCTCGACGGCGGCCACCAGCAGCCGCCGGGCAGCCTCGGGCGTGACCTCGCCCCAGGGCATGTCCTCCACCCCGGGGGTCTCCTCCGCCGCGCTCATCCCACACTCCTTCTCGGACCCCGTCAGGACCAACACCATACAACGAGGGTGAGCAAGCGCTTAGAGCTTCTGGAAGGGGTCGTGCTCGGCGAGGAGCTTCTCCAGCCGGGCCTGGTCGACGCGGCTGACGATCTGCCCGGCCTCCTGGCGGTCGCGGACGACCTTGGCGAGCGTGAACGCCGAGGTCGTGAGGTAGAGGACCGAGACGGCGAGGAAGGCCCGCACCCAGGCGCTCGCCTCCAACTGGAAGATCCCGATGGACACGGCCGCGAGGGCGAGCCCGAAGGAGAGGACGGCCTGCGTGTAGTAGGCGGCGGTGTTCTGCTGCTTGACCGGTGTGTCGCTCATGTCGGACAGCATCGGCCGGATGTGGCCGGTGCCACATCCGTCCGCGTACTCAGCGGCGTACTCAGAAGCCGGGGATCAGAAGGCCGACACCCCCGTCAGCGCCCGTCCGATGATGAGCTTCTGGATCTGGCTCGTGCCCTCGTACAGGGTCATCACGCGCGCGTCGCGGAGCAGCTTGCCGACCGGGTACTCGTCGATGTAGCCGTAGCCGCCGAAGACCTGGAGGGCGTTGTTCGCGGCGCGGACGGCGGCCTCGGAGGCGTACAGCTTCGCCTTGGAGGCGGCGGTCGCGAAGTCCTGGCCGCGGTCGATCAGGTCGGCGACCCGCCAGGTCAGCAACCGGGCGGCGTCCACGTCGACGGCGATGTCGCTGATCAGCTCCTGGACCAGCTGGTACGAGGCGATGGGCTTTCCGAACTGCTCGCGCTCCCCCGCGTACCGCACGGCGGCGTCGAGGGCGGCCTGCGCGATGCCGACGCAGCCCGCGGCGACCGACATGCGCCCCTTGGCGAGGGCGGACATGGCGACGGTGAAGCCCTTGCCCTCGGGGCCGAGCATGGCGCCGGCCGGGACGCGGACGCCGTCGAGGACGAGTTCGGCGGTGGCCTGGCCGCGCAGGCCGAGCTTGCCGTGGACGGGGCGGCGGGTGAGGCCGGGGGTGTCGGTGGGGACGAGGAAGGCGGAGACGCCCTTGTGGCCGGGGGTGTCGTTGGTGCGGGCGAAGAGCAGCACGACGTCGGCCCAGGTGCCGTTGGTGATGAACATCTTGGTGCCGTCGATGGCGTAGTCGTCCCCGTCCCGTACGGCCCTGGTGGCGAGGTTCCCGGCGTCGGAGCCGGTGCCGGGTTCGGTGAGGCCGAAGCAGCCGAGTGCCTCGCCGGAGGCGAGCCGGGGCAGCCACGCCCGCTTCTGCTCCTCGCTGCCCCACGCGGCGACGGTCTTGGCGACCAGGCCGAGGGAGACGGAGACGATGCCGCGCACGGAGGAGTCGCCGCGGCCGAGTTCCTCGGTCACGAGGCAGTACGCGAGGTGGTCGCCGCCCGAGCCGCCGTACTCCTCCGGGAGGGTGAGCCCGAGGAAGCCGACGGCACCGAGCTTCTTCACGATGGCCCGGTCGACCTCCTCGGCGCGGTCCCACGCCACGGCGTGCGGGGTCACCTCGCGCGCGACGAAGTCCTCGGCGAGCCGCCGTACGGCCTCCTGCTCCTCGCTCAGCGCCAGATCCACCGTGCACCCCTCACTCGGGCCGCTGCCCGGTCCCCGGTGCGGCCGTCGGTCACGCGGGCCGCTGCCCGGCTCATTAATTACCACTGCTAGTTTTTTCTGCGCGGGCCTACTATGTGCGCCATGGCCCGACCGCGCAAGCCCCTGCTCAGCCGAGACCGCATCGTCGAGACGGCGGGCGCGCTCGTGGACGCGGAGGGCCTCGGCGCGCTCTCCACCCGCCGGCTCGCGGCCGAACTCGGGGTGAGCGGACCCTCGCTCTACAACCACTTCCGCACGAAGGACGAGATCCTCGACGCCGTCGCCGACGCGGTCAGCGCGAAAATCGACCTGTCGATGTTCGCGGAGGCGGACGGCCGGGACTGGGTGACGGCGCTGCGGGACTGGGCCGTGTCCTACCGCGCCGCCCTCGCCGACCACCCGCACATCGTCCCGGTCCTCGCCCAGGGACCCGGCCGCCGCCCGGCCGGCCTGCGCGTCGCGGACGCCGTCTTCGGCGCGATGGTCCGCGCGGGCTGGCCGCCGGCCCAGGCCACCTCCATCGGCGCGCTGATGCGGTACTTCATCACCGGCTCGGCGCTGGGCTCCTTCGCCCGCGGCTTCGTCGACGACGAGTCGGCCTACGACCCGGCCGACTACCCCCACCTCGGCCAGGCGCACCTCCTCGCGGAGCACCGCCAGAAGGTCGACGAGGGCGCCTTCGACACGGGGCTGCGGGCCCTGCTCGACGGGCTGCGGCTCCAGTACGCGGCCCTCGGCCGCCGGCCCGGGACCTCGATCGGCACTTCGGCCACCACCGAAGCGTGAGTGCGGGAGCCTTGGCGCATGGCTGCCAGTGACCTCGCCGCGCTCGCGGCGCTCCTCGCGGACGAGACCCGCGCCGCGTTCCTGCTCGCCCTGCTCGACGGACGGGCCTGGACCGCCGGGGAGCTCGCCCGGCACGCGGGCGTGGCGCCGTCCACCGCGAGCGAGCACCTCGGCAAACTCGTCTCCGGCGGGGTGCTCACGGAGGAGCGGCAGGGGCGCCACCGGTACGTACGCCTCGCCGATCCCGGGATCGCGCACCTCGTCGAGGACCTCGCCGCCCGGTCCGAACCGGCGGTGGCCGCGCCGCCCCGCTCCCTGGGGGCGGCGAGCGCCGGGCGGGCGATGGCCCGGGGACGGACCTGCTACGACCACCTCGCCGGACGGCTCGGCATCGTCGTCACGGAGGCGATGACCCTGCGCGGGCTGCTGCGCCAGGACACCGGTTTCGCGCTGACGGACCGGGGTCTCGCCTGGTTCGACGAGCTGGGCGTTCCCCTCGTACGCCGGGGGCGGCGGCCCGTCGCGCGCGGCTGCCTCGACTGGACCGAACGGCGACCGCACCTCGCGGGGGTCGCGGGCGCCGCGCTGTGCCGGCACGCGCTGGACGCCGGGTGGTGCGTACGGATCGGCTCGGAGCGGGCCGTGAAGGTGACCGTGGAGGGCGAGAGCGCGCTGTACGCGTCCCTGGGCATCGCCCCGGCGGAACTGCGGTGACATCGCGGCGAGTCGGGGCGGCACACCTCCCCGGGGGGCCGCGCGATATTGCGGTGACCGCCGAAGCGTCCGCGTCCTACGGTCGGGCCATGCAGAAGCAATCCTCGCGGCTCGCCTTCGCGGCCGCCGGCGTCACCGTCGTCCTCTGGGCCTCCGCCTTCGTCTCCATCCGCAGCGCCGGGGAGGCCTACTCGCCCGGCGCCCTCGCCCTCGGCCGGCTGCTCGCGGGGGTCCTGGTCCTCGGGACCGTCCTCCTCGTCCGGCGCGAGGGGCTGCCGCCGCGGGCGGCCTGGCCGGGGATCGTGGTCTCGGGGCTGCTCTGGTTCGGGGTGTACATGGTGGTGCTCAACTGGGGCGAGCAGGAGGTCGACGCGGGCACGGCCGCGATGGTGGTGAACATCGGGCCGATCCTGATCGCGCTGCTCGGCGCCCGGTTCCTCGAGGAGTCGCTGCCGCCGCGGCTGCTCGCGGGCATGGCGGTCTCCTTCGCCGGCGCGGTGACCGTGGGCCTTTCGATGTCCGCCGGGTCCTCCGGCGGGCACGCCTCGGTGCTCGGAGTGCTGCTCTGCGTCCTGGCGGCGATGGCGTACGCGGGCGGGGTCGTGGCCCAGAAGCCGGCCCTCGCGCACGGCAGTGCGCTCCAGGTGACGACCTTCGGGTGTCTGGTGGGGGCGGTGGCCTGCCTGCCGTTCGCCGGGCAGCTGGTGGAGGAGGCGGGCCGCGCCCCGCTGTCGGCGACCCTCAACATGGTCTATCTGGGCGTGTTCCCGACCGCGCTCGCGTTCACGACCTGGGCCTATGCCCTGGCGCGTACGACCGCCGGGCGGATGGGCGCGACGACGTACGCCGTGCCCGCTCTCGTCGTGCTGATGGCGTGGGTGTTCCTGGGCGAGCTGCCGGGGCTTCTCACCCTCGCCGGGGGCGCGCTGTGCCTGGCCGGTGTGGCCGTTTCGCGCTCGCGGTCCCGGGCTTCGGCCGCCGCCGGAACGGCTGGATCCACCTGACAGGCCATACCTCCGGTTCCGGTCACTTCACGGACGGGAGGCGCGCGGCGGGCGCCCGCGACCTGGGGAGGAGATGCCCGTCAAGCCCCAGTTTCGGCCCGTGGGAAGGCGAGGCACGTTTCGCCGCCGCCCGGCCGGATAGTTTCGAGTCGGTCACAGGCGTGGGCCGGAACATAACGCTCCGGCACCTTCTCGCAAGCCCGACGGGGGAGCTCATGGCGATACAGCAGCGGGCGGAACGTACGAGACAGGAGATCCTGTCGGCAGCGGCGCGGGTGTTCGACGGCCTCGGGTACGAGCGGGCGTCCCTGGCCAGGATCGCCGGCGAGGCCCGGGTCACCACCGGGGCGCTCGTCTTCCATTTCGCGACGAAGGCGGATCTGGCGACGGCGGTCCGCGGACGGGCCCGCGCGGTCACCCGGATCACGGTCGAGTCGGCCTGTCTGTCCACCGAGGGTGTGGGGGGCACCGCGATCGACAAGCTGGTGATCGCCACGCACGCGCTGATCCGGCTCTTCGAGACCGATCCCATGGCACGGGCCGGCGAACGCCTCGCGCGGGAGCTCCAGTTGACCGACCCCGGCTTATCCGGGGACTGCCCCTGGCGTCGCGAGGTGGCCCGCCTGGCGCGCTTCGCCGCGGCCGAGAAGGCCCTGCGCCCCGGAGTCGACGCGACGGCGGTCGCGGCGCTGATCGGTTATGTGATCACCGGGGTCGAGCTGGAGATGCGCTGCCCGAGCACACCGTCGGACGAGGCCTGGTCCACCGAGGAGGAGCCCAGGACCGCCGAGACCGGCGCCCTGCACTGCCCGGCCGAGCAACGGCTCGGCCGGATCTGGAAGTTGATCCTGCCGGGCCTGGTCCACCCGGCCCCGCAGGTCCCCTAGGGCAGGCGGGCCCGGTCCACCCGGCCCCGCACATCCCCTAGGGCCCCTCCGGCTCTGATCCGCCGACACCTCCCCGCCCCTGACCCGGCTCACTCCCCCGAGCGCAGCAGCTGGCGGGCGAAGAGTGAGAGGGAGCGGCCGATGCGCTCGGTCGACAGGCCGAGTTCGTGCCGCTGGAACTGGAAGAGCTCGGGTGACAGAGGGCCGAGCGCGATGTCGATCAGCGGGTCCGGGTCCTGGACGCCGTGGTCGACGAGCAGGGTGCGGACGTGGACGCGCCAGAAGCCGTAGGCGCCCGTCCGGAAGCGCGCGGGGCCGGTCTCCGCCCCCAGCGCCAGCGGCAGATGCCGTTCGAGCAGGTCGAGCATCGCCAGGTAGAAGGCCGCGAGCCGCTCCCCGGCGGGCGCGCCGGGGCCCAGCGGCGGCGGACCGTAGATGAGCTGCCCCTGGAGCCTGCGCTCGTGCTCGTCGAGCAGGGCGACGGCGACCGACGACGGATCGGGGAAGCTCCGGTACAGGGTGGCGCGGCCCACCCCGGCAGCCTTGGCGATCTTGTCCATGGTGACCGACCGCGGGTCCTGCTCGGCGAAGAGCCGCTCGGCCGCGGACAGGATCTGGGCGCGGTTGCGTTCCGCGTCCGCGCGCCGACGCGGAGCGACCGGCTGTTCGTCGACCGCCTGGAGATCGCCGAGGAGCCCGCCGACCCGGTGCACGGAGGCGGCTCCACGACCGCGCTGCTCGTCCTCGCTCATGGACCAGACCTTACTTGCCTCGGAGCTAAGTGGACACCTTGTCCGCTTGCTGGGTGTCATGGCATGCTAAACGGACTCAGTGTCCACTTACCCGCTCGCCATCCCGCCCCAGGGAGATCAAGATGCACACCGCGCTCCTCGCCGCGGCCCTGCTGGTCGGCTGCCTCCTGGCCGTCCAGGCCTCGGTGAACCTCCAGCTCAACTCGGCCGTCGGCACCCCGTACGGCGCCTCGACCATCCAGCTCGGCGTCGCGACCGGTCTGCTGACCGTGCTCGCGGTGGCGGCCGGAGCCCTCGGCGCGCTCGGCAAGCTGCCCGACGTCGAGGCCTGGCAGCTCCTGGGCGGTCTGGCCAGTCCGCTCTACATCACCAGCGGCATCCTGCTCTTCCCCCGGCTCGGAGCCCTCGCCGCCGTCGGACTCTTCGTCACCGGCCAGATGTTCGCCTCGCTCGCGCTCGACCTCTTCGGTCTCCTCGGGCTCGAACAGAAGGACCTCAGCGCCGGGATCGTCATCGGCGCCCTGGCGGTGCTCGCCGGCATCGTCGTCATCATCCGGGGCATGAAGGCCGCCGCGCCTCCCGGCGCGCCCAGGATGTCGAGCGCCGGCCGCGTCGGCTGGCTCGCCCTCGGTGTCGTCGCCGGCGCCGTGCTCCCCGTACAGGGCGCGGTCAACGCCCAGCTGCGCGCCCAGCTCAAAGAGCCCATCACCGTCGCCGTGATCAGCTTCGCCGTGGCGACCTTCACCATCGCCGTCGTCCTGCTCGTGCTCTACGCGACCCGGCGCACCCCCAAGCCGAAGATCGCGCCGCTGAAGAAGATGCCCTGGTGGGGCTGGCTCGGGGGTGCCTGCGCCGCCGCCTACGTGACCGGGACCTTCCTGCTCATCCCCTCCATCGGGGCGGCGGTGACCATCGCGCTCACCGTGACGGGACAGCAGCTCACCTCGGCCCTGATCGACCACAAGGGCCTCTTCAAGCTCCCCCAGCGCTCCCTCACGAAGCCGCGCGCCCTAGGTCTCGTCCTGCTGATCGCCGGATCCCTGATCATCCAGCTCGTCTGACCGCGGGTCGATCACGCGTCATGAAAGGTGTGTCATGAGAGCGTCCTACACCGCCGGGCCGGACATCCACGTCCTCCCCTCGGCGCTGCCCATACCGGGCCTCGGCGACCAGCCGGTGAACGCCTTCCTCGTACGCTCCGGCCAGCCGCTCCTCGTGGACACCGGCATGCCCGTGGACCGGGAGGACTTCCTCGACTCCCTCTGGTCGCTGATCGAGCCCGCCGATCTGCGCTGGGTCGCCGTCACCCACGACGACCGCGACCACACCGGAGCCCTCGCGGACATCCTGGCGGCCGCGCCGCACGCGAAGGTGCTCACCAACGCGTTGTCGGTGACGCGAATATCGGAAGAGTTCAGCATTCCGCAGGACCGGGTGGTGACCGCCAACCCGGGAAGTCGGGTGAAAATCGGCGACCGTGAGCTGAGTTTCCACCGGCCCCCCACCTTCGATTCACCCGGAACTCTCGCCGTGTTCGACCACTCCGATGGAACGCTCTACAGCTCCGACAGTTTCGGTACCGTCATCGAGGAAATCAGCGAGGACTTCGCCGATCTCCCCGAGGAGGAATTCTTCCACGGCTTCGACGTGCTGAACCGGGCGATAGCACCGTGGACCGCTCTGGTCGACGAGGCGAAATTCCTCCGCCCGGTGCGCGAACTGGCGGCCCTGCGTCCCACGCGGCTGCTCAGCGCCCACGGGCCGACCGTCCGCGAGGACGCCGTACTGCGGCTCTTCCGGGCGATGGCCCGCATCCCCTCCCTGCCCGCCTGGCTGCCGGGCGCCGACCTCGACCTCGAGGCGGCGCTCGACGCCGTCGAGTCCCCTGCCGGCTGAGCCCGCTCCGCCCGGCGTACCCACCGAGGAGAACCATGCTCGACCCGACCACCGCCGACCTGACCCCGCCGCGCGGAGTCGTCACCGTCTTCTCCGACATCTGGTGTTCCTTCGCGCACATCGCCATCCACCGGCTGCACGCCACCCGGGCCCGTCTCGGCCTGGCGGAGCAGGTCTCCTTCGACCTGCGCGCCTTCCCCCTGGAACTGCTCAACGACGCCCCGAGCCCGCGCCCCGGCACGGACAGCGAGGTCGCCCGGATGGCCAGCCTCGAGCCGTCCGCCGGCTGGCAGCTGTGGCAGGCCAAGGACTGGCTCTACCCTTCCACGACCCTGCCCGCGCTCGAGGCGGTGCTCGCCGCCAAGGAACAGAGCCTGAACGCGTCCGAACAGCTCGACCTCGGGCTGCGCCGGGCCTTCTGGGCCGAGTCGCGCTGCATCAGCCACCGCAAGGTGATCCTGGACGTGGCCGCCGGCACCGGCGCGGTCGACGTCGACGCCCTCACCGAGGCGCTGGACGACGGGCGCGCGCGCCGGGCGCTCGCGGACCAGGCCGCGCTGTCCGGGACCGACCGGGTCAACTGCAGCCCCCACCTGTTCCTGCCCGACGGCTCGGACCAGGCCAACCCCGGGATCGACGTGGGCTGGGAGGGCTCGTACGGCATCGGCTGGCCGGTGATCCACTCGGACGACCCGAAGGTATACGAGGACATCCTGCTGAGGGCCGCCACTGAATAGTTGAAAGGCCGCCCAAAGCGGCAGCACAAGCGAAAGAACAAGGGGAACGACGGTCAGGCATTCCTTCGAGGGCCTTTCGAGGACCTTTCGAGGAATGCCCGACCGTCGTTCCTTTTTTACGCCGGGAGAACATCGTGGTGATTATTAATTGCGTGACCCGGCCGTTATTCGCAAGGCCGGTCGAAGCTCCTACAGTCGTTCACGCCGCCCGAATTCCGGACGGAGTTTCGTATCGACAGCGGGAGTTCTTCATGTCGTTGACCGACAAGGCAGACGTCAGCACGTTCGTCGACCTCACCCAGCACGAGATCGAAGCCCTGAAGACCCGGTTCAATCTGGCCGACGCGCACACCCACCAGCGCCAGTCCGCGTCCCAGGAGCGGATCGTCTCGCGCCTCCCCGAGCTCTGGCACGAGTCCGAGTCGAAGCAGCAGGCGCACTTCGAGCGCCAGTTCCTCGACGCCTTCTTCCGACTGCACCAGCAGCCCACCGCCCGTGCGATGGACCGCACGCTCCTTTCCTACTCCGCCAGCGTGTCGACCATGGTCGCCGGCATGTTCCTGAAGCAGCGCGGGAAGTCGGTGCAGCTGGTCGAGCCCTGCTTCGACAACCTGGTCGACCTGCTGCGCAACATGCAGGTGCCGATCTCCCCGCTCGCCGAGTCGGCCCTGCACGACAAGGACACCCTCTACGAGCGGCTCGTCGAGCAGGTCGACGCCGACGCCCTCTACCTCGTCGACCCCAACAACCCCACCGGGTTCACCTTGCTCGCGGAGAAGCTGGAAGGTTTCCGCGAGGTGGTCCGCTACTGCGTGGACCACGACAAGGTCCTGGTGATGGACTTCTGCTTCGCCTCCTTCGCGCTCTGCGACGAGGGCATCGGCCGGGTCGACATCTACCGGCTCCTGGAGGAGTCGGGCGTCACGTACATGGTCATGGAGGACACCGGGAAGACCTGGCCGATCCAGGACGCCAAGTGCGCCATGATCACGGCGAGTCGGGACATCCAGGAGGAGGTCTACAACCTCCACACGAGCGTCCTCCTGAACGTCTCGCCGTTCGTCCTCAACATGGTCACCCAGTACGTCGAGGACTCCATCTCCGACGGTTTCGCCTCCATCCGCGACATCATCCGCACCAACGGCGACGCCGCCCGCACCGCCCTCAGCGGCACGATCCTGGAGTTCCAGGAGCCGGTCGTGGGTACCAGCGTCGCCTGGTTCCGCATCACGGCGGAGGACCTGACCGCCACCCGGCTCCAGGCCGTCCTCTTCGACGAGGAGGTGTACGTCCTGCCGGGGACCTTCTTCTACTGGAACACCAAGGAGAAGGGCGAGCGCTTCATCCGCCTGGCCCTGGCCCGCGAGCCCGAGGTGTTCGCCGGCGCGATGGAGCGGATGCGGAAGGTGCTCGAGCGCTATGCGGCCTGACGCGAAATCGGCCGTGTTCGTCGACGCCACCCTCTTCATGGGCATGCACAGCAAGGACGACACCGTCCGCCTGGCCGCCAAGGCCTTCTTCGCCGGCCGGCTGGCCGCCGGGGACGCCGGCGGGATCGTCATGAGCTGGGAGCAGGTCGGCCGCTGCGACGACCTGGTGTGGGGCTACGAACGAGGGGTGCAGGACGAGTACTACCCCTTCATGGACGTCCTCCACACCGACCTGGCCATCGAGCGTGCCGCCTACACCGAGGACGACCTCCGCCGGGCCTGCACCACGCCCGGGTTCGACGGCCTCCCCACCCACGAGCGGCTGCTGCTCGCCCAGGTCCTCGGCCGCGGCGGCGTCCTGCACACCGCGAGCCCCCGGCTCACGGCGAGAGCCGGCCTGCCCGTCGTACCGATCGTGCCGGACGGCTCAGCCGGCCCGCTCGGGGAAACGACGTTCCCCTCGTACCTGGAAGACCTCTACCAGCGGTCGCTGGTGCTGACGGTCGTCTCCGAAAACCTCTGAAGGCATTCCGAAAGGCACCCCTCTCATGCCTGACACCCACTCCTACTCCGGGACCGTCGTCCCGCTGATCACCCCCCTCGACGAGCACGGCACCGTCGACGAGCAGAGCGTCGCCCGCCTCCTGGACCACATCCGGGCCGAGGTCACCGGCCTCATGCCGGCCCTGACCTCCGGGGAGGGCTGGAAGCTCGACGCCCGGCAGTGGCAGGACGTCGTCACGTACACCGTCAAGCACGCCGACGGCCTCCCCGTGCTCGCCGGCATCCAGCTCCCCGACACCGCCTCGGTGATCGACCGGGCCCGCACGGCCGCAGACATCGGCGCCGACGCGGTCGTCGTCACCACGCCGTTCGGCGCCGACGTGACGCAGGACCAGATCGTCGCGCACTACCGGGCCATCCGCTCGGCCCTCGACGTACCGATCTTCCTCTACAACGAGGAAGCGCTCTCGGGCAACCGGATCGAGTTCGACACCCTGGTGCGGATCTGCGCGGAGATCCCCGGGATCGTCGGCATCAAGGAGTCCAGCGGCGACGCCGCCTTCACCCGGAGGATGGCCGGGGCCGGCACCGGCATCCCGGTCTTCGAGGGCTGGGAGAACCTGCTCGTCGACGCCCGCGGCATCCAGGGCTTCATCGGCCCGCTCGCCAACCTGGAACCCGCCCTGTGCAACGCGATGCTGGTCGACCCGACCCCCGACCGCCAGGCCGAGATCAACACCGTCTGCGAGCGGTACGGAGTCTTCCGCGACGACTGGTACCGCTGGGTCAAGAAGGAACTGCACCGGCGCGGCGTCATCGCCTCCCCCACCACCCACGAGGAGGCGAAGGCGGCATGAGCACGCCCTCGTCCCACCTGTCCGTCCCGGTGGCCGCGCATTCGGTCACGGCCCCGGCCGCGACCGCGCAGCGCGAACTGCACAGCCTCTACCGGCGGGTTCCCAACCTCGGCGACTACGGGTCGATGACCGCCATCGAGGAGCGGTGGATCCTGCCCAAGGCGCGGGCGTACGAGACCTCGGCGCCCCGGTTCGACTCGGCCGGCGAGCTGCTCCAGGCGCTCAAGCAGTTCCTCGCCGAGGAGGAGGCCGCGCTGCCCGAGAGCGCGACCTTCCTCGCCGAGCACGCCACGCTCGACCAGTTCAAGGCCGTGGTGCGGCAGTTCGCGCTCGACGGCCTCACGGAGTCCGAGTCGCTGCTGCCGGTGGTGCCCCGGCTGCCGTACCGCTCGGCGATGGCGGTCTTCCGGGTCCTCATCGACGAACTCGGCTGCGGCAACGAGGAGAAGGCGCACTCCCAGCTCTACCGCGACCTGCTCACCGAGCTCGGTCTGAGCCTCCGGCTCGACGACTATCTCGACGAGACCGTCCCGGAGTGCTTCGCGTACGTCAACATGTTCCACTGGCTGGCGAGCCGGGCGCCCTCGCCCCAGTACTTCCTGGGCGCGTACGCCTACTTCGAGACGAGTGTGCTGTACGCCTTCCAGAGCTTCGCGCGGGCGGCGCGGCGGCTCGGGATCGCCCACGACGCCTACTACACCGAGCACCTCTACATCGACTCGTACCACAGCAACCACATGCGTACGGCGATCCGCTCCCTCGACGAGCCGGACCTGGCGAAGATCTGGGCGGGGGTCCGGCTGGCCTCCGACATCGTCGGTACGGCCACGGAGGCGGCCGTAGCCCGGGCGCGGGAGACCGTCGCGTGACGGCCGTGCCCGCCGGGCGGCGGGGTTCCGACGAGCCCACCGTCCGGCAGGTGACCGAGGACCTGGTCCTGGTCGAGGTCGGGGGCCGCAAAGTCCTCGCGGCCGCCGTCTGCCCGCACCGCGGGGGCCGGCTGAAGTACGGCAGGGTCGACGGGGACAGGCTGCGGATCACCTGCCCCCTGCACCACACGACCTTCGACCTGACGAGCGGGGAGCGCACGTCGGGCGCGGCGTGCGCGGCCCTGCGGGTGCTCGACGTACTGCCGGGCGAGCCCGCCGGGGGCGCCTCATGACCACCACTCCGACCGGGGCGGCGTCCACCGCGGCGCCGCCCCGTGCGGGGGCCGACCACGACGGCGTCGCGCCGGTGCCCGAGGCCGAACGCACCTCGGCACCGGGCGACTTCGGCTGGATCTGGCCCTCCGCGCAGTTCTCGTTCGGCACGGTCGTCCTCGGCGCGCTGCCCGTCGTCTTCGGCCTGGGCTGGTGGGCCTCGGCGAGCGCGATCGCCGTGGGCGTCGCCGTCGGTACGGTGCTGCTCGCCCCGTTGGCCCGGTTCGGCGTCCGTACCGGCACCAACGATCCGGTGGCGAGCGGCGCGCACTTCGGTGTGCGGGGCCGGGTCGTCGGCAACGCCCTCACCGTGGTGACCGCGCTCGGGTTCTTCGCGATCGCCGTGTGGACGGGCGGCACCGCCGTCATGGTCGCGGGACACCGACTCCTCGGCACCCCCACGGGCCCCGGCGCGCTGACCGCCGCGATGTTCGTGACGGCGGCCGCGGTCGCGCTGGTCGCCGTACGCGGCCACCGGACGCTCGTCCGCACCTACAAGGTGACCGCGGTCACCGGCGGCGTCGTCCTCCTCGGCACCGTGCTCGTCCTCGCCCCGGACTTCGACGCGGGCTACGCCGGCGGGACGCTCGCGCTCGACGGCGCCTTCCACACCTGGCTGCTCGCGGCGACCGCATCCGCCACCGTGCCCCTGTCGTACGCCACCTTCCAGGGCGACTACACCCGTTTCATGCCCTCCTCCACCCCCACCGGCCGGGTCGTACGGGCCAGCGGGGTGTCCATGTTCCTCAGCAGTCTCGCCGCGCTGCTCACCGGCGCGTACGTGACGACCCTCTTCCCCGTGCCCGACGAACCGTGGCTCCAGGGCCTGACGGACGCGGTGCCCGGCTGGTTCGCGGTGGCGGTCGTGGTCTTCGGCTTCGCGGGCACCCTGCCGCAGGCGGGGCTGTGTCTGTACGCGGCCGGGCTCTCCGCCAACTCCGTGTTCTGGCGCTCCTCGCGGGCCGCCGTGACCACGGTGGTCGCGCTGCTCGCGGCGGCCGTGCTGTACCTCGGGGCGGTGGTGTACGACGCCATGGACGCGATGTCGGCGTTCGTGACGCTGCTGCTCACGGTCGTCGCCCCGTGGGCGGCCGTGCTCTCCGTCGGGTACGTGCTCCACCGGGGCCGCTACGACACGGAGGCGCTGCGCAGCTTCACCACGGGCGGGGGCGGGCGGTACTGGTACACGGGCGGGGTCAACGCGCGGGCCGCCGCGGCCTTCGCGGCCGGTTCCGTCGTCGGCGTGCTCTGGATCAACAACCCCCTGTACATGGGGCCGTTGACCGGCCTGACGGGCGGGGTGGACCTGAGCCTGCCGGCCTCCTTCGTGGTCGCGGGCGTGCTGTACGGGGCGCTGTGCCGCGTATGGCCGGAGCCGCTTCTGCCGCCGACGCGAGCGGGGAGGTGACGCCATGACCGTGGTGACGGGCCGGCTGACGGTCCGGTCGGTCGTCCGGGAGGCCGAGGGCGTCCTGGGGTTACTGCTCGTCGACCCGGCGGGCGGGGAGCTGCCCGCGTGGGAGCCCGGCGCGCACGTGGAGGTGACGCTGCCGTCCGGGGCGGTCCGGCACTACTCGCTCTGCGGCGACCCCGCGGACCGGAGCGCGTACCGGCTCGGGGTGCTGCGCGAGCCGGCGGGCCGGGGCGGCTCCGAGGAGATCCACACCTCGGTCGGCGAGGGCACGGTCCTCGGGGTCCGGGGGCCGGTCAACCGCTTCCCGCTGGTGCCCGCCGAGCGGTATCTGTTCGTCGCGGGAGGCATCGGCATCACCCCGCTCCTTCCGATGGTCCGCTCGCTGCCGCCGGGGTCGTGGTCGCTGCTGTACGGGGGCCGCAGCCTCGCCTCCATGGCGTACCGCGAGGAGCTCACCGGCCTCCCGGGGGTCACGCTCGTCCCGCAGGACACGGCGGGGCTGCCCGACCTGGACGGCGTTCTGGCCGGACTGCCGGCGGAGACGGCCGTGTACTGCTGCGGCCCGGAGGGGCTGCTGCGGGCGGTGGAGGAACGGTGGTCGGGCCCTCTGCACATGGAGCGGTTCGGGGCGGCGCCGCCTTCCGAGGAGGCCGCGGTGGCGGGCGGCTTCGAGGTCGAGCTGCGGCGGACCGGGCGGACCCTGCGCGTGGATCCCGGCCGGACGCTGCTCGACGCGGTGCGCGAGGTCGTGCCGGGTGTGGCGTACTCCTGCGAGGAGGGCTGGTGCGGCACCTGTGAGACGAAGGTGCTCGCCGGGACGCCCGAGCATCATGATTCCGTCCTCGGCGAGGAGGAGAAGGCCTCGGGGACGACGATGATGATCTGCGTGGGGCGCTCGTGCGGGCCCCGGCTGACCCTGGACCTGTGAACGCGGAAGCCCGTACCGGCATGTTCGCCGGTACGGGCTTCCGCACGCTGTCGGTCAGTCGGGCAGTCGGTCGGGCACGGTCGGTCGGTCGGTCAGTCGGGCGGTCAGTCGAAGATGACGAGGGCCCGGCCGCCCTTGCCCGCGATCATGTTGTCGAAGGCGCCCGGGATGCCGTCCAGGGTGATCCGCTCGGTGACGAGCGCGCCGAGGTCGAACCGGCCCGCCCTGATGTGCTCGGCGAGGACCGGCAGGTCCACGGCCGGGTTCGAGTTGCCGTAGACACAGCCCGCGAGGGTGCGGCCCCAGTGGAAGATCTCCAGGGCGTTGAAGGTGACCTGCTGGTCCTTGCCGCCGATGCCGACGACCGTGGTGCGGCCGCCGCGCCGGGTGGACTCCCAGGCGGTACGGATGGTGACGGCGCGGCCCACGCACTCGACGGCCACGTCGACGCCCTGGCCGCCGGTCAGCTTCCGGATCTCACGGGCGGTGTTGTCGGAGGCGACGACATACTCGGTGGCGCCCGCCGCCCGCGCGAGGGCCTCCTTCTCCGGGGAGACGTCGACGGCGACGATCGTCGAGGCGCCCGCGATCCTGGCGGCCTGGAGGGTGGCGAGACCGACCCCGCCGACGCCGAACACCGCGACGGACTCGCCCTCGCGGACCCGCGCGGAGTGGTGGACCGCGCCCCAGCCGGTGAGGACGGCGCAGCCGAGCAGGGCCGCGTCGGCGAGCGGCACCCCGTCGGGGGCGGGCAGGACGCAGTTCGCGGCGACGACCGTCTCCTCGGCGAAGGCCGCGACGTTGAGGCCGGGGTGGAGCTCCGTGCCGTCCTGGGTACGGGCGTGGACGTTCGCGGCGCCGGCCAGGGCGCTGGCGCAGAGCCAGACCTCGCCGAGCGAACAGGGGTGGCAGGTCCCGCAGGACGGGGCCCAGTTGAGGACGACGTCGTCACCGGCGGCGATGTGGGTGACGCCCTCGCCGACGGAGACGACGGTGCCGGCGCCCTCGTGGCCGAGGACGGCCGGGACCGGCAGGCGCATGGTGCCGTTGGTGAGGGACAGGTCGGAGTGGCACACGCCGGCGGCGGCGAGCCGGATGCGGACCTGGCCGGGGCCGGGCTCGGGGAGCTCGATGCCGGTGATCTCCAGCGGAGAGCCGACGGCGGGCAGGACTGCGGCGCGGATCACGCTCGTTGCTCCTTCTGCGCGGAGGACCGGGGGGTCAGAACTGGAGGGACTTGGTCTGGAGGTACTCGGAGAGACCGTGCGCCCCGAGCTCCCGGCCCACGCCGGACTGCTTGTAGCCGCCGAAGGGGGCAAGGGGGTTGAACCGGCCGCCGTTGATGTCGACCTGGCCGGTCTCCATGCGGCGGGCGAAGGCCACGGCCTCGTCCGGCTCGCCCCAGACCGCTCCGGCGAGACCGTAGACGGTGCCGTTGGCGATCGCGAGGGCGTCGGCCTCGTCCTCGTACTTCAGGAGCGAGACGACGGGCCCGAAGATCTCCTCCTGGGCGATGGTCATCTCCGGGGTGACGTCGGCGAAGACGGTCGGCGAGACGTAGTAGCCGGTCTCGCGCGGGGCCTCGGGGCCGCCGGCGACGAGCCGGGCGCCCTCCTCGACGCCCTTCTCGATGTAGCCGCGGACGCGCTGCTGCTGCTTGGCGTTGACCAGGGGGCCGACACGCTCGCCGGGAACGTACTTGGCGACGGCCTCGGCGGCGAGCGCCACCGCTTCCTCGTACCGGTCGGCGGGGATCAGCATCCGGGTCCAGGCGCTGCACGTCTGGCCGGAGTTGGACATGACGTTGGCGACGCCGACGGCGACGGCCTTGGGGAGGTCGGCGCTCGGCAGGATCACGTTGGCGGACTTGCCGCCGAGTTCGAGGGCGACCCGCTTGACGGCCCCGCCCGCGAGGGCGCCGATGCGGCGGCCGACGGCGGTGGAGCCGGTGAAGGAGACGAGGTCCACGTCCGGGTGCTCGGCGAGCGCCTGCCCCGCGACCGGGCCGAGGCCGGTGACCAGGTTGAACACACCGGCGGGCAGGCCCGCCTCATGGACGGCCTCGGCGAAGAGCTGGGCGGTGAGCGGGGTGTCCTCGGCGGGCTTGAGGACGGTCGTGCAGCCGGCCGCGAGGGCGGGGGCGACCTTGGCGACGATCTGGTGGAGCGGGTAGTTCCAGGGGGTGATCGCGGCGACGACACCGACCGGCTCGGAGAAGACGGTCGAGTTGCCGACCTTCTCCTCGAAGGGGTGGGTGGCGGCCAGTTCGGCGTACGAGCCGGCCACGGCGATCGGCAGTCCGGCGTGGACGGCGGCGGCGAGCTGCGGCGGCGCGCCGAGTTCGGCGGTGACGGTGGCGGCGATCTCCTCCGCGCGGGCGGCGAGCGCGTCGCGCAGGGCGGCGATACGGGCGCCCCGCTCGGCGGGCGGGGTCGCGGCCCAGCCGGGGAGCGCGGCGCGGGCGGCGCGTACGGCGGCGTCGACGTCCTCGGCCGTGCCGGCCGGGACGTGGCCGATGACCTGCTCGTCCGCCGGGTTGATGACGGCGATCGTGTCGGGGCCGGAGGCGGGGCGCCATTCCCCGCCGATGTACATCGCGTCGTGCGCGTCGTGGGCCTTCATGCGCTTCCCTCTCCTCACCCGGCCGAGCGGTTCGGCGGCGGCACCCAAACTAGCGCTGTTAGTTTTTCGGCGCCAGGGTCCCGGGGCGTGCCCCCGGTCTCAGTGGCCGGTACGGGACCGATCGTGCCGCCCCGGCGCGGACCCTGTCCACGGCGGGATCGGACAGGCACGGGCGGCCGGGACTGGCACGGGGCGCCTGGACAGGGGGAGGACTCCGGGTGGGCCGCACGGCCTGGGGGCACGCCGACGCGTCCGGTGGGCGCGCGCCGGGTGGCGGGCCCACCGGACGCGGCGGGGAGGGGGCCGACGGAGCGGCTGGGTCCGTCGGGACCGTGGGTCAGATCTTCTGGGCGGTGTCGGTGAGGTGGGCGAAGACGACGATGTTCGCCTCGTAGCCCGTCTCGCGGTCGAAGGCTCCGCCGCAGGTCAGCAGCCGTAGTTCGGGCCGCCCGGTGGAGCCGTACACCTCCTTGTCGGGGAACTCGGCCTTGGTGTACGTACGGATGCGGTCGACCGTGAAGACGGCGACCCTGCCGTCGGCGCGGGCGACCCTGATGGTGTTGCCGGGGCTGAGCGCGTTGAGGTTCAGGAAGACGGCGGGCCCGGTGCGGGTGTCGCGGTGGCCGACGACGATGGCGGTCCCCCGCTCACCCGGCGTGGCGCCCTTCGCGTACCAGCCGACGACCCGGGGGTTGTCGACCGGTGGCGTGGCGAGCCGTCCCGTGGCGTCGAGACCGAGCTCGATGACGGGCGCCTCGATGGTGATGGCCGGCACGGCGAGGGTGGTGGGACGTGACCGGGCCAGCGGCGCGGGCGGGGCCGCCGGCCGGGGCGGGGGGACGACCTTCGGCCGGGGCTGGGGCGTGGCTTTCGGCTGCGCCCCGGTCCGCGGCTTGTGGTCCTGGGCGGCCGGCGCTCCGGCGGCCTCGGCCGCCCCGGCCCCGCCGGCCTCGCCGACCGCCTCGGCCCCGCCGGTCTCACCGGTTTCGCCGGTCTGGCCGGTCTGGCCGGTCTCGCCGGCTTCACCGGGGGCGGCCAGGCCGGCGGCGAGGGCCGGCGGGGCCGGCTCCTCGTCGCCGGCCCACCAGACGCCCCCGGTCACCAGGACCACGGTGACGGTCACGGTCCTGGCGAGCCGGAACAGGCGCCGGCGCCTGCGCGTGAGGCGGGACGACCTACGCGGCGCCATCGTTGCGGCGGCGCGAGCGGCGGATCAGGACGAGTCCGGCCGTACCGGCGAGGCCGGCGGCCACGGCCGCCCCGACGCCGAAGGTGGAGGAGTCCTCGGCGGCGATCACCGCGCTGCCGCCGCCGCCCGCGCCGACCGGGCCGTGCGGGGGCTTGTGGTGACCGTTGCCGCCGTTGTGGCCGCCGTTGTTGCCGTTTCCGCCGTTGTTGCCGTTGCCACCGCTCGGCGGGTTGGTGAAGCGGTCGCAGTCGACCTTGAAGACCTTGCTCTTCTTGGCCCCCTGCTGTCCGAGCCAGGTCCACTCGACCTTGTACATGCCGTCGGGGAGCTCGATGTCCCGGGTGAACCCGTTACCCATGCCATCGACGGTGATCGCGCCCCGATCGACCACGCCGCCCTTCGGAGGCTGCGGCGTGATCGTCCAGTTGAGCAGCGCGAGCCCGTCGAAGCCGAGCGCGGCGACGTAGAACGTGCAGACCTTGGGCTCGTTGCGCTGATCGGTCTCCCCCGTGCGGGGCGGCTCGTCGGCGCGCCCGGCGTGGTGGATCTTGACGTCGCCGTTGTCGCCGGGGGCGGCGAGAGCGGCGGGTGCGCCCGCGAGGGCGAGGCCGCTGAGCGTGAGAGCGGCGGCGGTGGCGGCCAGGGGCCGGACGAGGCGAACGGACATGCGGATTCCTCCGGGAAGATGTCGGCGGACATTTCAACCGATAGTCTGACTATCGGTCACCACATGAGCACGGAGGGTGGCGACATGCGCGTCGCCACCCTCCGTTTCCCCCGTCCGGCCCAGCGGTCCCTCGTACCGGCCCCGTCCGCCCGCCGAGGCAGCCGCCGCCCCGGCTCAGACGATCCC
The DNA here is from genome assembly GCF_040295605.1 of Streptomyces sp. NPDC002773. NCBI lineage: Bacteria > Bacillati > Actinomycetota > Actinomycetes > Kitasatosporales > Streptomycetaceae > Streptomyces > Streptomyces sp. NPDC002773. The sequence continues at coordinate 107,247 of NZ_JBEOVO010000018.1, forward strand.
GAAGAGGATCCCCGCCGCGAGTACCACCAGCGAGGTCAGCGCGGCCCACTTCACCGTGAACCTGGTGTGGTCGCCGAACTCCACCTTCGCCATGCCGACCAGGACGTACACGGCGGGCACCAGCGGGCTCGACATGTGCAGGGCCTGGCCGACCAGCGAGGCCCGAGCGATCTCCAGGGGCGACACGCCGTGGGCGGCACCCGCCTCGGCGAGGACCGGCAGCACGCCGAAGTAGAAGCCGTCGTTCGACATGAAGTAGGTGAGCGGGAGGCTGAGCACGCCGGTGACCACGGCCATGTGCGGGCCCATGCCCTCGGGGATGGCGCCGACGAGCCAGTCGGCCATGTGCTTGACCATGCCCGTACCGGTCAGGACACCGGTGAAGACGGCCGCGGCGAAGACCATGCCGGAGACGTTGAGGACGTTGTCGGCGTGGGCGGCGATACGCGCCTTCTGCTCGGCCATCTTCGGGTAGTTGACGGTGAGCGCGAGGGCGGCGCCGAGGAGGAACAGCACCGGGATCGGCAGCAGTTCGAGGATCATCGCGGTGAGCAGCACGAGCGTGAGTCCGGCGTTGAACCAATACAGCTTGGGGCGGAGCGTCGCGCGGTTCGGGTCGAGGCCCTGGAAGCCGCCGTCCGCGGCGCCGCCCTCGCCGCCGACTGCCGCGGCGCCGGAGCCCGTCGGCTTCTTGTCCAGGGAGCCGTCGCCGGAACCGGTGGCGGTGCCGCCGCCGCCCGCCGCGACGAGCACGGTCTCGTTCTCCGGCACCAGGGCCTCGTCGAGCGTGAGGTAACCGAGGCGCTTGCGCTCGCGGCGGCCGAGGACGTACGCGAGGGCGAAGACGAAGAGCAGGCCCATGCCGAGCGCGGGGATCATCGGTACGAAGATGTCGGCGGCGTCCAACTTCAGCGCGGTCGCGGCGCGGGCCGTGGGGCCGCCCCAGGGCAGGGTGTTCATGACGCCGTTGGCGGTGGCGGCGACACCCGTCATGACGACGAGGCTCATGCCGAGCCGCTTGTAGAGCGGATACATCGCCGAGACGGTGATCATGAAGGTGGTGGAGCCGTCGCCGTCCAGCGAGACGATCGCGGCGAGCACCGCCGTACCCACGACGATCCGTACGGGGTCGGCCTTGCAGAAGCGCAGGATGCCCCGGACGATCGGGTCGAAGAGGCCGACGTCGATCATGACGCCGAAGTAGACGATGGCGAACATCAGCATCGCGGCGGTCGGTGCCAGCTTGCCGACGCCTTCGATGACGTAGTCGCCGAGCTGGGCGCCCTGCCCGACCGCGACGCAGAAGAGCGCGGGGATCAGCACGAGCGCCGCGATCGGCGACATCTTCTTCATCATGATCAGGACCAGGAAGGTCGCGATCATGGCGAAACCGAGGACGGTCAGCATGGGGCACCTCACGTTCACCGTTGAACTGCCGCCGAGCGGCGGTCCGGATGACGGTAGGTGCCCCCTTCTGCCGTTAACAAGACGTTGACGCGTGAGCAATACGAGCAAAACCCCAGGTCACGGCAGGGGTGACAGGCGGTGGCGCGGCGGTCGGCACGACAGGGCCGCGGCGGGCGTCACGACAGGGGTGACACCTCGACGGGGAAGCCGTTCAGCACGGCCGTACCCGACAGCGGGTCGATCCGGGACCCGTCGAGCAGCTGGTTGACGTTGACGCCGGGACGCGCGGATGCCACGGTCAGCCGGGTGCCCGGCCGGTCGTGGCCCCAGCCGTGGGGAAGGCTCACCACCCCCGGACGCACCCCGTCGGTGACCTCGACCGGCACCTCCAGCTCGCCGCCCTCGCCTTTGACGCGGGCGAGTCCGCCGTCGGCCAGCCGCAGCCGGGCGGCGTCCTCGGGGTGCACCTGGAGGGTGCAGCGGTTCGAGCCGCCGCCGAGCGCGGGGGTGTTGTGCAGCCAGCTGTTGTTCGAGCGCAGGTGGCGGCGCCCGACGAGCTGGAGGGTGCCCGGGTCGGGTACGGCGTCGAGCGCGGCGCGCAACCGGGGCAGGTCGGCGGCGAGGGGCGCGGGGAAGAGTTCGATCCGTCCGCTGCGGGTCTTGAGGAGCTGCGGGACGCGCGGCTTCAGCGGGCCGAGGTCGATGCCGTGCGGGTGGGCCTTCAGCTCGTCGAGGGTGAGCCCGTACGGGCCGAGGCGCAGCATCAGGTCGAGCCGGCGCTCGGCCCCGGTCTCCCCGGTGAGCCGGGCCGCGAACTCCTCGGGATCGGCGCCGTACGCCGGCGAGTGCTCCTGCGTCACGGCCTTGGCGAGGGTGGTGTCGATGGCGAGCTGGTCGACGGCGGAGGGCGGAGCACCCTGCTCCCCCGAGACCGCGAGGACGAGCCTGGCATGGATCTCGCACTCGTCCATGCGGTCCGCTTCGAGGGGTACGGCCGCCGGGGTGTAGCGGACCTGGTCGCGGACGGCGAACCCGTTGAAGGCGAAGTCGAAGTGGGCACTGCGGGAGGGCGGCGGCGGGGGCAGCAGGACATCGGCGTGGCGGGTGGTCTCGTTGAGGTACGGGTCGACGGCGACCATGAGGTCGAGGGAGCCGAGGGCCGCGTCGAGGCGGTCCCCGTCGGGCGCGGAGAGGACGGGGTTGGCGGCGATGGTGATCACCGCGCGGACGCGCCCCTCCCCCGGCGTTTCGATCTCCTCGGCGAGCGCGACCAGCGGCAACTCGCCCTTGACCTCGGGGTGGTGCGAGACCCGGCTGTGCCGCCGCCCGAGGGCGAAGCCCTTCCCCGGTCCGGCGGGGCGCGGGGCGGCCGCGGTGGCGGAGAGCGGGAAGAGGGCTCCGCCGGGCCGGTCGAGGTTGCCGGTGAGGATGTTGAGGACGTCGACGAGCCAGTTGCCGAGGGTGCCGTACGCCACGGTGGAGCTGCCCATCCGCCCGTACACGGCGGCGGTGGGCGCGGCGGCGAGCTCCCTGGCGAGGGCACGGATGGTGTCCGCGTCCACGTCGCAGGCGGCGGCGACCGCCTCGGGGCTGAACTCCCGTACGGCAGCCCGTACCTCCTCGACCCCCTCCACATGGGCGGCGAGCGGACCGAGGTCGGTGAGGCCCTCCTCGAAGAGGGTGTGGGCGAGGGCGGCGAGGAGGAGCGCGTCGGCGCCGGGGCGGATCGCGACGTGACGGTCGGCGAGCCGTGCGGTGCGGGTCCGCCGGGGGTCGACGACGGTGAGGGTGCCGCCGCGCCGGCGCAGCGCCTTGAGCCTGCCGGGGAAGTCGGGGGCGGTGCACAGGCTTCCGTTGGAGTCCAGCGGGTTGGCTCCGAGGATCAGCAGGTGATCGGTGCGGTCCAGGTCCGGCACGGGGACGGCGAAGGGGTCTCCGAACAGCAGACCGCTGGAGACGTGCTTGGGCATCTGGTCGAGCGTGGACGCCGTGAAGAGGTTCCGGGTGCGCACCGCGCCGATCAGCAGGGGTGGGTAGAGGGCGCCGGCGATCGTGTGCACATTGGGGTTGCCCAGGACGATACCCACGGCATCCGGGCCGTACTCCTCGATGATCGGTCGGATTCTGGCGGCGATCATGTCGAACGCCTCCTCCCAGGTGGCCTCCTGGAGCCGTCCGTCCTTCCGGACCAGGGGGGCACGGAGCCGGTCGGGGTCGGCGTCGACCTCGGGGAACGCGGCGCCCTTGGGGCAGATGAACCCCTGGCTGAAGACGTCGTCGCGGTCGCCCCGCGCCCCGGTGACGCGGGTCCCCTCGATCGTCAGGGTCAGTCCGCAGGTCGCTTCGCAGAGCGGGCAGATGCGCGGGGCGGTGGGCATGGCGTCTCCCTGGGGCGGCGTCGGGGTGGCTGAGCATACCGACCGGTAGGCACGTACGGGAGGGGTCTGCGGGAGGTGGTCCGGAGGCGGCCTGCGGGAGGTTACGAGAGCGAGGGCGCCAGATAGGCGTGGAGAAGGTGACGGGTCTCGTCGATGAGGGCCTGGTCGCCGGCGGCGTCGGTGCGGAACGCGAGCCGGACGAGGGCGTCGGCGGTCTCGACTCCGACCAGGACCTTCCGTCGCAGGCCGTCGTCGGCGGGGCGGTTCAGATGGGTGGCGAGGAGGGCGCAGAGCCGTTCGGCGACCAGCCGGTTGGGGTCCTCGGCGGCGTCCTCCCCGTCACCGTCCTCGGGTGCGCCGGCGGGCACGCCGAAGTCGACGAGCGCGAACCCCGGGACGGTGCGCTTCATCGCGATGAACTCGTCCAGGACGCCGTCGATGGCTCCGTACGCGTCGAGGAGCGGCGTCTCGGCGAGACGGTCGGAGACCCGCCGGGCGTACGCGTCGAGGTTGCGGTGCGCGAGGGCGGCGACCATCGCCCGCTTGTTGCCGAAGAAGCGGTAGACGGAGCCGATGGGGACTCCGGCGCGGCCGGCGACGGCACGGGTACTGAGCTGCTCGTACCCCGTCTCGTCGAGGAGCGCGGCACAGGCGTCGAGGATCCGGGCGAGCCGCTCGGCGCTGCGCTGCTGGACGGGCGCCCGGCGGAGGGCGGCGGGGGTCTGGGGGCGGGTCTGGGGCACGGGGACCATGATGCCGCTCCGGTCGGTGGACTCCGGGTCGATTCAGGCGATCAGCAGGCCGATGCCGCCGAGGGTGTAGGCGATCATCAGCGCGAACAGCGGGAGTTGGCCGGCGACGGCCCGGTGGGGCGGGAAGAGGCGCACGGACCGGTCGTGGGCGGCGACGACGCCGAGGACGTGACCGGTGACGATCGCGGCGACCTGGAGCGTCGCGAGGCCCCCGGGGCCCAGGAACGGGGCGGGTGCGAGGGCGTTGTCAGTGCCCCCTGCCATGATGACTGTGCGTGGTCCTTCGGTGACGAGGAGCGAGAAGTAGTGGGCCACGAGATAGCCGAGGGCGATGGGCAGGAGCGAGTGGGCGAAGGAGGTGAGCGGAGTGGTCAGGGAGCGGTCCATCAGGCGTAGGGCACCGGCGCAGAGTCCGTAGCAGGCGGCGGCGAGGGCGACGGTGGCGAGGAGACCGAGGGTGGCGGTGGGGGTGGGGCCGAGGGAGGAGGTCTGGAGGGTGGTGATCCAGCGGGGGTTGTCGGAGAGGCCGTCGTAGGCGGTGGAGCCGAGCAGGACGCAGACGGTGGCGACGAGACCGGGGGTCTGCGGGGTCGAGTCGAGGCCGTGGAAGGGGGAGCGCAGGACCAGCCGTCCGTCGGCGCGGCGGCCGAGCGGTGAGAGTCGGGCGAGAAGGGAGGAGTACACCTCGAAGGGGTCGGCGTGGGCGAACCACCGGTCGCCGTAGCGGGCGGCGCCGAGGAGCTGGACGCCGGCGTGGACGGCCAGGGCGACGAGGAGGGTGGAGGAGGAGGTGTTGTCGGGGGCGACGAGTTCGAGCCAGGTGAAGAGGAGGAGTCCGGCGGCGGCCGGGCGGATGCCGAGTGCGGCGGGCAGGGGGCGGGGGCTCCGGGGCGGGTGGAGGGCGAGCAGGGCGCGCAGGGGGTTGAGGAGGCGCCAGACGGGGCCGAGGAGGAGGGAGGCGGGGACGAGTCCGACCCAGAGCAGGACGTAGAGGGCGCCGGGCGCGGGGTTGCGGTCGGGGTCGTCCGGGCCGAGGAGGAGGTGGAGAAGGAAAAGCAGGGCGGCGGCGGCACCGAGGAGGCGGAGCGCGGTGCGGGTGGCGGGGGCGTCGGCCGCCCGCTGGAGGGAGGCGGGGAGCGGGCGTCCGGCGAGGTCGCCGCGGAAGCGGGAGGAGGACCAGAGCAGCCCCAGGGCGAGGAAGGAGACGAAGAGCGCGGCGAAGGCACCCGCGTACGCGTAGAAGGGAGAGAGGGGGAGGTCGTGCCGGGAGCCCACGCCGTGGGCGAGCGGAAGTCCGAGCGCGGGGGCGTGGGCGTTGAGGGCGGCGTGGGCGTGGATGCCGGTCATCGGACGACGAGTTGCGTCAGCAGGAGCCCTGACTCGTGGGTCTCCACCTCGAAGAGGCCGGTGCGGTCCACGGTGAGGGTGAGAGAGGCGGAGACCCCTGGGGAGAGCGGCAGTTCGCGGTCGTAGCCGTGCACGTGGAGGGTGTCGGCGCGGTCGCTGGTGACACGGAGTGTGAGGCGCTCGCCCTTCTTCAACTCGATGCGGGAAGGGGGTGGTGAGACGGTCGTTCCGGTGACGGTGAGGACGACGGTCCGGCCGGGCTCGGGCGGGCGCGGGCTGGTGGGGCGGGGGCTGGCGGGCGGCGTGGAAGGGGCGGGCGCGGTGGGGGCGGAGGTCGGCGGGGCAGGCGTCGACGGGGCGGGGGTGTTGTCCAGACGGACGGTGGTCTGCACGGGGGCGCCGGCGGCGGCCCAGACCGTGTGGTCGTCCGCGTGGAGCCGGACGGTCACGGTACGGGCGCCCGCCGGGACGTACGCCCAGGGGCCGTACAGGCGGGCCGTCTCCCGGCCGTCGACCAGGAGGCGGGCGTGGCCCCGGCCCGGGAGGGCAGCGCCGCCGGTGCTCTCGGGGGTGAACCGGAACCTCTCCACCGTGAGGTGGACGTTCCAGCCGCCCTCGCTGTCGGGGCGTGCCTCGGCCCGGACGGTGGGCGCGTCCGCCGTCGGGAGCTCCCTGAGCCTGCGCCCGCCCTCGTCCCGGGCCGGCAGCAGGGTGCCGCTGCTCCCCGTGGCCTCCTGGTGACTGGTGCCGGGCTTGTGGTGGGTGGTGGGCCGCCCACCGCAGCCGGCGAGGGCCAGCACGACGGCCAGGGCCGGCAGCATGAGGAGCGCCGCGGACATCCGGCGGGACCGGGGCGTTCGGCGTGGCCGGGGCGTTCGGCATGCCTGGGGCGTTCGGAATGACTGGGGCGGGCGGGACTGGGGCGTTCGGCACGAGCGGAGCCGCCTCATGCCGTTCCCTCCTCGTGCGGCCGCCGCCCGGTGTGGGCCTGGGGCTGGGCCTGATCCTGATCCGGGGGTGCGGGGCGGGCCGGGGTGTCGGGGGTGCGGCTTCCCGCTGCCACCACCGCCCACAGCACCCAGACGGTGCCGAGCAGGAGGCGGAGCCAGGCGGGGCTCAGGGGGATGCCCGGGACCATCAGGATCGCCTTGTCGAAGGCGTCGAGGAGGGTGAGGGCACCGAGGGCCACGGTGGTCCAGGCGAGGACGGGGCGGCCGGGGCGCAGGGTAAGGCCGAGGAGGGTCCACCAGGCGCCGATGAGCAGGAGCGCGAGGGCCGGGACGACGGTCGGTGTGAGGGCGAGGGTCGAGCCGGCCACGTCGAGGGCGAGGCCGGCGAGGCCGATGAGGGTGGCGGCGCCCGCGAGCCGGTTGCCGCGCAGTCGGCGCCACCAGAGGGCGAGGCCGGTCAAGGCGAGGACGAGGGCGGTGCCGAGGGCGAGTTGGGTCTCGACGCGCTGGAGGCCGCGGGCGCCGTACCAGTCGCAGCCGGCGGGGAGGCGGCGGGCCTGGACGTCGTAGTCGGCGCAGACGAGGAGCTGGGCGAGTTTGACGGGTTCGCCGACGAGCCGGTCGGTGTTCCCTGAGACCTCGCCGCGGCGCGTCCCGCAGCCGGGCAGGGCGCCGGGTGAGGCGGCGCCGGTGTCGGTCTGCCAGCAGTTGCCGCTGCCCTGGCCGTCCCACCACACGTCGCTGCGGTTGGGGCGGGAGGTGCCGGCCCGGTCGACGCCGAGGTGGTTGCCGGCGTAGCGGTTGCGGTGGGAGGTGTCGGTCTGCTTGGCCCAGGCGGACTCGCCGCGGATGAAGGCGGGGACGGCGTTCAGGTAGAAGGCGGCGCGCTGGTGGCCGTAGACCCAGTTGTCCTCGTAGAGGTTCCAGTTGCCGCCGGCGGTGATGATGCCGGTGCCGGGGGGCATGGAGATCTGGGGGCAGACGACACCCTGTTCGTAGCCGCGTTCCACGGGCGGTCGGGCGCAGGTGCCGTCGGCGACGTACGGGTAGTAGTTCTGGTTGTTGTCGTGGATGAGGTTCCGCTCGAACTTGGCGTGGTTCTGGGGCAGTCCGGGGTGGCCGGGGAAGGCGGAGTCCATGGAGGCGCCGCCCATGTTGTGGTCGAACTCGTTGTCGTGGACCCAGACGGAGTCGCCGGCGGTTCCGGAGTAGCCGACCATGTTGTGGTGGCTGCGGCAGCCGGTGATCTCGATGGAGTAGCGGGGGACGTCGTAGCCGCGGCCGTCGTTGATGTTCGAGGCGGAGCCGGGGTAGATGCCGGAGTCGCCGTTGCCGTACGACTCGCAGTTCTTGTAGAGACCGTGGTCGGAGGCGAAGGTGAGGAAGCCGTACTCGTCGTTCCAGCGGGTGAGGACGTCGTCGATGACGAAGCCGTCGGCGGCGAGCACGTACAGCGAGTTGAACGTGGTGCGCTGGGCGGTGAAGTTGCGGAAGTAGACGCCGTCGGAGAGGTCGGCTCGGAGGGCGTTGAGCTTCTGGTACTTGGCGTCGATGACGACGTCGAGGCGGGAGGCCCCGGTGCCTTCGATCTGGAGGTTCTTCTTGCCGAGGATGGCGACGAGGTTCTGGTTGTGCGGGCACTGCCGCTGCTGCTCGTAGCTGAGGATCTGGTAGCCGAGCGCGGACTTCGGGGCCTTGAGGGTGGCGCAGGCCCCGGTGGGCGGGGGCAGTGAGGGCTCCTCCTCGTACAGGCCGGGGAGGATCGCGATCGTCATCCCGGGCCGGTCGACGGCGTCGACCGCCTGCTGGAGGTGGCGGTAGCCGTCGCGGACGCAGCGCTCGTGGAGGGTGAGGTTGCGGGCCTTGAGAGGGGCGGGGAAGCCGGAGATCCGGCGCTCGAACTCGGCCCGGCCGGTCTTGCAGACGAGGAGGTCGGGTTCTCCGGTGCGGAGCTTCGGCACGGTGCCGGAGCCGTCGGGGAAGGTGACGGGCCGCTCCTCGTGGGCCTGGGCCCCGGGGGCGGTGAGCAGGGCCGCGGCGAGCGCCGCGAGCACGACCGAGAGCGCGAGGACGAACCTTCGGGTCCAGGACATGCGCGTGAGAGTAGAGCAATGTTCATCTTTTTTGACCCCCTCGCGCCGAGATCCCCGGCAGGAACCCTCGGGACCCCCGGCCCGCGCCCCGTTGACGGGAGCCGCGCGGAATCCTACGGTCACCCATAGGATTCCCTTGTGGGCTCAGGACAGGAGCGGCGATGACGACGGAGCAGGCCAGGAAGACGGCCGAGGCGCTCAGCTACAGCAGCGGTTTCGGCAACGAGCACAGCTCGGAGGCGATCCCGGGCGCGCTGCCGCACGGCCGCAACTCGCCGCAGCGCGCCCCTCTCGGCCTCTACGCCGAGCAGCTCAGCGGCAGCGCGTTCACCGAGCCGCGGGCCCACAACCGCCGCTCCTGGCTCTACCGGATCCGGCCCTCGGCCGCGCACCCGCCGTACACCCGGATCGACAACGGCGCGCTGCGCGGCGCCCCCTTCACGGAGACCGTGCCCGACCCCAACCGGCTGCGCTGGGACCCGCTGCCCGAGCCCGCGCCCGGCACCGACTGGCTGGCCGGTCTGTGGACCCTCGGCGGCAACGGCGACGCGACCCAGCGCGCCGGGATGGCCGTGCACCTATACCACGCCAACGCCTCCATGGAGCGGGTCTTCGGCGACGCGGACGGGGAGCTGCTGATCGTCCCGGAGCGCGGCGGCCTCCTCCTCCGCACCGAGCTGGGGCTGCTCGCCGCCCACCCCGGCGAGGTCGCCCTCATCCCGCGCGGGGTCCGGTTCCGCGTGGAGCTCCTCGAAGAGACCGCCCGCGGCTACGTCTGCGAGAACTACGGGGCGCCGTTCCAGCTCCCCGACCTCGGCCCGATCGGCGCCAACGGCCTGGCCAACGCCCGCGACTTCCGGGCTCCCGTCGCCGCCTACGAGGACGTCGAGGGTCCGGTCCAGGTGGTCAACAAGTACTGCGGCAACCTCTGGTCGGCGACGTACGGCCACTCCCCGCTCGATGTCGTCGCCTGGCACGGCAACCACACCCCGTACGTCTACGACCTGCACCGTTTCAACGTCATCGGGTCGATCTCCTACGACCACCCCGACCCGTCGATCTTCACGGTCCTCACCTCGCCCTCCGACACCCCGGGGCTCGCGAGCGTGGACTTCGTGGCCTTCGCCCCGCGCTGGCTGGTCGGCGAGGACACCTTCCGTCCGCCGTACTTCCACCGCAACGTGATGAGCGAGTACATGGGCCTCATCGAGGGCGCGTACGACGCCAAGACGGCCGGAAAGGGGGGTTTCGTGCCGGGCGGAGGCTCGCTGCACAACATGATGTCGGCGCACGGCCCCGACCGGGACACCTTCGACAAGGCCAGCGCCGCCGAGCTGAAGCCGCAGAAGATCGACGACGGCCTGGCCTTCATGTTCGAGACCCGCTGGCCGGTGACCGCGACCTCGCAGGCCGCGGAGGCCGACCATCTGCAGAAGGGGTACGACGACGTATGGCAGGGTCTTGAGCGCCACTTCCGGCCGTAGTGTCTCGGCCGTAAGCCCGTAGCCTTCGTACGGAGAACCCGTGACCGCCTTCGCTCCCGACTCGCTGGTCCTGAACCGCAAGCTGCCGCTCTGGTACCAGGTCTCGCAGTCGCTGCGCGCCTCGATACTGGGCCGCACGCCCGACGCCTCGCTGCGGCTGCCCACCGAGGAGCAGCTCGCCGCCCACTACGGCGTGAGCGTGCTCACGATGCGCCAGGCCCTCAAGGAACTGGAGGAGGAGGGCCTGATCAGCCGGCACCGGCGGCGCGGCACCTTCATCGAGCCGGGCGCCCGGCGCTCCACCCCGCGCCGGCTGCTCGGCTCGATCGACGCGATCGTGGCCCAGCAGTCGGGCGAGCGGACGACGGTCCTCGGGCACGGCCCCGAACCGGTGCCGGGTGAGCTGGCGGAGCACTTCCCGGACGTGACGGAGATCGTGGCGTACCGGAGGCTGCGCCGCGACGGCGAGAGCGGTGAGCCGACGAACTGGGCGGAGAACGCGGTGCGCCCCGAACTCGCCGCGGCGATCGACCCGGCCGATCTGGAGCGCTGGCCGATGACGAAGGTGCTGCGGGACGTCGTCGGGGTGCGGATCAGCCGCATCACGGACACGGTCGAGGCCCGTCTCGCCGACCCGGAGACGGCGGCGCTGCTCCAGGTCCCGCTCCTCTCGCCGATCCTCCACTACACCGGCGTGAGCTACGACGCGGACGGCAGGGTCGTCGATGTGGCGCGCATCCGCTACCGCGGCGACCGCTTCTCCTTCACGGTGACGGTGGAGGCACAGTGACCACCGTGGACGCCGACCCGCACGACCCCGGCCCCGACCCCGACCCCGACCCCCACCAAGCCGGCCCGCACGACCCCGGCCCCGCCCCCGCCTCCGACCCCCACGGCGACGACCCGCCCCTCCTCGACGACCTCATGCCGTGGTCCGTCGCGCCGCTGCGGTTCGGCCGCTCGTGGATCCTGGCGCCGGACGCGCGGACGCTGCGGTCCCGCTGGGACCGCCTGCTGGCCGCCGAGGGGGCCGAGCGGGAGGCCCTGTTCCGGCCCAGCCGGGCGCGGACGCCCGCGAGCGCGGTGGCCGCGCTGCCGGGGCAGCGGACCTCGACCGGGCGCTGGGCCCGCGAGTCGGGGCCGTGCCCGGAGCCCGTACGGGTCGCGCTCGGCCCGTTCGACGAGCAGTGGCTGCTGCCCGACCACCGGCTCATCGACACCGCCCGGCCCGAGCTGTGGCGGGTCGCCGGAAAGCCGCAGCTCTTCGCCGTCGAGCAGGGGTACGTGCCGGGGGCGGCGGGGCCCGCCCTCCTGGTGACGGCCGCGCTGCCCGAGGGCCGCTGCCCCGCCGGACGGCCGGGCCGCATCCGCCCGCTGTTCCGGCGCCCCGGCGGCCGGGAGCCCAATGTGGCGCCCGGCCTGCTCGCCCTCCTCGGGGAGCGGTACGGGCACGAGGTCGACGCCCTGGAGTGGCTCGCGTGGACCGTGGCGGCGGCCCGGCCCTCCCCCGCCGGGTGCCGTGTCCCGCTCCCCGTGGACCCGGAGGCCTGGGCGGCGGGCGTGGCGCTCGGCCGGGAGCTCATCGACGTCCAGGGGCGGGGCGCCCTGAGCGGGAGCAAGCCGCGGTTGCCGGGCGGGCGCCGCCCCTATGTGCGGGCGGCGGTCCCCGCGCGGCCGGGGACGATGACGTACGACGCCGGCGACGAGGCCCTGTGCCTGGACGAGGGCCGGATCTCACCCGTACCGGAGGAGGCCTGGGAGTTCCGCGTCGGCGGGGCGCGGGTGCTCGAACGGTGGTTCGCACACCGGACGGCCCCGGCGGAGCCGGGTTCCCTGGAGACGATCGGACCGGCGGCCTGGCCGCAGGAGTGGACCTCGGAGCTGCTCGACCTGATCACGGTCCTCGCGCTGCTGGGAGCCCGGGAGCCGGAGCGGGCCGCTTTCGCCGAGGGAACGGGAGCGACCGGCCGGGCGGAGCTGCGGGCGGCGGGGATCCTACCCCCGCCGCCCGCGTCCCGCCGCCCCGCGTCCGTACTGGACCATCAGGAGGAGGGCCCGGAGGGGCAGTTCATGCTCCTGTGACAGGAACCGTCCCCGCGGGCGCGAACGAGTCGAGGAGCCGGGCGATGCCGATGGCGAAGATCTCGTCCGGATCGACGGGGGCGGGGGCCTCGGCGAGCAGTCCGGCGAGGTGCGGGTACTCCCCGCTCGCCACCTGCCCCTTGAGGTAGGCGGCGCGTACCGCCTGCTCCTCCTCCTCGGACCAGGGCAGTCCGCGGGCCCGCTCGGCGACGGCCTGCTCGTTGGCGACGGTCGCCATGACCGTGCCGTTGACCATGGCGATCAGCTGCATCTTCAGCCCGGCGGGGATGTCCAGGGGGGCCAGGCAGCCCAGGCACCACTCCAGGAAGCGCAGGGCGTTGGGGGTGAACCCGTAGGCGGTGGTCATCATCCGGGGCAGCCAGGGGTGCCGGTACATGAGGGCGCGGCTCTGGTGGGCGATCCCCGTCATGTCGGCGCGCCAGTCGCCGCTGGGCTTCTCGGGGTAGGCGTACTCGCCGCTGACCGCGTCGACCATCAGCTCGTACAGGTCCTCCTTGCGGGGGACGTAGTTGTAGAGCGACATGGTGCCGCAGCCGAGTTCGGTGGCGACGCGCCGCATGGAGACCGCGTCGATGCCGTCCGCGTCGGCGATGCGCACGGCGGCGGCCGCGATGTCGTTCCTGCTGTACGCCGGCTTGGGGCCTCGGCCCGCGCGCTCGGGGCGCGCCCAGATCACTTCCGGTTCGGCCGCTCGGCCCGTCATGGATCATCACCTCGCTCCCATCCTAGTTACGTACAGCGTACGTAGTGCGGTACGGTCGCCTCATGACTACTACGTACGCTGTACTTAGTGAGGGTCTGCAGAAGCGGTACGGCGAGGTCCACGCCCTCCGCGGCCTCGACCTCGCCGTACCCGAGGGCTCGGTCTGCGGCGTCCTCGGCCCCAACGGCGCCGGCAAGACCACCGCCGTCCGCGTCCTCACCACCCTCGTCGCGCCCGACGCCGGGAGCGCGCGGGTCGCGGGGCACGACGTGGTCCGCGACCCGGCCGGGGTACGGAAGCGGATCGCGGTCACCGGGCAGTACGCCTCGGTCGACGGCGACCTCACCGGCGCCGAGAACCTGCGGCTCTTCGCCCGGCTGCTGCGCGCCCCGCGCGCCCGCGCCGACGAACTCCTGGAGCAGTTCGGCCTCGCCGCCGCGGCCGGGCGGCCCGCCCGCACCTACTCCGGGGGCATGCGGCGCCGGCTCGACCTGGCGGCGAGCCTCCTCGTACCGCCGCGCGTCCTCTTCCTCGACGAGCCGACGACCGGGCTCGACCCGCACAGCCGCAACGGGATCTGGGACGCCGTACGGGAGTTGGCGGACCGGGGCACGACCGTGCTGCTCACCACGCAGTACCTGGAGGAGGCCGACCAGCTCGCCGACGACATCGTCCTGATCGACGAGGGGCGGGTCGCGCAGCGCGGCACCCCGGCCGAACTCAAGGCGCTCGTCGGCAGCTACGCCGAGGTCGTCGTGGGCGACCCCTCCTCCCTCGAAGCGGCCGCCGCCGTCCTCGACCAGCTGACCGGCTCGGCCCCCGCCCTGGACGCCGAGCGCCGCACGGCCGGCGCGGTGACCACGGACACCACGCTCACCCTCCCCCGGATGGTCCGCGAGCTCGACGCCGCCGGCGTCCTCCTCGTCGACGCCTCCCTGCGCCCGCCCACCCTCGACGAGGTGTTCCTGCGCCTCACCGACCGGAAGGAGCTCGTCGCGTGAGCGCCCTCGTCCACGACGGGACCGCCGTCCTCGGCCGCCACCTCCAACGCATCCGGCACGCGCCCGCGATCACCGTCATGACGCAGACGATGCCGATCGTGTTCCTGCTGTTCTTCGGGTACGTGTTCGGCAGCGCGCTCGCCATGCCGGGCGCCGAGTACCGGTCCCAGCTGGTGCCCGGCCTGCTCGTGGCGACCGCCGCGGGCGGCCTCATGACCGGCATGTTCCAGGCCGCCCAGGACTCCCACCGGGGCGTCATGGACCGCTTCCGGACCATGCCCGTGAGCCGGGCCGCCGTCCCCCTCGGGCAGGCGCTCGCCGATCTGGTGGCCAGCGCCGTCGGCACGGTCCCGCTGATCCTGGTCGGCCTCGCCATGGGCTGGCGGATCGAGGGGACGGCGGCGGAGGCCCTGGGCGCCATCGGCCTGCTGCTCCTCTTCCGCTTCGCGACGACCTGGGTGGGCATCCTGCTCGGCCTCGCCTCGAAGAGCGAGGAGGCGGCGGGGCAACTCGGCAGTGCCACCTTCATGCTGCCGCTGCTGTCCAACGCGTACATCCCGATCGACAACATGCCGGGCTGGCTCCGCACGGTCGCCGAGTGGAACCCGATCTCGGCGGTCACCACGGCGGTACGGCTCCTCTTCGGCAACGCGCCCGTCCCGGCGGACGCGGCCTGGCCGGTGGCCCACCCCGTCGCCGGGGCGCTGCTCTGGTCGCTCGGCCTGATCGCCCTCTTCGCCCCGCTCGCGGTACGCCGCTACGCCCGGGGCTGACGGAACCCGCCGGGGGTGACATACCCCCTGGTGACAAGGACCGGCCCCGCAGGGTAGGCAGGGCTTCCATGAGCACTCAGCCACTCCCCCTCGAAGGCATCACGGTCGTCGCCGTCGAGCAGGCCGTCGCCGCGCCCTTCGCCACCCGGCAACTCGCCGACCTCGGCGCCCGCGTCGTCAAGATCGAGCGGCCCGACGGCGGGGACTTCGCCCGGGGGTACGACACGGCCGCCCGGGGCCTCGCCTCCCACTTCGTGTGGTGCAACCGGGGCAAGGAGTCCGTGGCGGTCGACCTCAAGGACCCCCGCGGCCTCGCCCTCGCCCGACGCCTCGTGGCCGGCGCGGACGTCTTCGTGCAGAACCTCGCCCAGGGGGCGGCGGCCAGACTCGGCCTCGACGCCGCCACCCTGTGCGCCGCGCACCCCCGGCTGATCGCGGTGGACGTCTCGGGGTACGGGGCAGAGGGGCCGTACGCGCACAAGCGGGCGTACGACATGCTCGTCCAGTGCGAGGCGGGCCTGGTGTCGGTGACCGGGACACCGGAGCAACCGGTCAAGTCGGGGATCCCGGCCGCCGACATCGCGGCCGGGACCTACGCCTTCTCGGGCGTCCTCGCCGCGCTCGTACGGCGCGGGACGACCGGCCGGGGCGGCCCGGTGGAAATCTCGCTGCTCGACTCGCTGGCCGAGTGGATGGGGCATCCGCTGCACCACGGGATGCACGGGGGCACGGCCCCGGCACGCACGGGGCTCGCGCACGCGGTGATCGCGCCGTACGACGCCTATCCGACGGCGGACGGGGGGCTGGTGCTGCTCTCCGTGCAGAACGACCGGGAGTGGCGGCGGCTCGCCGAGCAGGTCATCGGCCGCCCGGAGCTCGCGGACGACCCGGCGTTCGCGACGAACACGGCGCGGGTGGCCGGGCGCGCGGTGACGGACGCGGTGGTCGCGTCGGCCCTCGCCCCGCTGACGGCGCCCGAGGCGCTGGCCCGGCTCGACGCGGCGGGCGTCGCCTGCGCCCGGCTCAACTCGGTCGCGGAGCTCGCGGAGCACCCCCAGCTGACGGCCCGAGACCGCTGGCGGGAGGTGGAGTCACCGGTCGGGCCGCTGCGTTCGCTGCTGCCGCCGATCGTGTTCCCGGACGCGCCGGAACCCCGGATGGGCCGGATCCCGGCGCTCGGACAGGACACGGACGAGGTGCTCGCGGGGCTCGGGGTGCCGGAGGCGGAGGTGAAGGAGCTGAGGAGCGCGGGGGTGATCGCCTGAGGCCCCTGCGGGCATGCGAGGTGCGGGGGTCGTCGCTGAGGCGCCTGCGCCGCGCGGACGCCTCTGCGGGCAGCGGAGGGGCGGTGGTGCTCGCCCGGCGCCCCTCCAGCCGGCGGATCCGCCGCCGGGTACGACTGATCGCCGGACGGGCGGGGACACGTCCGGCGGTGTCGCGGTCGGAGTCGTACGGGCGGCCGGGCGGCAGCGGGCGGGAACCTCGGGGTGCGCAGCCCGGCACCCGACTTCTCCGCGCTAGCGGCGCGTTCCGAAGAGGGAACGGCGCAGGCGGCGGAGCGGGGCGAAGAGCGAGACCCGTGCGCTGCGGCTGCGGTGACTGTGCACCGGCGCCTCGTGCGTACGTGTCGTCAGCTCCCGCATCAGCAGCGTCGCCTCGGCCACCTCACGCTGGGGCACGGCGGGTCCGCCGAGCAC
The DNA here is from genome assembly GCF_040295605.1 of Streptomyces sp. NPDC002773. Classification (NCBI taxonomy): domain Bacteria; kingdom Bacillati; phylum Actinomycetota; class Actinomycetes; order Kitasatosporales; family Streptomycetaceae; genus Streptomyces; species Streptomyces sp. NPDC002773. Next base: position 123,935 of record NZ_JBEOVO010000018.1, read on the forward strand.
CGCGAGATGACGGTCGAGCCGCGAACTCGTCGCGCTGCTCCCGCAGGTGATGGCAGGCACTCGCGGCCTGCTGCGCATTGCTATCTGTTCCATGTCACTCCCCACCCGTACAAGGGCACCCGACCCAGGGCAGGTTAACCCTATCGCCCCGTCGTGACACCCGTGTATCCCGCCGACAGGATCGACGGCACTCGTACGGGGGTTGACGGTCACTGTCCGAATCCATCTGATTCCAGGGCGAGTTGGACAGGACTCGAACACCTGCCGAACCGTCATGAACCATCCTGCCCTCCGGGCCCTCATCCATGACTACCCGGGCCGGTGTGATCTCCACCACCAAGATCGTTCCAGTCTTTTCCCGTGACGGGTCCGTCACGGACCGGCGCCAAAAAAACGCCCCTCGGCTACCGTGGGTCCATGACGGTGATCGCGGGTCGTTACCGGCTTCTGGACGTCCTCGCCGAGGGGGCGACGGGCACCGTCTGGCGCGCCCTGGACGAGACGGACCGGCACGAGGTGGCCCTCAAGGAGTTCCGGGCCCCGGCCGGGCTCCCGGCGGACGAGGCACTCCTCCTTCACGCCCGGCGCGAGCGCGAGGCGCGGGCCGCGGCCCGGATCTCCCATCCCGCTGTCGTACGGGGCCTCGGAGTGGCCACCGAGGACGGCAGGCCCTGGATCGTGACGGAGCTCGTCCGCGGCCTCACCCTCGCGGAGACACTGGAGGCCGGTCCCCTGCCCCCGCGCGAGGCCGCGCGCGTCGGCGCCGAGGTCCTCTCCGCCCTGCGGGCGGCGCGGGAGGCCGGTGTCCCCCACCGGGGCGTGGAGCCGAGGCACGTCCTGCTCGCGAACGACGGGCGGATCGTCGTGACCGGCTTCGGTACGGCTCCGGCGGACGCGCCGGGGGCGGATGCGGAGCTGAGGTCCCTGGGGGCGCTGCTCGACACGGCGGCCGGGTCGTCGACGCTGTTGCCGGCGGACGACCGGACCGGGGCCCTCCGCGCCGTGATCGAGGGTCTCTCCCACCCGGACCCGGACCGACCACTGACGCCGACGCAGGCCGAGGAGGAGCTGCGACGGTTGGCCGGGGGCGGGAGCCGGCCCCTGCGGACGGAGCCCTCCGCCCCGAGGAACGGCGAGCGGGCCGGAGACCGCGGGGAAGGGGACAGGCAAGGGAACAGCAACAGTTCCACGCGCGCGCGTGGTTCCGCCTCCCCGGCTCCCGGGTCGTCGCACGCGCCCCGCCGGCGCCGCGTCCTCATCGCCGGGGCGGTCGGCGCGCTCCTGATCGCGGGAGCGTTGACGTATCACGTCGTACGGGACGACGAGCGAGGCGCCGGGCCCGTGCCGGGCGGTGTCACGAGCACCGCTCCGGCCGGCCCCGGCGCCACGGACGGCGCGGGCGGCGGTCCGGTTACACCGCGTTCCTGAAGCTGGGCAGGTAGCCGCCGGACTGCCCGGCGGCGGTCGGGTGGTAGGACTCCCCGATGTTGAGCCAGTTGACGCTGTGCAGCCAGGCGGAGCCGGAGCAGATCTCGTGCCCGGTGAAGGCGGAGACGACGCTGGAGAAGGCGTAGCCGTGGTCGGCCGCCCGCTTGGCGACGGCGGCGTTGAGGTGGTCGGAGGCGCCGTTGATGGCCCGGCGCTCGTTCTCGCTCAGGCCGGCGATGCAGTTGCCGCCGATCTGGTAGAAGCGCGGGTATCCGAGGACGACCACGCGGGCGGCGGGTGCCTTGTTCCTGATGGCCGTGTAGACGGAGTCGAGCTTGCCGGGGAGCGTGGTGTCCACGTAACTCTTGGCCTGATTCACGCGGTTGATGCAGGTGGCCTCGGACTGCAGCACACATGTCGTCATGACGTCGGCGAAACCGGCGTCATTTCCCCCGATCGTGACGGAGACCAGGTCAGTGGCGGCGGAGAGGGGTCCGAGCTGATTGGCGGTCACATCACCCGTTCGGGCGCCCGAGCAGGCGGTGAACGCGAAGGAGGAGGGGGCGTTCGCGTTCTTCCACAGCACCGGATACGCCTTCGAGGAGCGCTTGCAGTCGCCGCTGGCGCTGTCGTAACTCCCGGCGCCCACACCGGAGGAGTACGAGTCCCCGAGCGCCACGTAGTCGAGTGCGGCGGTCTCGGCCGCCTGGGCCGCTCCCGCCCCGGTGAGGGCGAGGACGGCACCGAGCAGGAGAGAGGACGAAAGGGCGGTGAATCGGGACAGTCTCATGGAACCTCCCTGTAGCAGGATCTCTGCGCTACCAGGTAGTAGCATCGGATCCGCCGCACCGGAAGTGTTCATGTCAAAACTGGGTGTGAACGTTGTCCGATCCTCCGTCAGTGACGGTCGAGATTCGGCCAGGACGGGAACCGGAGGCTCCGGTCCCGCCGAATGATCGAACGGGATCGCGACACATTCACACAACAATGCACAGAAGAGTGATCCTGCCTCACCACCCCCGCCCGCAAACGGATTGATCGAATCCGATCGGGACGGCTGCACATCTGACCGGCGAAGCTTCGCCAAACTACGGAAAAGCGGGCCACAGATCCGGGACTTGCCATACAGTCCCATTCATCAATACCGTCGTACATCTCACCCGCACCGGTCCATCATGCAAAGCGGCTCAGGGGAGGGCTCTAGCGTCGCGGTGGATCCGGAGTGGGGCGCGGTAGGGGGGTGCCGTGCTCGGTGTTCGAACGTGCGCCGAGCCGCGGGTACCGCGCGGCCAGACATGCCAACTCATCGATCCCGCAAGGAGATCGTTTCCGTGTGGGCGAGATGAGAACCCCCCTTTCGAACCGGACACACCATCGGACCGCCCAAGGGGTGGGCGGCCCACCGGACGAGAGGGAAACCAGACCCATGAGCTCGTTCCTGCGCCCATCCGCCACGGGCCCCGAATTGACCGAGCCGAGTCGAATAGCCGCCCAGTACCGGGCCATCACCTCGCATTTGGCGATCACTCCGCCGGTGAGCGTCGTCATTCCCGCGATGAACGAAGCCGAAAATCTTCCGTACGTGTTCAAGACGCTGCCGGAATGGATTCACGAAGTCGTCCTCGTCGACGGAAATTCCACCGACAACACGGTGGAAGTCGCCCGTGAACTCTGGCCGGACGTCAAAGTCGTCAAGCAGGCGGGCAAGGGCAAGGGCGACGCGCTGATCAGCGGCTTCGCCGCCTGCACCGGCGACATCATCGTCATGGTCGACGCGGACGGCTCGGCGGACGGCCAGGAGATCGTCTCCTACGTCTCCGCCCTCGTCGGCGGCGCAGACTTCGCCAAGGGCTCCCGCTTCGCCAACGGCGGCGGCACGGACGACATGACGACCATTCGCAGACTCGGCAACTGGGCGCTCTGCAGCCTCGTCAACCGCAAGTTCGGCGCCCGGTACACCGACCTCTGCTACGGCTACAACGCCTTCTGGCGCCACTGCCTCGACAAGATCACCCTCGACTGCACCGGATTCGAGATAGAGACCCTGATCAACATCCGGGTCGTCACGGCCGGTCTGAAGGTGCAGGAGGTGCCGAGCCACGAGTACAACCGCATTCACGGCGTCAGCAACCTCAACGCCGTGCGCGACGGCATCCGCGTCCTGAAGGTCATCCTCAAGGAGAAGGCCGTCAGCAAGGCGGCCCGCCGCCGGCCCGCCCCGTTCTCGGTCAACATCCCCCGGGGAGAGGTGTCTTGAGCGACCGCACGTCCCCGCACGGCTTCTCGGTGGTGATCTGCGTCTACACGGAGGAGCGGTGGGAGGACATCCTCGCCGCCGTCGACTCCGTACGGAAGCAGTCACTGCCGCCGCTGGAGACGCTGCTCGTGGTCGACCACAACGAGCGGCTCCTCTCCCGGCTCACCGAGGAGTACGCGGACCAGCGGCTCCACGAGGAGGTGCGGGTGCTCGCCAACGCGGGCCCCCGCGGCCTCTCCGCCGGCCGCAACACCGGGATCGGCGCCGCCAGGGGCGAGTTCGTGGCCTTCCTCGACGACGACGCGGTCGCGGAGCGGGACTGGCTCCACCACTTCGCCGCCGCCTACGACGACCCGCGTGTCATGGCCGTCGGCGGCCGGACCCTGCCCGCCTGGGCGTCGGGCCGCCGCCCGGCCTGGTTCCCGGAGGAGTTCGACTGGGTCGTCGGCTGTACGTACCGGGGTCTGCCCCCGGGCCGGGTTCCCGTGCGCAACGTGCTCGGCGGCAACGCCTCCTTCCGCCGTACGGCCTTCGACGCGTCGGGCGGCTTCGCCACCGGCATCGGGCGGGACGGCGACCGGCGGCCCCTCGGCGGCGAGGAGACCGAGCTGTGCATCCGGCTCGCCAAGGCACTGCCCGGGGCGATCCTCCTCATCGACGACCGTGCCGTCATCCACCACAAGGTGCCCGCCCTCCGCGAGCGCTTCGGCTACTTCCGTACCCGCGTCTACGCCGAGGGGCTCTCCAAGGCGCTCGTCGCGCGGAGCGTCGGGGCGCAGAAGGGCCTGGAGTCCGAACGGCGCTACACGACACGGGTGTTGCCCTCCGGTGTCCTGCGCGGACTCCGTGACGCGCTGTACGGCCGCCCCGGCGGCGCGGGCCGGGCCGGTGCGATCGTGACCGGCGTGACCGTCGCGGCCGGCGGCTACGCGCTCGGCTCGCTCCGCGCCCGGCGCAGCGGCACGACCTTCTCGTGGGGACCGATCGAACGGGCCGGAGCGGGAACTCCCGGAGGGGGCCGCGCCGAGACTCCCGGAGCGGCCAAGGCCGAGACTCCCGGGGTCGCGCGGCCCGTGGCCTCCGAAGGAGCTGCCTCGTGAACGACACCGCCGCCGTGCCGGTCCTCATGTACCACGCCGTCGACCCGGACCCCGCCCCCGCGACCCTGGGGCTCTCCGTCACCCCCGAGGCGTTCGCGGCGCAGATGGAGGTGGTCGCCGAGCGGGGGTTCACGCCGCTGACCACCGCCGGGCTCGCCGCCGCCTGGCGCACCGGCGGTCCGCTGCCCGCCCGGCCGCTGCTCGTCACCTTCGACGACGGGTACGAGGGCGTGCACCGGTACGCGCTGCCGGTGCTCGCCAAGCACTCCTTCGCCAGCACCGTCTTCGTCTCCACCGGCTGGCTGCCCGGCCGGCACAGCACGGGCGGCGCCCTCGACACCATGCTCGACTGGGCGCAGGTCCGCGAACTGGCCGACGCGGGAACGGAGATCGGCGGGCACAGCCACACCCACCCGCAGCTCGACCAACTCGACGCGCGACGGCTCCGGTTCGAGACGCTGCGCTGCCGGGAGATCGTCGCCGAGGAGCTCGGTTCCGCCCCGGTCTCCTTCGCCTATCCGTACGGGTACTCCAGCCGCCGGGTCCGCCGTACGGTCCGGGAGGCCGGCTTCACGCAGGCGCTCGCCGTCGGCAACGCGCTGGCCAGGCGCCGCCAGGGGCCGTACGCCATCGAGCGGGTCACCGTGCGCCGGTCGACGGACACCGAGGAGTTCACCCGGCTCGTCGAGGGCCGGGCGATCGCGCGGAACTTCGCGGCGGACCGGGCCATGACGAAGGGGTACGCGCTCGCGCGGCGCGCCCGGGGCGCCGTGCGGGGGCACTGGATCTGACGTAGCGCGGGCCCGGCGGCGGGGGGTACGTCCCGTTCAAAACACCGTGCGCGCCATGCCCGGTTGCCGGATCATGGGCGCCATGGCTGACACCCCACCGGTACCGTCCGAGCCGCAGCGGTCGCTGCCGATCCGGCTGAACCTCGACGACAGCGACTCGCCCTCGGACGTCGTCGACGCGCTGTTCCTCGGCCGCTTCGCGACCGGGGAGCAGCCCCACTCCCACAGCACCACCCTGGACCGGGTCAGGTCCGAGGCGACGCTCCTCCCGGCGGGGGCCACGGTGCTGCGGGCCGCGAAGGACGACGACCGCAGCGCGCTGCTCGCCGAGGGCGAGGGCTGGACGCTGCTCGTGTCCCGCTGGAACCGGGGGGCGGACGTCACCGTCACGGCCGCCGACGCGGACCTCGCCGAGCGCGTCCTGAAGGAGGCGACCGACGGGGCGAAGGACGAGCCGGAGCCGCAGCCGGAGAACGTGACGATGGGGTTCTGGTACGTGTCGCCGCGGCGCGGCCCGCACCGGACGACCCGGCAGATCAGCGCCGGGACGTGGGAGGAGGTCCGGCCCAACTACTCGGCGCCGGTGGCCGAGTCCATGGACCGGCTGATGAAGGTGACGCCCGAGTCGATCGCCGGCCGGCTCCTGCTGCTGCACGGGCCGCCGGGCACGGGCAAGACGTCCGCGCTGCGGACCCTGGCCCGGTCCTGGCGCGACTGGTGCCAGGTGGACTGCGTCCTCGATCCGGAGCGGCTCTTCAACGACGTCGGCTACCTGATGGACATCGCCATCGGCGAGGACGAGGGCACGGCGAAGGGACGCTGGCGGCTGCTGCTCCTGGAGGACTGCGACGAGCTGATCAGGGGCGAGGCGAAGCACACGGCCGGTCAGGCCCTGTCGCGACTCCTCAACCTGACGGACGGTCTGCTGGGCCAGGGACGCAACGTCCTGGTGGGGGTCACCACCAACGAGGACCTGGAGCGGCTCCATCCGGCCGTGGTCCGCCCGGGCCGCTGCCTGGCCCGTATCGAGGTGGGGCCGCTGACCCGCGCGGAGTCCGTGACCTGGCTCGGCCGCGAGGAGGACGTGCCGCGCGAGGGCGCGACGCTCGCGGAGCTGTTCGCCCTGCGCCGCGGCACGCCCCCGGCGGAACTTCCCGAACCGCGCACGGCGGGGGCCGGCCTCTACCTGTAGGTCCTCTAGGTCCTCCGTCTCCCGGGGTCAGTTGTCGTACGCGGCCCGCAGCGCCTCGCTCAGCGCCGCCTCCGCCGCCTCACGGCTGAGGCCGAGGCGGCGGGCCTCCTCGGCGTACTGGGCGGCGGCGGTGGCGGCCCTGCGGGTCGCGGCGTCGCCCGCCGCGGCGACGAACGTCCCGTGGCGGCCGCGCGTCTCGATCACCCCGTCGGCCTCCAGCGCCTTGTACGCCTTGGCGACCGTGTTCGCGGCGAGGCCCAGCTGCTCCGCGAGCCCTCGTACCGTCGGCAGCTTGTATCCGACCGGAAGTCCGCCCGACCGGGCCCGCTCCGAGATCTGGGCACGCAGCTGTTCGTAGGGAGCGGTGGTGGATTCGTGGTCCACAGCGATGGTGAGTGTCACGCCGCCGATTCTGCCCCCACCCCACCGGAAAAGGGGAGGCGGCGGCGCGCCCCCGGGCCGTAGCGTGCGGCCTCATGACAGTGATCGTGCGTGACGTACGGACCGAGGACGCCGAGGGTTTCGCCCGGGTCCGGCGGGCAGCGCTCCCCTACATGCTCGCGACCGCCGAGCAGCTCGTGTTCGACTGGGCGCACGCCCATCCCGACAGCCACTACCGTCCGCTGGTCGCCGTGACCGAGGACGGCGGGATCATCGGGACCGCCCAGGTGGGGATCGCCCACGAGGCGGCGGAGCCGGGCATCGGCTTCGTCAACGTGTACGTGGACCCGGCGCACCCGGGGCGCGGCGCGGGGACGCTGCTGCTGCGGGCCGGCGAGGAGCACCTGGCCGAGCGGGGCGCGCGCTCCCTGTTCAGCTGGGTCCTGGACGAGCCGGCGAACCGCGCCTGGGCCGAGCGGCGCGGCTACGCGCCGAGCCGTTCCGCGCACTTCCTCCGCCTCGACCTGTCGGCGGCCGGGCTGCCGCCGCTCCAGGCGCCGCCGGCCGGGGTCGAGCTGCTCACGGCCGAGGACTTCGCGGCCGACCCGCGGCCGCTGTTCGAGCTGGACGCGGTGACGACGGCCGATGAGCCGGGCGATGTGGGGACGCAGCTGGACGACTACGCGCACTGGCTGACGACCACCTGGGAGCACCCTCTCTTCGACCGGGCGCTGACGACGGTGGCGGTGGTGGACGGGGTCCCGGCCGCGTTCAGCGCGGCGCTGACGGACGGTCTCGGCCGGTACTTCTCGGGGATGACCGGTACGGCCCCGGCGTTCCGCGGGCGGGGGCTGGCCAAGCTCGCCAAGAACACGTCGCTGCACCGGGCCCGGGCGGCGGGCTGCACGGAGGCGTTCACGGGGAACGACGCCGACAACGGGCCGATGCTCGCGATCAACGAGTGGTTCGGGTACGAGATCGGGGCGACGGAGGTACGGCATGTCCGGACGATCGGTTGAGGTCACCCTGACGAAGGCGGGGCGGACGAAGATCCGCTACCCGGCCGAGGTGCTCGCGGAGGTCGGCAGCCGGCTCTCGGTGCGTGCTCCGTGGGCGGCGGAGGGTGTACGGGACTTCGGCTTCGTGCGGTTCGAGCCGGGTGATGTGTTCGTGGAGCACTACTGGCGCGACCGCTGGTTCTCCGTCAAGGAGGTGTGGTCCGCGGACGGCGCCCTCAAGGGCTGGTACTGCGACATCACGCGGCCGGCCGTGATCGACGGCTCCGGGGTGGTGGTGGACGACCTGGACCTGGACCTGTGGGTGTCGGCGGACGGCAGCGAGGTGCTGCGGCTCGACGAGGACGAGTTCGCGGCGAGCGGGCTCGCCGCCTCCGACCCGGAGGCGGCGGCGCGTGCCGTCGTCGCCCTCGACGAGCTGGAGTCGCTCGGCCGTGAGGGCCTGACCGACCTGTTGGGCTAGCGGGTCACCGGCAGGCCTGCGCCATCTGCCGCGCCGGGCCATCGGCCGAGCCGGGGGCCGCCTGCCGAGCCGGGGGCCATCTCCCGAGCCGGGCCGCCTGCCGCGCCGGACGGTCAGAGCAGTTCGACGGTGGACTCCTCGACGGCGAGGAAGTCGGGTGTCGGCAGGCCCGTCTTCCCGGCCGCGAGCCGCACGAGGGTGGCCTGTACCCGGGCGGTGCCCGGCCGGTAGGCGGGGTCCTTCACGACGGCGGTGTTGGTCCACTCGTGGAGGTGTCCGTCGCAGACGGCCCAGGTGCCGCCGATCCCGGCCGAGTGGTCGCCCTGGACGAGGGTGGAGTTGACGAAGACCGGGCCTGCGGTGTCGTCGAGGCAGCGGTAGCTGCCGGAGAGGGTCACCTTGCTGTCGTCGCCGATGGTTCCGTAGCTGTGGACGGAGAGGTCCTCGGTCCCTTCCGCGTGGGCGAGGGGGGCGACGGCGGAGGCCAGCAGAACGCCTGTGGCGAGGGCGAGTCGGACGCGCATGAGCGGGGACCTTTCGGGGTGGGGGGATGGTGCTGCCCGCCAGGGATATCCGATCCGGCCGCCGCGTGTCCGAAACTCACCCCATCGGGGGCGAGTTGAGGCGCTTTCGGTAGTGGATACGATCGTACGGTCCTTCCGTACGACGTTCGACGACCTCATAGCCGTACCGCTCGTACAGCTTCTGGTTCTCCCACATCATCGCGTTGGTCAGCAGCCGCACCTCGGGCAGACCGAGCTCGCGGGCGTGCCGCTCGACCCAGCCGAGCAGCAGGCGGCCCAGGCCCGTGCCCTGGGCGTCGGGGTGTACGGCGACCTCGTCCAGATAGAGGTGATCGGCCTCGTGGACCACCACCACGAGGCCGGCCACCGGATCGCCCGCCACGAAGACCCGTCCCGCGGCCACGTTCGCCGCGTGGTCGTACTCCATCGGGGCCGGTACGAGACCGATCCGTTCGATGTAGTGGTGGAAGGCCGCGTCGGTCACGGCCTTCACGGCGGGGACGTCCGCGGCGACCGCGGGACGGATCAACGTGTCTGTCATACCGTCACATTACGGCGGCGGACGATCACCTTCCTCAACAGGGGCCAGGCCAGGAGCAGGACCACGACCGCGTACACGGTGACCGAGAACGGGGTGTTCACCAGGCCCGTCACCGAGCCGTCGCTGATCTGCAGGGCGCGGCGCAGCTGCTGTTCGGCGGCCGGGCCGAGGATGACCCCGATGACGGCGGGCAGCACGGGGAGCCCGTACCGGCGCATGCCGAGCCCGATCAGGCCGATGACGAGCAGCACGACCAGGTCGAGGGCCTCACCGCCGACCGCGTACGCGCCGACGGCGGCGAAGAAGAGGATGCCGGCGTAGAGGTACGGGCGCGGGATGCGGAGGAGTTTGGCCCAGACGGGCGCGAGCGGCAGGTTGAGCGCGAGCAGCAGCACCATGCCGACGAACAGGGAGGCGATCAGGCCCCACACCAGGTCGGGCTCCCGCTCGAACAGCAGCGGGCCGGGCTGGATGCCGTACTGCTGGAACGCGGCCAGCATCACGGCGGCGACGGCGGTCGTGGGCAGCCCGAGGGTCAGCATGGAGACGAGCGTCCCCGCCGCCGAGGCCGAGGCGGCCGCCTCGGGTCCCGCGACGCCCTCGATGGCGCCCTTGCCGAACTGCTCCTTGTGCTTCGAGAGCCGCTTCTCCGTGACGTACGACAGGAAGGTCGGGATCTCCGCGCCGCCGGCCGGGATCGCCCCGAACGGGAAGCCGATGAACGGTCCGCGCAGCCAGGGCTTCCAGGTGCGCCGTACGTCGTCCCTGCCGAGCCAGGGGCGTCCGACGGGGATGGCCTCCCCCGCCGTGCGGCGCAGGTGGGCGGCGACCCACAGGGCCTCGCCGATGGCGAAGAGGCCGACCGCGACGATGACGACGTCGACGCCGTCGGCGAGCTGGAGCGAACCGAAGGTGAGGCGCTGCTGCCCGGTCATCTGGTCGAGGCCGACCAGGCCGATGGTGAGGCCGATGAGGAGGGAGGCGAGACCGCGGATGCGGGAGGAGCCGAGGACCGAGGTCACCGCGATGAAGGCGAGGACCATCAGGGCGAGGTAGTCGGGGGCGCCGATGCCGACGGCGAGTGCGGCGACCGTCGGGGCGAGGACGACGAGCAGGATCGTACCGATCATGCCGCCGGCGAAGTGGCCGATGGCGGCGGCGGCGAGCGCCTGCGCGCCACGGCCCGCCTTGGCCATCGGGTTGCCCTCGATGGCGGCGACGACGGCCGCGCTCTCCCCGGGGGTGTTGAGGAGGATCGAGGTGGTGGAGCCGCCGAACATGGCGCCGTAGTAGATGCCGGCGAACATGATGAACGCGCCGGTAGGTTCCAGCCCGTACGTGACGGGGAGGAGCAGGGCCACGGCCATGGCGGGGCCGATGCCGGGCAGGACGCCGATGGCGGTGCCGAGGAGCACGCCGATCGCGGCCCACAGCAGGTTCATCGGGGTGAGGGCGGTGCCGAAGCCGTCGATGAGGGAGTTCAGGGAATCCATGGGTCAGATCACTCCCATCAGCGGGCCGCCGGGCAGCGGGACGCCGAGCAGCTTGTCGAAGACGACGTAGGTGAGGAGCGAGAGCGCGGCCGCGAGGAGCGGGTCGCGGTGGAGGTGGCGGCTGCCGAGGGCGTAGGCCGCGCCCCAGAAGAGGAGCGCTCCGGCGACGGGGAAGCCGACGGGGCCGATGAGGACGGCGAAGGCGAGGAACACACCGGCGAGGAGCAGGACCGTCCGCCAGTCGGCGGGTTCGGTCAGGTCGACGTCCTCGCCTGCCTCGGCCTCGCCGCGGCCGCCGCGCAGCACGTCGACGGAGAGGAGCACGGCGACGACGAGCAGGCCGCAGCCGACGACGAGGGGGACGGTGGCGGGGCCGACCGGGCCGCGGCCGGCGAGGTCGGCGTCGAGGGTGAGGGCGTCGGTGAGGACGAGGACGCCGAGGAGGAAGAGGAGGGCGCCGACGCCGAGTTCGGAGCGCTCGCGCAGCCAGGTCTTAAGGCTCACAGTCCCAGCTCCTTCAGTACGGAGCCGACCCGCCGGTCCTGCTCGGTGAGGAAGGCGCCGAACTCCTCGCCGGGCAGGAAGGCGTCGTCCCAGCCGTGGGTCTTCAGGGACGCGCGCCACTGCGGGGAGTCGTGCAGGGCGGTCACGAGGGTGACGAGCTTGTCGCGCTCGGCGTCGGAGAGGCCGGGTGGGGCGACGATGCCGCGCCAATTGGTGAACTCGGTGTCGAGGCCGGCCTCGCGGAGCGTGGGGGCGTCGAGGCCGGGGACCCGCTTCGGTCCCGTGACCGCGAGGAGGCGCAGCTCGCCCGCCTTGATCTGGTCGAGGTACTCGCCGACGCCGGAGACGCCGAAGGCGACCTTGTCGCCGAGGATGGAGGCGAGGAGTTCGCCGCCGCCGTCGAAGGGCACGTAGTTGACGTCCTTCGGCGCGATCCCGGCGGCCTGGGCCATCAGCATCGGGGCGAGGTGGTCGGGGCCGCCGGGCGAGGAGCCGCCGCCGACGGGCAGCTTGCCGGGGTTCTCCTTCCAGGCGGCGAGGAGCTCCTGGATGGTGGTGTACGGGGAGTTCTTGCCGACCACGACGATGTCCTGCTCCTCGGTGAGCCGGGCGATCGGGGTGGTGTCGGCGAGGGTGATCGGGGTCTCGTTGGTGTGGACGGCGCCGACGACACCGAGGCCCATGGACATGGCGAGGCGGCCGTTGCCGCGTTCGCCGACGAGCCGGGTGAGGCCGACGGTGCCGCCCGCTCCGGGCAGGTTGAAGACCTCGATGTCGCCGGTGAGGTCCGCCTCCTCGGCGTTCTTGGCCGCGGTGCGGGCGGTGATGTCGTACCCGCCGCCCGGGGTGTTGGGGACCATGAAGCGCAGTCCGGGTATCCGCGTGCCGGTGTCGGCGCCGCTGCCGGGACTGAGCAGCGGCGGACCCACCAGGACGAGCAGCGCGGCCCCGAGGAGGGCGAAGGGGGTGCGCAACCGCACGTGTGCCGCCTCTCGATTCGAAGGGATAGGGGGATGTGAGGTGGCCCACATGTTGCCCGCGCGTTAAGAAGCTGTCTCTCTTCCGCAACCAACGGACGTTGTGGTCGTTGTGGTCGGGACCTAGCGTGGGTCGGCGTGACGAGAGTGCTGGTGGTGGACGACGACTTCATGGTCGCCAAGCTGCACTGCCGCTATGTGTCGGCGGTGGAGGGCTTCTCGGTGTCCGGGGTCGCGCACAGCGGCGCCGACGCCCTGCGGGCGGCCGAGCGGCTCAGGCCCGACCTGGTGCTCCTCGACGTGTTCCTGCCGGACATGGACGGCGTCCAGGTGCTCCGGGAGCTGCGCGCGGCGGGCCTGGGCATGGACGCGCTCTTCATCACGGCGGCGCGGGACGTGGACACGATCCGGTCGGCGCTGCGGGCGGGGGCACTGCACTATCTGATCAAGCCGTTCAGCCAGGCGGCGCTGCACGAGCAGCTCCGCCACGTGGCCTCGCTCCGCAGCCGCCTCGACGAACTGGACGAGGCCCGCCAGGAGGACGTCGACCAGATCTTCGGCACCCGCCCCCGCGGCTCCCGGGAACTCCCGAAGGGCCTCGCCGCCCACACGGCCGACCTGGTCGACTCGGTCCTCCGCGCCCACCCGGAAGGCCTCTCGGCCACGGAATGCGCGGAGGCGGGCTCCCTGTCCCGAGTGAGCGCCCGCCGCTACCTGGAGTACTTCGCGGAGACGGGCCGCGCGGAGATCACGCTGCGGTACGGCGGGACGGGACGCCCGGAACGACGCTACCGCCGACTCGGCTGACGCTCCCCTCAGGACGTATTCCGGGACGTTCCTCAGGCACTGCTTAGCGGTCCCTTAAAGGGGTCCTAAGAATCGTCTTCTCTCCTTCTCCTGCGGCTTTTTCGTGGGGGGTGGGGGCTAGCTTCCTTGGCAACCCCCCACGTCCCACCCTCGTGAAGGAGCTGTCCCCCCATGACTTCTCGTCGTATCTCCGTGGCCGTCACCGCCGGCACCGTGCTGGCTCTGTCCGGGCTCGCCGTCGGGGGCGCGTCCGCGCACGGGTCGATGACCGATCCGGTGAGCCGGGTCTCGGCCTGTTACGCGGAGGGGCCCGAGTCTCCGAGGTCGGCGGCCTGCAAGGCCGCGGTGGCTGCCAGTGGGGCGCAGGCGTTCTACGACTGGAACGCGGTGAACGTCGCGAACGCCGCCGGGAAGCACCGGGAGCTGATCCCGGACGGCAAGCTGTGCAGCGCGGGCAACGACAAGTACCGGGGGCTCGACCTGGCGCGGGCCGACTGGCCCGCGAGCGGCATGAAGTCCGGGGCGCACACCTTCCGGTACAAGGGGACCGCGCCGCACCGGGGCTCGTTCGCGTTGTACGTGACGAAGGACGGCTACGACCCGTCGAAGCCGCTGGCGTGGTCGGACCTGGAGGAGAAGCCGTTCGCCACGGTGACCGACCCCCGGATGGAGGGCGGCGACTACGTCTTCGAGGGGACCGTGCCGAACAGGTCCGGCCGTCATCTCATCTACTCGATCTGGCAGCGCTCCGACTCCCCCGAGGCGTTCTACACCTGCTCGGACGTGGTGTTCGGGCAGGACAGCGGCGGTACGGCTCCGGCGCCGACCGCCTCCGCGCCGAGCGACCAGCAGATCGAGGAGGGCCAGGACGAGTCCTCGGTCGAGCACGGCGGCCACGGGGACGGTGACCCGGCCACGGGCGCGGAGGAGACGGCGGCTGCCCCGGCGGCGGGCGGCTCGGCCACGCAGGCTCCCGTACAGGAACCCGCGTCCACGCAGGAGCCCGCCGAGGGGTCCGCCGAGGGGCCCTCGCAGGACCCGGCCCAGGAGTCGTCGTCCAACGCGCCCGTTCCCGCCGCCGGTTCCGGTTCCGGTGAGCGGCTGGCCGAGACCGGTGGCGACGCCGCCACCCCGTACCTCGCGATCAGCGGCGCCGCCGTGCTCGCGACCGGCGCGGCCGTCCTCTTCGGCGCGACCCGGCGTCGGCGGGCCTAGGGTGTGTCCGGCGGATCAGGGCCGGATAGGGCGCGGCGTCTGGTGCGGTGCATCGCAAGGCGCCGGAGCGCCCTCATAGCGGAGCTATT
>NZ_JBEOVO010000019.1:0-132960 GCF_040295605.1 Streptomyces sp. NPDC002773
CGACGGGGCCCGCTACTTCGCGAGCGCGCGGCTGATCACCATGCGCTGGATCTCGCTGGTGCCCTCGAAGATGGTGTAGATCGCGGCGTCGCGGTGCATCCGCTCGACCGGGTACTCGCGGGTGTAGCCGTTGCCGCCGAGGATCTGGATGGCCTGGGCGGTGACCTGCTTGGCGACCTCGCTGGCGTACAGCTTGGACATGGAGCCCTCGGCCGCCGTGAAGGGCTTGCCCGCCGTGGCCATCCAGGAGGCGCGCCAGACGAGGAGGCGGGCCGCGTCGATCTGCGTGGCCATGTCGGCGAGCTGGAAGGCGACACCCTGGTTCTCGATGATCGGCCGGCCGAACTGCACGCGGGTCTTCGCGTAGTCGAGGGCCACCTCGTACGCGGCGCGGGCGGTGCCGACGGCCATGGCGCCGACCGCGGGGCGGGAGGCCTCGAAGGTGGCCATGGCGGCGTTCTTCACACGCTCGCCACCCGTCTTGGCCTTCTCGCGGGCCCGGGCGAGGCGCTCGTCCAGCTTCTCCTTGCCGCCGAGGAGGCAGTGCCCGGGGACGCGGACGTCCTCCAGGACGACCTCGGCGGTGTGGGAGGCGCGGATGCCGTGCTTCTGGAACTTCTGGCCCTGGGACAGGCCGGGGGTGTTCGGCGGGACGATGAAGGAGGCGTGGCCCTTGGAGCCCAGTTCGGCGTCGACGACGGCGACGACGACGTGGACGTTGGCGATGCCGCCGTTGGTCGCCCAGGTCTTGGTGCCGTTGAGCACCCACTCGTCCTTGGCCTCGTCGTACACGGCCCGGGTCCGCATGGAGGCGACGTCCGAGCCGGCGTCGGGCTCGGAGGAGCAGAACGCCGCTACCTTGACGTCGGTGGCGTCGCCGTACATCTGCGGGACCCAGGTGCCGATCTGCTCCTCGGTGCCGTTGGCGAGGACGCCGACGGCGGCGAGGCCCGTACCGACGATGGAGAGGGCGATGCCGGCGTCGCCCCAGAAGAACTCCTCCATCGCCATCGGGATGCCGAGGCCGGTGGGGTCGAAGAACTGCTGGGCGTAGAAGTCGAGCGAGTAGATGCCGAGCTTGGCCGCTTCCTGGATGATCGGCCAGGGAGTCTCCTCACGCTCGTCCCATTCGGCGGCCGCGGGGCGCATCACATCGGCGGCGAAGCCGTGGAGCCAGTCGCGGACCTGCTTCTGGTCCTCGTTGAGTTCGAGCGTGAACTCGCCCATGTTCCCTCCACGGAGTACGTTACTTGCGGTAACAACAGTCTGTTACCGGTGGGTATGGGCTGTCAACCAGCAGCGGAGCCCTCGGCCCGGCCAGCACCGGAGACCGAGCGGGTGTTACGTTGCGACAGCCTCACGGAATCGCACGGGCGGGGAGACACGCTATGGACATCGCACACCGGACCACCGGCCAGCAGACGCCCGCCGAGCAGCGGCGCCGCGAGCTGCTGGAGGCGGCGGACCGGGTGGTGCTCCGGGACGGCCCCAAGGCCTCCATGAACGCGATCGCGGCCGAGGCCGGCATCACCAAGCCGATCCTCTACCGCCACTTCGGCGACAAGGGCGGCCTGTACCGCGCCCTCGCCATCCGGCACACGGACGCCCTCCTCTCCGCCCTGCGGGCCGCGCTCGACGCGCCCGCCGACCGGCGCCGCCGCGTCGAGGCCACCCTCGACACCTATCTCGCGTCGATCGAGGCGATGCCCCAGGTCTACCGCTTCCTCATGCACCCGGCGGAGGAGACGCACCAGACCGAGCAGGGCTTCGACGTCGGCCGCCACTCCGCCCCGCTGCTCCGCCGCATGGGCGAGGAGCTCGGCCAGGTCATCGCCGAGCGCGTCGACCTGGGCCCCGCAGCCGAGGCCCAGGCCCGGATCTGGGGTCACGGCATCGTCGGCATGATGCACGCGGCCGGCGACTGGTGGCTCGGCGAGCGGCCCTGCGACCGCGCCGAACTCGTCCGCAGCCTCGCGGACCTCCTCTGGGGCCGCCTCGCCCAGGCCGACGACCGCCCCGGCGGACCCGGGTTCTAGGACTCCAGGACGCCCGCTCCGGCCCCCCACGGCTCCTTGCGGATCGACCTGAGGAGACGTGACTTGCGCCACCCCGTGACCCGGTCCGCGTAGACCCGGCCCTCCAGGTGGTCCGTCTCGTGCTGGAGGCAGCGGGCGAAGAAACCCGTGCCCTCGACCCGTACCGGCGTCCCGTCCGCCCGTACGCCCTCGACCACCGCGCGGTCGTGACGGGGCGTCGGGGCTTCGAGGCCCGGCAGCGAGAGGCAGCCCTCCGGGCCCCGGATCACGTCGCCGTCCGCCTCCACCAGGCGCGGGTTCACCACATGGCCCAGATGGCGGTTCTCCTCGTCGTCGGGGCAGTCGTAGACGAAGACGCGCAGGCCCACGCCCACCTGGTTCGCCGCGAGGCCCACGCCGTTCGCCGCGTACATCGTGGCGAACAAGTCCTCGACGAGCCGGGCCAGTTCGGGCCCGAACTCGGTGACGGGCGCACAGGGACGGTGCAGCACGGGATCGCCGAGCAGGGTCATCGCGCGGACGCGGCCGGAACTGCCGGGGATGGGGCGGTTTCGCATGGCGGTAAGGGTACGGTCCGCCGTGACCTGGCTGTTTCGCACGGTCGCTCGGCGGTGCCGCTGTTCGGGCTGCTGGCCGGATCTCGATAGGCTGAGCCCGGACCGACGCGAGGAGGAACAAGAACGATGTCAGGACACCCCGGTAATCCAGAGCCGCTGTCGCCGCGCGCCAAGCTGGCCGTGACGGCGGGCAGGGCCGCGGCCGCGGTGTCGCGTGCGGCGGGGCGCGGCAGCGGATCGGTGATCGGCGGCAAGGTCGCGCTGAGGCTCGACCCCGACCTCCTGGGCCGGCTCGCGCAGCATCTGGACGTCGTCCTGGTGTCGGCGACCAACGGCAAGACGACGACGACCCGGCTGATCGCGGAGGCCCTGCGCGCCGCCGGCCCCGTCGTCTCGAACGCCCTCGGCGCCAACATGCCCGCCGGCATCACCTCGGCGCTGGCCGGCGGCTCGGACTCGAAGTACGGCGTGATCGAGGTCGACGAGAAGTACCTCGCCGGAGTCGCCCGCGACACCACGCCGAAGGTCATCGCGCTGCTCAACCTCTCCCGCGACCAGCTCGACCGCGCCGCCGAGACCCGGATGCTCGCCGAGAAGTGGCGCGAGGGTCTCAGCGGCACCAAGGCCGTCGTCGTCGCCAACGCCGACGACCCGCTCATCGTGTGGGCCGCCTCCTCCTCCCCCAACGTGGTGTGGGTGGCCGCGGGCCAGGAGTGGAAGGACGACGCCTGGTCGTGCCCCGCCTGCGGCGGTGTGATGCAGCGCCCGGGCGACGACTGGTTCTGCGGCGAGTGCGGCTTCCGCCGTCCTGCCCCGAGCTGGGCGCTCAGCGGCGACCACGTGCTCGACCCGCACGGTTCGGCCTGGCCGATCCGGCTCCAGCTGCCCGGCCGCGCCAACAAGGCGAACGCCACCAGCTCGGCCGCCGTCGCCGCCGTCTTCGGGGTGCCGCCGCAGGTGGCCCTGGAGCGCATGTACCAGGTGCAGGCCGTCGCCGGACGCTACGACGTGGTCTCCTTCCAGGGCCGCGACCTGCGTCTGCTGCTCGCGAAGAACCCGGCCGGCTGGCTCGAGACGTTCTCCCTCATCGACGGGCCGCCCGCGCCGGTGATCCTCTCCGTCAACGCGCGCGGCGCCGACGGGACGGACACCTCCTGGCTGTGGGACGTGGACTACGGCCGGCTCGCCGGCCACCCGATCATGGTGATCGGCGACCGGAAGCTGGACCTCGCGGTCCGCCTGGAGGTCGCGGGCGTGGACTTCCGCGTCTGCGAGACCCTCGACGAGGCCGTCGCGATGGCCCCGCCCGGGCAGATCGAGCTGATCGCCAACTACACCGCCTTCCAGGACGTCCGCCGCCGCGTCGGCAACTGACCCGTAGAGGACTTGCAGCATGAGTGACAGCAGCCTGCGCCTGGTCTGGGTCTACCCGGACCTGCTCAGCACCTACGGCGACCAGGGCAACGTCCTGGTCGTCCAGCGCCGGGCCGAACAGCGCGGCCTCAGCGTCGAGCGCGTCGACGTCCGCAGCGACCAGCCGGTGCCGACCTCGGGCGACATCTACCTGATCGGCGGCGGCGAGGACCGACCGCAGCGGCTCGCGGCCGAGCGGCTGCGGCGGGACGGCGGCCTGAGCCGGGCCGCCTCCAACGGCGCGATCATCTTCTCGGTCTGCGCCGGCTACCAGATCCTGGGCCACGAGTTCATCAACGACATCGGCGAGCGGGAGGCCGGTCTCGGTCTCATCGACGTGATCTCGACCCGCGGCGAGGGCCAGCGGTGCGTCGGCGACGTCCTCGCGGACATCGACCCGCGCCTCGGCCTCCCCCAGCTGACGGGCTTCGAGAACCACCAGGGCATCACCCATCTCGGCCCGACGGCCCGGCCGTTCGCCCGGACCGTCTTCGGCAACGGCAACGGGACCGGCGACGGCACCGAGGGCGCGTACAACGACACCGTCTTCGGTACGTACATGCACGGCCCCGTCATGGCCCGCAACCCGCAGATCGCGGACCTGCTCCTGAAGCTGGCCCTCGACGTGAACGCGCTGCCGCCGACCGACGACCGCTGGTACGAGGCGCTGCGCGCCGAGCGCATCGCGGCGGCCACGCAGCCCGCCTGAGCCGTCCCGGGCGCCGCCGCCGTCCTTCTCTCGTACGAACGTACGTTGTCCACTGTGCGGACATCCGGTTCGGCCCCGCCACCCTGCGGCGATAGGGTGGCGGGAATCCAGCCGGACGACGTGGTCCGGGAGTCGGCCCACGTTGCAAAGGTTTATGGGCTATGCGCATTGGTGTGCTCACCTCCGGCGGAGACTGCCCCGGTCTGAACGCTGTCATCCGTTCCGTCGTGCACCGCGCCGTCGTCGACCACGGCGACGAGGTCATCGGCTTCCTCGACGGGTGGAAGGGCCTCCTGGAGGCCGACTACCGCAAGCTCGACCTCGAAGCGGTGGGCGGCATCCTGGCCCGCGGCGGCACCATCCTCGGCTCCTCGCGGGTCCAGCCCGCGCACCTGGTCGACGGCGTCGAGCGCGCCCGCGGCCACGTCGCCGACCTGGGGCTCGACGCGATCATCCCGATCGGCGGCGAGGGCACCCTGAAGGCGGCGAACCTGCTGTCCGAGGCGGGCCTCCCGATCGTCGGCGTCCCGAAGACCATCGACAACGACATCGCCTCCACCGACGTCACCTTCGGCTTCGACACGGCCGTGACCGTCGCCACCGAGGCCCTCGACCGGCTGAAGACCACCGCCGAGTCCCACCAGCGGGTCCTCGTCGTCGAGGTCATGGGCCGTCACACCGGCTGGATAGCGCTGCACTCCGGCATGGCCGCCGGCGCGCACGCCGTCGTCGTCCCCGAGCGCCCCTTCGACATGGACGAGCTGACCGCCCGGGTCGGCGCCCGCTTCGCCGACGGCAAGCGCTTCGCGATCGTCGTCGTCGCCGAGGGCGCGAAGCCGCGTGAGGGCTCGATGGAGTTCAAGACCGCCGGCACCGACATCTACGGCCACGAGCGGTTCACCGGCGTCGCCAACCAGCTCTCCGTGGAGCTGGAGCGGCGGCTCGGCAAGGAGGCCCGCCCGGTGATCCTCGGGCACGTCCAGCGCGGCGGCACCCCGACCGCGTACGACCGCGTCCTCGCGACCCGCTTCGGATGGCACGCGGTCGAGGCGGCGCACCGCGGCGAGTTCGGCATGCTGACCGCGCTGCGCGGCACGGAGATCGAGATGGTTCCGCTGGCCCAGGCCGTGGAGACCCTCAAGACGGTCCCGGCCGACCGCTACGCCGAGGCGGAGTGCGTGCTCTGACCGTCACCCTCAGGTGACATCCGCCCCCGGTCGCGGTCGCGGCCGGGGGCGGTTCTAGTCTGGTGCGGACAACAAGCGCGAATCGGGCTCCAGGAGTGCACACGATGGATCACAGCGGGCACGGCATGATGACGGATCTGCCGCCGTTCACGCTGGGACGGGGCCTGGAGTTCTCTCCCGACCCCTTCTTCCTGATCGGCTGCCTCGCGGCGCTCGGTCTGTACGGGTGGGGCGTGGCGCGGCTGCGGCGGCGCGGGGACGCGTGGCCCCTGAGCCGGACGGTGTTCTTCACGGTCGGTGTGCTGAGCGTCGCCCTCGTCATGTGCACCAAGCTCAACGACTACGGCATGGTCATGTTCAGCGTGCACATGGTGCAGCACATGGTGATCTCCATGCTGTCGCCGATCCTGCTGCTCCTCGGCGCGCCGGTGACGCTCGCGCTGCGGGCGCTGCCGGTGGCGGGCCGCGGTTCGACGGGGCCGCGCGAGCTGCTCCTGAAGCTGCTGCACAGCCGGTACATCAAGGTGATCACGCACCCCGGCTTCACGATCCCGATGTTCATCGCGAGCCTGTACGCGCTGTACTTCACGCCGCTCTTCGACTTCCTGATGGGCTCGAAGCCCGGCCACATCGGGATGATGGTCCACTTCCTGATGGTGGGCGTGGTCTTCTTCTGGCCGATCATGGGCGTGGACCCGGGTCCGCACCGGCCGGGTTACGTGATGCGGATGCTGGAGCTGTTCGCGGGCATGCCGTTCCACGCCTTCTTCGGCATCGCGCTGATGATGGCGTCGGAGCCGATGGTCAAGGCGTACGCGAGTCCGCCGGCCTCCCTGGGGATCGACGCGCTCGCCGACCAGAACGCGGCGGGCGGCATCGCCTGGGCGTTCAGCGAGATCCCGTCGGTGCTCGTGCTGATCGCGCTCGTCTACCAGTGGTACCACTCCGAGCAGCGGCAGGCGGTCCGCCAGGACCGGGCGGCCGACCGGGACGGGGACAAGGAGCTGGAGGCGTACAACGCGTACCTGGCCTCGCTCCAGGCGCGCGGGCGCTGACCGGAATCCGCTTTCCGGCGCACGCCGGAGCGTCCGGGGAGTAGCGCGCGCCCCTCTCGGGGGGTCACGATGGTCGGGACGGCCTGCGTGGCCTCGGTCGGGAGGAGGGCGGACTGATGTCCGGTCCCACGAAGACGATGGCGGTGCTCACCTGCGCCGCGTTGGTGCTGACGACGGCGTACACGGTGGCGCTGGGCAGCAGCGGCTGGCTCTGGTTCGGCTGGGTGGTGCTCGGAGTGGCCACGATCGGGATGGCCGCGTCGGACAGCGCGGGCCCGGCCGGCCCCCGCCGCCGCCCGCCGACGGGCCCGGGGCCCGCGGGTCCTTGAGCTTGTCGGCCTGCGGGCCTTGGTCCGGCGGGCCCTTGAGCTTTCCGGCCCTTCAGCCCTTGGGGGCGAGGACCACCCAGACCTGTCCCGGCGCGAAGGCGAGGGGCGCGCCGCCCGGGGTGGTGAAGGTGGTGCCCGCCGACGCCGAGGGCCGGGACCAGCGGGCCTCGTGGGCGCGTCCGTCGCGCAGGACGAGCGCGGTGCCGCTGCCGACGGTCTCGGTGTACGGGGAGACCGCGCCGGACCGGTCGTGGTAGTCGGAGGCGCGGACGGCGACCCGCTGGACGACGACCGTGGACGGGTTCAGCGGTCCGGTGTCGGTGGTACGGGCCGCCCGGCCGTCCATCGCCACCCGCCAGCTCCGGTCGGCGGCGGACCAGGTGAAGGTGTAGCGGGCCGCCGGGAAGCGGACGGTCTCGGAGTCGACCGTGGAGCCGCCCGGGGCGGGCCCGAAGCGGAAGCCGATGTCCTGCGCGTTCGGGGCTCCCGGGTCGGTGGCGAGGGCCCGCTCGGGCCGCAGGTAGAGGTTGTGCGGGGCGGGCCGGTCCGGGGAGCGCCGGAAGGCACCGGGGGCGGTGGACTCGGTGATCGGGTGGAGGGGTGCGGCGGCGATCACCGGATTCAGCGCGGACTGCGCGCCCGAGTAGGCGAGGACCGGCCGGCCGAAGGTCCTGAGCAGCTCGATGTCGGATTCGCGGGCGCTGCGGACGGGTCCCGCGAGGTCGGGGAGGCGGGAGGAGTACACGGCGAGGAGCCGGGTGGCTCCGCCCTCGACCTGTTCGACGTAGACGAGGTCGGCCGCGCCGAGTCCGGTGTGGGGGCGGGCCGCGGCCACGTTGTCGATCTTGACGGCGAGGACCGGCGCGGGCCGCGCGGGCAGTCCGGTGAAGGGCGATCGGCCGGTGGGCGCGGGTGTCGTGGGCGCGGGCGCCGTCGTGGCGGGCGAGGGAGTCGGTACCGGGGTGGGTTTGGATCCGCCCGAGTCGGAGCAGCCGTACAGCCCGGCCGCCGTCAGCGCGCAGAGGAACGCGGTGAGGACGCGGCCGGGGCGTCTGGTTCCACGCTCGCCGGTCATGGTGACGCTCCCCCACCAGTGGACCACGGGGCCGCACGTGTATACAACGGGCTTGACGGACGACGAACGGGGGTTGCGGGTGTTCTACCACCTGTTGAAGTACGTACTGCTCGGGCCGTTTCTGAGGCTGCTGTTCCGGCCGCGGATCGAGGGGCTCGAACACGTCCCGGAGGACGGCGCGGCGATCGTCGCGGGCAACCACCTCTCCTTCTCCGATCACTTCCTGATGCCGGTGGTGCTCGATCGGCGGATCACCTTCCTCGCGAAGCAGGAGTACTTCACGGGGCCGGGGATCAAGGGCCGGCTCACGGCCGCGTTCTTCCGGGCGGCCGGGCAGATCCCGGTCGACCGGTCGGGGAAGGAGGCCGGGAAGGCGGCGATCCGTGAGGGGCTCGGCGTGCTCGACCGCGGCGAGCTGCTCGGTATCTATCCGGAGGGGACGCGTTCGCACGACGGGCGGCTGTACAAGGGGAAGGTGGGCGTGGCGGTGATGGCGCTGACGGCCGGGGTGCCGGTGGTGCCCTGCGCGATGGTGGGGACGTTCGAGATCCAGCCGCCGGGGAAGGTCGTGCCTCGGATCCGCCGGGTCACCATCCGGTTCGGGGAGCCGCTGGACTTCTCGCGGTTCGCCGGGTCCGCGGGTGAGCGGGCGGTGGTCCGCGCGGTGACCGACGAGATCATGTACGAGATTCTCCGTCTGTCCGGCCAGGAGTACGTGGACGACTACGCGGCGGTGGTGAAGGCCGAGGAGGCGGACGGGGAGCCCCCGCGAAAGTTCCCCCGGGAGGAACGCTGAGGGCGGATCCGCGCACGGCGCAATGACCTGGGCCGCGGGGCCTGGCGCCCGTAGCGTCGCCTCCATGATCAAGGGAAACGCGTTCGTGCTGGGTGCGTCGGGACAGGTGGGGCGGGCGGCCGTGCGGGCCCTCGTCGCGGACGGCTGGGAGGTGACGGCCGCCTCGCGGGGCGGCGCCAGGGACGAGAGGTGGCCGGACGAGGTCCGGTCGGTGCGGCTCGACCGTACCGAGGAGGGCGCACTCGCGGCGGGGCTCGGCGACGGCTGTGACGTGCTCGTCGACATCGTCGCGTACGACGGCGGACACGGCAGGCAGCTGGCCGGGCTCGCCGACCGGATCGGTTCGGCGGTGGTGGTGTCGAGCGGCGCCGTCTACGAGGACGAGAGGGGCCGCAGCTTCGACACGCAGGACGAGCCGGACGGCTTCCCGGCCTACCCGGTGCCGGTCGCGGAGGACTGGCGGACGGTCGCGCCGGGCGACACCTCGTACAGCACGCGGAAGGTGGCCCTGGAGCGGGAGCTCCTCGCCATGGGCGACGCGCTGCCGACGACGCTGCTGCGAGCGGGCGCCGTCCACGGGCCGTACTGCCCGGGGCCGCGCGAGCTGTGGTTCGTGAAGCGGGTGCTCGACGGGCGGCCGTGGCGGCCCCTCGCGTACGGCGGCACGTCACGGTTCCACCCGGCCCACGTGGACAACCTGGCAGAGCTGGTCCGGCTCGCGGCGGCGAAGCCGGGCAGCCGGGTGCTCAACGGCGCCGACCCGGAGGCGCCGACGGTGGCGGAGATCGGGGCGGCGATCGACGCGGTCATGGGCGCCACGAGCGAGACGGTGCTGATCGAGGGGGAGCCGGAGGGACCCGTGGGGCTCACGCCGTGGGCCTCACCGCATCCGATCGTCTACGACATGGCGGCGGCCCAGCGGGAGTTGGGATACCGGCCGGTGGTGTCGTACGCGGATTCGCTGCCGGAGACGGTCGAGTGGCTGGCCGGACACCTGGCGGGGCGGGAGTGGCGGGAGGCCTTCCCCGGGCTCGCGAAGTACGGGGTGGACTTCTTCGACTACGCGACGGAGGACGCCTGGCTGGCGGCCCGGCGGTGAACGCGGGTCGGGGGGAGGGACGGCCGCCCCTCCCCCCGACCGGTGGTGCGGGCCGTTACGGCTGCGGGGTGGCGTGCGGAGCGCAGGTCTGGTCCCTGGCGTCCAGCTTCCCGGTCAGCAGGTAGGCCTCGACCTTGGTGTTGAGGCACGGGTTGACCAGGTTGGTGATGCCGTGCGAGCCGGCGTCCTTCTCCGTGATCAGGCGCGAGCCCTTGAAGCGCTTGTGCAGTTCGACGGCGCCGCCGTACGGGGTGGCGGCGTCGCGCTCGGCCTGGGTGATGAGCACCGGCGGCAGGCCCTTGCCGGTCTTCACCTCGGTCGGCCGCTGGCGCGGGGTGGACCAGGTGGCGCAGGGCAGGTTCATCCACGCGTTGGCCCAGGTCATGAAGGGGTACTCCTTGTGGAGCCGGCTGTTGTCCCGGTCCCACTTCTTCCAGCTGGTGGGCCAGGGCGCGTCGGCGCACTCGACGGCGGTGTAGACGGCGTTGCCGTTCTCCGCCGCGGCGTTGCCCGCGGTGTCGGTGAGGTCGGCCGCGGCCGACTCGATGAGCGGCTGGGGGTCACCGGCGGCGTACGCGCTCCAGGCCTCGGCCACCGGGGCCCACATGGAGTCGTAGTAGGGCGCGTTCTGGAAGAAGGCGATGAGTTCGGCGGGGCCGACCTTGCCGCCGAGGGGCGCCTTCTTGGCGGCGGCGCGCAGGGTGTCCCACTGCTGCCGGACCTCCGCGTGGGTGTCGCCGAGGTGGTAGGTGGCGTCGTGCTGGGCGACCCAGGTCATCCAGTCCTTGAGGCGGCCCTCGAAGGCGATGTCCTGGTCGAGGTTGGCCTCGTACCAGATCTTGCGCGTCGACGGGTTGACGACGCTGTCGAGGACCATGCGGCGGACGTGGGTCGGGAAGAGCGTGCCGTAGACCGCGCCGAGGTAGGTGCCGTAGGAGACGCCGACGAAGTTGAGCTTCTTCTCGCCGAGGGCGGCGCGGACGACGTCGAGGTCGCGGGCGGTGTTGAGGGTGTTGATGTGCGGCAGGAGGTCGCCGTTCTTCTCCGCGCACCCCTCGGCGTACCCGGCGGCGAGCTTGCGCTGCGCGCGCTTGTCGGCCTCGCTGTCGGGGACCGGGTCGAGCTTGGGGCCCTTGACGAACTCGGTCGGGTCGACGCAGGAGATGGGGGCCGACTTGCCGACGCCGCGCGGGTCGAAGCCGACGAAGTCGTAGGCCTTGGCGGTGTTCGCCCAGATCGCGTTCTTGGTGGTGACCCGGCGCGGGAAGCGCAGGCCTGAGCCGCCGGGGCCGCCGGGGTTGTAGAGGAGCGCGCCCTGGCGCTCGGCGGGCGTGCCGGTGGCGCCGATCCGGTCGACCGCGATCTTGATCTTCTTGCCGTTCGGCTTCGCGTAGTCGACGGGGACGGTGACCCAGCCGCACTGGATCGGCTTCTCCAGGCCCCAGTCGGCCGGGCAGTCCTGCCAGTCGATGCCCGCCTGGGCGGCCCGCGCCGCGGCGACGGCGACACCGATCGCCTCGGCGTCCCGCAGATGGCGGTTGCTTTCGGCGTTGGCCGCCGGGGCCGTGAGCGCGCCCACGACGAGCGTGCCCGCTATCAGAGTGCCGGCCGAACCGAGTGCTGCCGTACGTCGCACAAGTACTCCCCCTGTAGGTGTCGTTCTGTCCGGGTGATCCTTTCGTCCGTGGGCAGCACGACGTAAGCCCGTACGGGTGTTTCTTTGCCGAACCCATAACCGGTGACGGTGTTCCGCTGAGCGGTGAGCCGCCTTGTCCGGCTCAGGCGGGCGCGAGCAGCTCCAGGGCCTCGTCGAGGAGGCGGCGCAGGGCCAGGGCGTCGGGGGCGACGGCGGTGGCGAGGGCGGCGGGTCCCGCGAGCGGGGTGATCGCGGCGTGCTCGCCGAGGAGCCGGGGCGCGACCGGCTTCTCCGCGAAGTCGGGCTCGACGACGAGGAGTTGTCCGGTGGCCCGGTGGCCGCCGAGGACGGCGCCGCCGTCCCAGCCGCCGGGGGCACCGGGGCCGTACGCCAGCTCCTGGTCGAGGAGGGGGCGTCCGGCGCGGCGGACGGTGAGGCGGCTGACGAGGGTGCCGGGCGGTTCTCCGTGGCGGCCGAGGATCTGCTCCTCCCGCAGGACGAGCCGTGCCGTGGCGGCGAGTTCGACGACGGTACGCAGCCGCAGGTCCGAGCCGTCGACGGAGACCAGCTGTTCGGGCAGCCAGCGCAGGACGCCCTCCTCGCCGACGGTGAGCCGGACGTCGTACGCGGCGGGCTCGGCGGTCCGGCCCGGCAGGGCGAGGGTCGCGGCGGCCGCGTCGACCAGGAGCCGGGCCCCGTCCCGTACCTCGGTCTCGACGGCCAGCCGGTCACCGCCGAGCGGGGCGCTCATCGCCCCGACGACGGTGACCCGGTTGTACGGTCCGGCCGCTCTGGTACGGCGCAGGGCGAGCGGCCCGTCGCTCACGAGGAGCGGCAGCCCGCCGTCGGCGTCGGCGGCGATCCGGGCCGTGGCGCGCAGGCTCACGCGGTCCAGGCCACGAGCTGGGCGCGGACCCAGTCGGCGACGGGGGCGACGCCGTTCTCGGCGCGCAGCGAGGTGAAGGCGACGGGCAGTTCGCCGCGCTGTTCCTTGGCGTCGCGGGCCATCCGCTCCAGGTCGGAGCCGACGTGGGGGGCGAGGTCGGTCTTGTTGACGACGAGGAGGTCGGCGGTGGTGACGCCGGGGCCGCCCTTGCGGGGAATGTCGTCGCCGCCGGCCACGTCGATGACGAAGATCTGGGCGTCGACGAGGCCCTTGGAGAAGGTGGCGGTGAGGTTGTCGCCGCCGGACTCGACGAGGATGAGGTCGAGCGGGCCCACGGCCTCCTCCAGTTCCTCGACGGCTTCGAGGTTGGCGGAGATGTCGTCGCGGATGGCGGTGTGCGGGCAGGCGCCGGTCTCCACTGCCTGGATCCGCTCGGGCGGCAGGACGGCGTTGCGGAGGAGGAAGTCGGCGTCCTCGCGGGTGTAGATGTCGTTGGTGACGACGGCGAGGGAGAGGGTGTCGCGCAGTTCCCGGCAGAGGGCGGCGACGGTGGCGGTCTTGCCGGAGCCGACGGGGCCGCCGAGTCCGATGCGCAGGGCGCGGCGGGTGCCGTCGGGGCGGTGGGCGTCGGCGGAGACGGCGCCGTGGTGGGTGTGTCCGTGGTCGAGGTGCATGGTTCTCCTGTCGGAGCGTTACGAGGCGAACAGGCGGACGGGCCAGGCCGCGTGCTGATCGGCGGTGAGGTCGAGGAGGGGGGCGGAGGCGGCGGGCAGCGCGTCGACGCCCTCGCGGGCGGCGGCGGTGGCGCGCTCGGCGACCTCGTCCATCTCGGGGGCGAGGCGGGCCAGGACGGCGGTGGCCTGGTAGGGGTCGAGGCTGAGGAGGCGTACGGCGGCGGTGGTGGGGCCGCCGACCGTCTCGTACACGGCGCAGTACGCGGCGTCCTCGGGTCCGAGCCCGGCGGCCAGGGCGGTGGTGCCGAGGACGACGGGCTGGTGGGCGCCGCGGGGGAACGCAGCCGCGAGCGCGTCGAGTCCGGGGCTGGGCCAGGTGGCGCGGGCGGCCCGCATCAGCTGGCGGCCGAGCCTGCGGGCGGTGGCGCGTAGGGCGGGTGAGGGGGTGCGGGCGTCGGCCGCCGCGTCGAGTGCGAGCGGGTCGAGTCCGTGCGCGGCTCCGGCGGCGAGGGCGGCCGTGGTGAGGCCTGTGGTGTGGAGCCGGCCCCTGCAGAAGGACTCCAGGTCGCCCGCGTCCTTGATGCGGCCGGCCTTGACGGCGGCCTCGGCGCCGCCGGAGTGGGCGTGCCCGCCGGCGGGGAACCGTCCGTCGGCGAGCACGAGGAGCGCTGATCGAGACCCCATCAGAAGAGGAAGTAACGCTGGGCCATGGGCAGTTCGGCGGCGGGCGCGGGTTCGACCGCTTCGCCGTCGATGGTCACCGTGAAGGTGTCGGCGTCGACCTCGACCCGGGGCAGGGCGTCGTTCTCGCGCATGTCGGCCTTCGTGACCCGCCGGGTGGAGCCGATGGCGGCGAACTCCTTGTGGAGCCCGAGCCTGCGCGGCAGGTCGTCCTCGATGGCCGCCTGGGCGACGAAGTTGACCGAGCCGGCCGCCGCGGCTTTGCCGAGCGCGCCGAACATGGGGCGGGGCAGGACCGGCTGGGGTGTGGGGATGGAGGCGTTGGCGTCGCCCATCTGCGCGTACGCGATCTGGCCGCCCTTGACGACGACGAGCGGTTTGACGCCGAAGAAGGCGGGCTCCCAGAGGACCAGGTCGGCGAGCTTGCCGGGCTCGACCGAGCCGATGAGGTGGTCCATGCCCTGGGCGACGGCCGGGTTGATCGTGTATTTGGCGACGTAACGGCGGACCCGGTGGTTGTCGGCGCGGCCGTCCCCCGGCAGGGATCCGCGCCGCTTCTTCATGACGTGGGCGGTCTGCCAGGTCCGCATGACCACCTCGCCGATCCGGCCCATGGCCTGGGAGTCGGAGGAGATGATCGAGATCGCGCCCAGGTCGTGGAGGACGTCCTCGGCGGCGATGGTGGAGGGCCGGATCCGGGACTCCGCGAAGGCGAGGTCCTCGGGGACGGCCGGGTTGAGGTGGTGGCAGACCATCAGCATGTCGAGGTGTTCCTCGATGGTGTTGACGGTGTGCGGCCGGGTCGGGTTGGTGGAGCTGGGCAGGACGTACGGCTCGGAGACGACCGTGATGATGTCGGGGGCGTGCCCGCCGCCGGCGCCCTCGGTGTGGTACGCGTGGACGGTGCGTCCGGCGATGGCGGCGAGGGTGTCGCCGACGAAGCCCCCCTCGTTCAGGGTGTCGGTGTGGATGGCGAGCTGGGCGCCGGTCTCCTCGCAGACGGACAGGCAGGCGTCGATGACGGCCGGGGTGGCGCCCCAGTCCTCGTGGATCTTGAACCCCAGGGCTCCGCCGCGCAGTTGGGAGTGCATGGCCTCCCGGGACATGGTGTTGCCCTTGCCGAGCAGTCCGATGTTCACGGGGAAGGTGTCGAGGGCCTCGAACATCCGGGCCGTGTGCCAGGGGCCGGGGGTGACCGTGGTCGCCTTGGTGCCCTCGGCCGGCCCTGTGCCGCCGCCGACGAGGGTGGTGACGCCGGTGGCGAGGGCCTGCTCGACGACGGTGGGCGAGATGAAGTGGACGTGGGCGTCGACGGCGCCGGCGGTGACGATCCTGCCGTTGCCGACGATGATCTCGGTCTCGGGGCCGATGACGAGGTCGGGGTGGACGCCGTCCATGGTGTCGGGGTTGCCGGCCTTGCCGAGGGCGGTGATCCGGCCGTCCCTGATGCCGATGTCGGCCTTGACGATCCCCCAGTGGTCGATGATCAGGGCGCCGGTGATCACGGTGTCGGGGGCGCCTTCGGCGCGGGTGGTGCGGGCCTGGCCCATGGACTCGCGGATGACCTTGCCGCCGCCGAAGACGGCCTCGTCGCCGGCGCGGCCGGGGCCGCCGCTGCGGTCCTCCTCGATCTCGACGAGGAGGTCGGTGTCGGCGAGCCGGACGCGGTCGCCGGTGGTGGGGCCGAACAGGTCGGCGTACACGGCGCGGTGGAGGTCAGGCATGGTCGCCGCCGTCCCGCTGCCGGTCGGCGGCCTTGGGCGGGGCTAGGGGGCCCGCCGTCTCGCCGCGCAGGCCGGGCACGATCCGGCGGCCTGCCAGGGGGACGAGTTCGACCTCGACGGGGATGCCGGGTTCGAAGCGGACGGCGGTGCCGGCGGCGATGTGCAGCCGCTGCCCGTGCGCGGCGGCCCGGTCGAACTCCAGGCCGGGGTTGACCTCGGCGAAGTGGTAGTGGGAGCCGACCTGGACGGGCCGGTCGGCGGCGTTCAGCACGGTCAGGCGGGTGACGGGGCGCCCCTCGTTGAGGGCGACGGGGCCGTCCGCGTACAGGATCTCTCCGGGGATCATCGGCGGCGCCCGTTCAGACGATGGGGTCGTGGACGGTGACGAGCTTGGTGCCGTCGGGGAAGGTGGCCTCGACCTGGACGTCGTGGATCATCTCGGGGATGCCGTCCATGACCTCCGCGCGGGAGAGCACCTTGCGCCCGGAGGCCATCAGCTCGGCGACGGTCCGGCCGTCGCGGGCGCCCTCCAGGATGTGGGAGGTGAGGAGCGCGACGGCCTCGGGGTGGTTGAGCCGCACTCCCCTGGCCCGGCGCTTCTCGGCCACGTCCGCCGCCACATGGATGAGCAGGCGTTCCTGCTCGTGCGGGCTCAGTTGCACTCTTCCACCTCACAGTCGTCGACCGGGAACACCCGGACAGCTGCGGACCCTACCGACCGTCAACACGCTGTTGAGCTGCCGAGACGCGGCAGGTGGTCAGACATTGCACGTTAGGGCGGAAGTTTTTCCGGCTCGTTAACTGCGGCTTTGCGTTTTCATGATCGTCGGAGCTACGGGGCGCCGGGCTCGCGGTGGTGTGCGGCGATACCGAAGCGGCCCTGTTCGCCGGCAGCGGAGTCCAGCGGGTGGAAGCGGGAGACCGCGCTGACCACCTGCTCGTCGGCGGGCTTCTCGGCCGCTTCGAGTTCCTCCAGGTCAGCGGCGGAGACCAGGGCGACGAGCGGCTTCCCGTGGCGGGTCACGACGACCCGCTCGCCGCCGTATACGACGCGGTTGATGAGGTCGGCGAGCTCGGCTCGCGCTTGCGTCACCGGGATCTCGTAGGTCATGCTCCCCATCTTACGGCCTGTACGTCCTGTACATTTTTTACAGATGGAGGTGCCCGTCATGCACGCTCGCCACGTCCTGCCCGAGTTCACGGAGCGGACCAGCTACGGAACCCGGACCCTCGACCCCTACTCCCGGCTCCTCGAGTCCCGGATCGTCTTCCTCGGGGCACCCATCGACGAGACCTCGGCCAACGACGTCATCGCCCAGCTCCTGTATCTGGACCACGCGGCGCCGGGCCAGGACGTCTCGCTCTACATCAACTCCCCCGGCGGCTCCATCACCGCGACGACCGCGGTCTACGACACGATGCGCTCGCTCCACTGCGACGTGGAGACCACCTGCCTGGGCCAGGCCGCCTCCACCGCCGCGCTCCTGCTCGCCGCGGGCACCCCGGGCAAGCGGCTGATGCTCCCCGGCGCCCGGGTCACGCTCCGTCAGCCCGCCCTGGACGAGCCGATGCAGGGGCAGCCGAGCGACCTCGACCTCCACGCGCGCGAACTGCTCAGGCAGCGCGCCCTGGTGGCCGGGGCGTTCGCCGAGCACACGGGACAGCCCCGGGAGCGGATCGACGCCGACCTGGACCGTCTGACCGTCCTGGACGCGCCCGCTGCGGTCGCGTACGGCCTGGTGGATCATGTGATCACCAGCCGGCGCGCGACCGGCGGCGGCGCGGCGCGGTGAGCCGGCCGTGGTCCCCGAGCTGCCGCCGCTGCCGGCCCTGACCCGGGCCGAGGGTGAACTCGTCGACGCGTACCTCGAAGTCGTCGACCTCCTGGGGAAGATCAATCCATCCAGAGGTACGCATACCTATGGAGCGCTACGGGCGGCACAGGCCCTGGTGGGGCGGGCCGAGGCGCTGCGCGAAGCGCTGACGCTGATGCACGCACGGGGTGAGAGCGAGGTGCACGCGGACACATTGGCGCGTGCTCTGCGGGTGTTGGACGGGGATCGCAGGACCGGTCGGGTCACCGTCCCGGGACCACGCGCGAGTTGACATTTCGTCGTGTCGTGTCGAGGTCCGTACGGCCGACATGTGCCGCAGAAACACTCCCTCGTTCGGCGTAGTCGATGAGTCGACAAATAGCTTGGGTGACTTGCGCACCACGTGTACACATCTGGCGGAATGGGGCGTTCCACCCCTGGTGCGGGGCTCGTTGGCCAAACCTCCGAAGATTACGAATGCGTCCTGTCCACCCGAACGGATCAGTCGTGAGGAGCCTCACATATCGCCGTTTCAGCTCGGATTTCACCCTGGGTGTGGGTCAAGATCCCTGTCGACGACAAGCCCCCGCCGCCGCGGCGGGGCGGTCCGGGCGGACGCCGAGTCCTGCCGCTGTCCCGGACGTCTGGTCGACAGGAGTGGATCGGCAGGAGTGGAGGACCCGATTTTTACGGGGCGTACGCGCTGTTTCGGCAGCGGGGCCGTCCCTTGGGGTGAAGCCGCGACCGCGGCCGGGCATCTTCGCCAGCCCGAACCCGACAGGTCATCCTTCGCAGGCGGCTGACGAAGGGTTGCGCATGACTGCGCAGATGCACGTCCCGTCCCTGCTGTCCCGGGCCGGAGCCGTCTCGGCTCTCACCCTCGCCGCCGTCGGCGGCACGCTGCTCGCACCAGGTGCGGCATCGGAGGCCCAGGCAGCCACCACGCACGCGAACAAGGCACTGAGCGTCGCCGCGTCCAAGAAGGGAGCCCCGTACGGCTACGGGAGCGCCGGACCCTCCAGGTTCGACTGCTCCGGTCTGACGCTCTACGCGTACAAGAAGGCGGGCAAGTCGCTGCCCCGTACCGCGCAGCAGCAGTACAACAAGACCCAGCACATCTCCGCCTCCACCAGGCAGAAGGGGGACCTGGTCTTCTTCCACTCCGGCGGGAGGGTGTACCACGTGGGGATCTACGCCGGCAGCGGCAAGATCTGGCACTCGCCCAAGTCGGGATCCTGGGTGAAGCTCGACAAGATCTGGTCGTCGAAGGTCTACTACGGCCGCGTCCGATGACCCGGAGGACAGGCGCTAGCAGCTCGCCAGGGGGGCCGCGGTCCACGGGATCGTGATCCAGACCGTCTTGCCGCCGTCCTCGGTCGGAGTGACCGAGAGACGGCCGCCCGCCTCCGCCGCCAGGACACGGATGATGACCATGCCCCGGCCGTTGTCCTGCTGGACCGCCGCCGGGAGGCGGCGGGGCCGGCGGGGGTGGCTGTCGGTGACGCCGATGTGAAGCCGCTCCTCCCGCTCGAGGCGGACCTCCACCGTGAAGGTGGGCGACTGGCCGAGGGTGTGGAGGACGGCGTTGGTGGCCAGTTCGGAGACGATCAGACGGATCGAGTCCGCGACGTCCGCGGCGCCGTCGAGGCCCCAGCCGGCGAGGACGTCCGCGACGTACCGCCGGGCCGTGGGGACCGAGGCGGGGTCGCTCGGCAGCGTGAGAGATGCTTCCTGGTGATCTGCCATGGCGACGCTGTCCCTTTCCCGCCGGGGCCGCTGCCCCGGATCGCGCTTCGCGTCAGAGTGCCACCGATCGTGCCGCGCCGGGCGGCGTTCCACCAAGATATGTCCCCATCTGTCGCCCGAAGCGGTGAACTATGGTGCCCGGGAACGCCCTTGGGCCGACGTTCACCCCTGCCGGGCGGCGGGCGCGGTCCTCAGGATCGTCTCCACCGCGCGCCCGATCTGCGCGTCCGTCAGATCGGCGCGTGCCGTGAGGCGCAGCCGCGAGATGCCGTCGGGTACGGACGGGGGCCGGAAGCAGCCGACCGCGAGGCCCTGCTCGCGGCAGTCCGCCGCCCAACGCAGGGCAGCCTCGGGGGAGGGGGCGCGCACCGACACCACGGCCGCGTCGGGCCGGGCCGCCGTGAGGCCCGCCTCGGTGAGCAGCCCGTACAGCGTGGTGGCGACGGTACGGGCCCGCCCGGCGAGGCCCGGCTCGGCCGCCAGCAGCCGGAGGCTCGCCAGCGCGCCGCCCGCGGCGGCCGGGGCGAGCCCGGTGTCGAAGATGAAGGTGCGGGCCGCGTTCACCAGGTGCTCGATCACCCGGGCCGGGCCGAGGACGGCGCCGCCCTGGCTGCCGAGGGACTTGGAGAGGGTCAGCGTGGCCACGACGTCCTCGTCGCCCGCGAGCCCGGCTTCGTGGAGGGCGCCCCGGCCCCCAACGCCGAGGACGCCGAGGCCGTGGGCGTCGTCCACCACGAGCCCGGCGCCGTGCGCGCGGCAGGCCGAGGCGAGCTCCGGCAGCGGGGCCTTGTCGCCGTCGACGGAGAAGACGGAGTCGCTGACGACCAGGGCCCGCCGCCCCGGATGCGCGTCGAGGGTCTTGGCCACGGCCTCGGGGTCGGTGTGCGGGACGACGGCCGTCTCGGCGCGCGCGAGGCGGCAGCCGTCGACGATCGAGGCGTGGTTGGACGCGTCGGAGATGATCAGCGAGTCCCGGCCGCCGAGCGCCGTCAGGGCGGCGAGGTTGGCGGTGTAGCCGGAGGAGAAGACGAGGGCCGCCTCGAAACCGCAGAAATCGGCGAGTTCGCGCTCCAGGCGGGTGTGCAGCCGGGTGGTGCCGGTGACGAGCCGGGAGCCGGTGGAGCCCGCGCCCCAGCGCCTCGCGGCCTCGGCCGCCGCCTCAGTGACCTCCGCGCGGCGGGTGAGCCCGAGGTAGTCGTTGCTCGCCAGGTCCAGCAGCTCCGACTCGGCCGGCCGGGGCCGCAGCACCCGGACGAGACCGGCCTCCGCCCGGCGGCGCGCCTCGCCGTCGGTCCAGTCGAACGCGGTACGGCGCGGGCCCGCGGCCCGTGCGTCGTCGGCCTGTGACATGCGGCGATCCTTTTGTAGGCAGCGCACAGACCCTAACCGGAGGGTGCCGAGGTCGGGATGTGGTCATCCACACACCTCTATCGGGGGCGTTTGTTCGGTTCCTCCTTGGCCCCGGGGTGGGCGGTAGGCAAGGATCAGCGGTTATGGACCTCCTGAACACGCTGGTGGAGAAGGGGCTGCGGCGCGAGCTGCCGACCCGTGAAGAAGCGCTCGCCGTCCTGGCGACCTCCGACGACGAACTGCTCGATGTGGTGGCGGCGGCCGGCAAGGTGCGCCGCCAGTGGTTCGGGCGCCGGGTGAAGCTCAACTACCTGGTGAACCTGAAGTCCGGGCTGTGCCCCGAGGACTGCTCGTACTGCTCCCAGCGGCTCGGCTCCAAGGCCGAGATCCTCAAGTACACCTGGCTGAAGCCCGACGAGGCCTCCCAGGCCGCCGCGGCGGGTGTCGCGGGCGGCGCCAAGCGGGTGTGTCTGGTGGCGAGCGGCCGCGGTCCGACGGACCGGGACGTGGAGCGGGTGGGCCGGACCATCGAGGCCATCAAGGAGCAGAACGAGGGCGTCGAGGTGTGCGCCTGCCTCGGTCTCCTCTCGGACGGGCAGGCGGAGCGGCTGAAGGACGCCGGCGCCGACGCGTACAACCACAACCTGAACACCTCCGAGGCGACGTACGGGGGAATCACCAAGACGCACACCTACGCGGACCGCGTGGACACCGTGCAGAAGGCGCACGCCGCCGGTCTGTCGGCCTGCTCGGGTCTGATCGCGGGCATGGGCGAGAGCGACGAGGACCTCGTCGACGTCGTGTACGCGCTGCGCGAGCTGGACTCGGACTCGGTGCCGGTCAACTTCCTCATCCCCTTCGAGGGCACCCCGCTCGCCAAGGAGTGGAACCTCACCCCGCAGCGCTGTCTGCGGATCCTCGCGATGGTGCGGTTCGTCTGCCCCGACGTCGAGGTCCGGATCGCGGGCGGCCGCGAGGTGCACCTGCGCTCGATGCAGCCGCTGGCCCTGAACATCGCGAACTCGATCTTCCTCGGCGACTACCTGACGAGCGAGGGCCAGGCCGGCCAGGCCGACCTGGACATGATCGCGGACGCGGGCTTCGAGGTGGAGGGCGCGGGCACGACCACGCTGCCCCGGCACCGTGCGGACGCGCTCGCCGCCGCCGGTGCGGCGGGCGGCGGCTGCGGCTCCGCCGCGTCGGCGGGTTGCGGTTCGTCCGCGTCGGCCGAGGGCGCGGGTGCGGGTTGCGGTTCGCACGCGGAGGCGGGCGGTGGCTGCGGTCCCTGCGGCGGTCACGCGGTGCCCGCTCCCGCGGAGGCGGAGACCGTCACGGGCAACGCCCGGACCGACCTGGTGGCGGTACGGCGCCGGGGCGCCGGCACGGACCTCGCGCCGAACGCGTGACGGCCGTGCGCAACGACGAACTCCTCACCCTGGACCGGGCGCACGTCTGGCATCCGTACGGCCCCATGCCGGGACGTACGGACCCGCTGGTCGTCGAGTCCGCCTCCGGTGTACGGCTCCGGCTCGCCGAACCCGCCGAGGGCCAGGCCGAGTTGGTCGACGGCATGTCGTCCTGGTGGTCGGCGGTCCACGGCTACAACCACCCCGTGCTCAACGAGGCGGTACGCGGCCAGCTGGAGCGGATGAGCCACGTCATGTTCGGCGGGCTCACCCACGAGCCGGCCGTGCGGCTCGCCGCCCGGCTCGTCGAGATCACCCCCGGGCCGCTGCAACACGTCTTCCTCAGCGACTCGGGCTCCGTGTCCGTCGAGGTCGCGGTCAAGATGTGCCTCCAGTACTGGCGCTCCCTCGGCCGCCCCGAGAAGCAGCGGCTGCTCACCTGGCGCGGCGGCTACCACGGGGACACCTGGCAGCCGATGTCCGTGTGCGACCCCGAGGGGGGGATGCACGAGCTGTGGACGGGGGTGCTCCAGCGGCAGGTGTTCGTGGACGCCCCTCCGGCCGCGTACGAGGAGTCGTACGCCGAGCTGCTGCGCGCCGAGATCGGGAAGCACGCGCACGAACTGGCCGCTGTGGTCGTGGAGCCGGTGGTGCAGGGCGCGGGCGGCATGCGCTTCCACGACCCGGCGTATCTGCGGGTGCTCCGCGAGGCCTGCGACGCACACGACGTGCTGCTCGTCCTCGACGAGATCGCCACCGGGTTCGGGCGGACGGGCACGCTGTTCGCCGCGGACCAGGCGGGCGTCTCCCCCGATGTGATGTGTCTGGGCAAGGCGCTGACCGGCGGCTATCTGTCGATGGCGGCGACGCTCTGCACGAGCCGGGTGGCCGACGGGATCTCACGGGGCGAGGTACCGGTGCTCGCGCACGGGCCGACGTTCATGGGGAACCCGCTGGCGTCGGCGGTGGCCCTGGCCTCGATCGACCTGCTCCTCTCCCAGGACTGGGAGGTCGAGGTCAAGCGGATCGAGGCCGGACTGCGGGAGGGGCTCGCGCCCGCGGCCGACCTCCCCGGGGTGCGCGAGGTACGGGTGCTCGGTGCGATCGGCGTCGTCCAGCTCGACCACCCGGTCGACATGGCGGCGGCGACGCGCGCGGCGGTCCGGGAGGGCGTGTGGCTGCGCCCGTTCCGGGACCTGATCTACACGATGCCGCCGTACGTGACGGGCGACGAGGACCTGGCCCGGATCTGCGCCGCCGTGCGCGCGGCGGCGGCAGCGGGCTGAACGGCGAGAACAGGAACAACGGGACAACGGGAGCAGCAGTGGGAATCGTCGTCGTCAGCGGTACGGGTACGGAGATCGGCAAGACGGTCGTGACCGCGGCGGTGGCCGCCGTGGCCACGGCCGCCGGCCGGTCGGTCGCCGTCCTGAAGCCCGCGCAGACGGGTGTCGGGCCGGAGGAGCGCGGCGACGCGGACGAGGTCGTCCGGCTCTCGGGCGCCGCGGGCTCCGCCGAGCTGGGCCGCTTCCCGGAGCCGCTCGCTCCGGGCACGGCGGCCCGGCGGGCCGGACTCGCCCCCGTGGGGCCCCGTCAGGTCGCCGACGCCGCCCGGAAGCTGGCGGCCGAGCACGACCTGGTCCTCGTGGAGGGCGCGGGCGGGCTGCTCGTGCGCTTCGACGAGGAGGGCGGCACGCTCGCGGACGCGGCCGCGCTGCTCGGCGCGCCGGTCCTGGTGGTGGCCCCGGCCGGTCTGGGGACGCTCAACTCGACGGCCCTGACGGCGGAGGCACTGCGGGCGCGCGGGATCGAGCAGCTGGGTGTCGTGGTCGGCAGCTGGCCGGCCGCGCCGGACCTGGCGGCGCGGTGCAACCTGGCGGACCTGCCGGAGGCGGCGGGCGCGCCGCTCGTCGGAGCCGTACCGGAGGGGTCGGGGTCGCTCGACCCGGCGGAGTTCCGGGCGGCGGCGGGCGGCTGGCTCGGCCCCGCCCTGGGGGGCACCTGGGACGCGGAGGAGTTCGGGGAGCGGTTCGCCGCCGCCTTCGGGGACGTCTCCTCGTCCGATGAGCAGCCCTCGGGGCGGTGACTCCGTAGGCTGGAGGCATGCGTGCTTCCGTGCAGGAGATCGTGTTCGACTGTGCCGACCCGGCTGCCCTCGTCCGCTTCTGGACGGAACTCCTCGGTGGTGATCCGGTGGACCGGGGTGTCGACTGGTCGTACGTGGACCCGCCGGGGTTCGTCCGGCTCGCCTTCCAGAGGGTGCCGGAGGGCAAGACGGTGAAGAACCGGGTCCATCTCGACCTTCAGGTGGAGGATGTCGAGCGGGCCGCCGATGAGGCGCTGCCGCTGGGCGCGGCCCGGGTAGGCGGCCTGGTGAAGGACGAGTACGGCGCCTTCCAGGTGATGCGGGACCCGGAGGGCAACGAGTTCTGCTTCGTTTCGGGCTGAGGTGGTCCGGATGACGCAGCCGAGGTGGTTCGGATGAGCGTGACGCCGCTGAGGTGGTTCGCATGACGCCGCCGCGACCGGCACGGCCGGAATCCCCGTCGCCCCGCGTCCATCATCCGCTGTTCGCCCGCTTCTACGCCCGCTTCAGCGTGTCCGCCGACTCCAGGGGCGGTGTCGGCGACCTGCGTGCGGAGCTGCTCGCTGGGCTCTCCGGCCGGGTCCTGGAGATCGGGGCCGGGAACGGGCTGAACTTCGCGCACTATCCGGCCAAGGTCTCCGAGGTGGTGGCCCTCGAACCGGAGGCCAGGCTGCGCAGGCTCGCCCAGGAAAGCGCGCGGCGGGCCGCCGTACCGGTGACCGTGCTGCCGGACACGGCCGAGGCGCTGCCGCTGGAGGACGCCTCCTTCGACGCGGCGGTGGCCTCGCTCGTCCTGTGCACGGTACGGAGCGTGCCGCAGGTCCTCGCGGAGCTGCACCGGGTCCTGCGACCCGGCGGTGAGCTCCGCTTCTTCGAGCACGGCCTGGCGGAGACGGCCGGCCTCGCGCGCGTGCAGCGGGGCCTCGACCGGACGGTCTGGCCGATGCTCTTCGGTGGCTGCCACACCTCCCGCGCCCCGCTCGCGGCCGTCGAGGCGGCCGGGTTCGTCCTCGGGCCATACCGCTCCTTCGACCTCCCGGGCAAGGGGCCGAGGCTGCCGACCTCCCCGTGCGTGCTGGGAACGGCACGCCGGTAGCCCCGTCCCGCCGGGGCGTTCCGCCACCCGGAACCGTGTGGCACCGGCCCGGCCGCCCGTGATGGGATCGGGCCATGATCGATCTCCGGATACGTGCCGCCACCCCTGCCGACGCCGAGGCCGTCCTGGCCTTCTGGAGCGAGTCCGCCGAGGGGACGTCCGTCTCGGACGACGTGCACGGCGTGACCCGGCTCGTCGAGCGGGACCCCGAGGCGCTCATCCTCGCCGTGGCCGACGGGGTGATCGTGGGGTCCGTGATCGCGGGCTGGGACGGCTGGCGCGCCTCCCTGTACCGGCTCGCGGTGCTCCCCTCGTACCGTCGGCGCGGTATCTCCACCGCGCTCCTGCGGGCGGCCGAGGAACGTTTCCTCTCCCTCGGCGGGCGGCGGATGGACGCCATGGTCCTGGAGGTGAACGAGACCGGGCGGAGTCTGTGGGCGGCCGCCGGGTACGAGCGCCAGGACCACTGGCGCCGGTGGGTGAAGCCGCTCACGGAGGGAGAACGCACGCGTGGGGAACGCTCGGCGGAGGAACGGCACGGGACCGGGGGCGGTGCGCGGCACCAGGGCTGATCATCCGCACCCTTTGCCCGTCCTTTACCATGGTTGCTCATCCCCACGACCGAAAGGTGTGAGCGTCCGCCCATGGGCGAGCCTCCCAGTAGCACTGGTTCCGACAGCACCCGCTTCGACGACCGACATCGAGCGATCCTCCCCGCCCTGGCCGATCATGGGACGGAGGTGAACCGATGACCGAAGTGCTTCTGCTCCTCCTGGCGCTCCTCCTCTCCGTCACCTGCGGTGCCTTCGTCGCGGCCGAGTTCTCCCTGACCACGGTCGAGCGCGGCGAACTCGAAGCCGCCGCGGCCCGCGGCGAGCGCGGGGCGCCCGGGGCGCTCAAGGCCGTCAGGTCGCTGACCTTCCAGCTCTCCGGCGCCCAGCTGGGCATCACCGTCACCAACCTGGTGGTCGGCATGCTCGCCGAGCCCTCGGTCGCCAAGCTGATCAAGGGCCCGGCCGAGGCCGCCGGCCTCTCCCCCACGGTCGCCTCCTCCGTGGCCCTCGTCATCGGCACCGCCCTGTCGACCGTCGTCCTGATGGTGGTCGGCGAGCTGGTCCCCAAGAACTGGGCGATCTCCTCGCCGCTCGCCGTCGCCAAGGTGGTGGCCACCCCCCAGCGCGTCTTCACCGCCGCGTTCAAGCCGCTGATCGGTCACCTCAACAACACCGCGAACCGGATCCTGCGCCGCCTGGGCATGGAGCCCACCGAGGAGCTGGCGTCCGCGCGCTCCCCGCAGGAACTGGTGGCGCTCGCCCGCCACTCCGCGAAGCAGGGCGCCCTCGAGGCGGACACGGCCGAGCTGTTCGTCCGCACCCTCAACCTGGGTGAGCTGACCGCCGAGAACGTGATGACGCCCCGCGTCCAGGTCACCGCCCTCGACGTGCAGGCCACCGCCGAGGACGTCGCCAACGCCACCCGCGCGACCGGTCTGTCCCGCTTCCCCGTCTACCGGGGCAGCCTCGACTCGGTCGTCGGCATCGCCCACATCAAGGACGTGCTCGCCATACCGGCCGAGGAGCGCCCGCGCCGCCGCATCGGCGAGATGCTCCGCGAACCGCTGCTCGTCCCCGAGACGCTCACGGTGGACCGGCTGCTCGACCGGCTGTCCGGGAAGCAGACGATGGCGGTCGTCATCGACGAGTACGGCGGTACGGCCGGGGTCGCCACCCTGGAGGACATCGTCGAGGAGGTCGTCGGCGAGGTCCGCGACGAGCACGACCCGCACGAGACGGCCGATCTGGCGCGCGCCGGTGAGGACGCGGACGGGCGCGAGCTGTGGTCCGCCGACGGCGCGGCCCGTACGGACCAGGTGGGGGCCATCGGCCTCCGGGTGCCGGACGGCCCGTACGAGACGCTCGCGGGCGTCGTCGCGACCGAGCTGGGCCGTATCCCGGCCGTCGGCGACAGCGTGGAGCTGGGCGGTTGGCGGCTCGACGTCGTCGACGCCTCCGGCCGCCGCGCCGCGCGCGTGCTGCTGCACGCGCCCGTGGCGGACGGCACCGAGGACGAGACCGGGGAGGCCGGCCGATGATCGCCATCCAGCTGTTGATCGGTCTGCTGACCCTGGTCGTCAACGCCTTCTTCGTCGGCGCCGAGTTCGCCCTGATCTCGGTCCGCCGCAGCCAGATCGAACCCCTCGCGGAGTCCGGGGACCGGCGGGCGCGCAGCGTCATCTGGGGCCTGGAGCACGTCTCCGCGCTGCTCGCCGCGGCGCAGCTCGGCATCACGCTCTGCACCCTGGTGCTCGGAATCGTCGCCGAGCCCGCCATCGCCCACCTGCTCGAACCGGTCTTCGACGCGGTCGGTGTGCCGCACGGTCTGGTGCACCCGATCTCGTTCGTGATCGCGCTGAGCGTGGCCACGTACCTGCACATGCTCCTCGGCGAGATGGTGCCGAAGAACATCGCGCTCGCCGAGCCGACGCGCACCGCGCTGCTCCTCGGCCCGCCGCTCGTGGCCCTCGCGCGGGCGCTGCGGCCGGTGATCTTCGCGATCAACGCCTTCGCCAACGCGCTGCTCAAGCTGTTGCGGGTGGAGGTCAAGGACGAGGTCGCGGCGACGTTCTCGGACGACGAGCTGGCCCGGATGGTCACCGACGCGGGCGACGCCGGGCTCCTGGACGACCGGGCGGCCGAGCGGCTGCACGACGCCCTTGAGCTGGGCCGGCGTCCCGTACGGGATGTCGTGATGCCGGCGGAGAAGGTGGTGTACGCGCAGCTCGGCACCACTCCCGAGGAGCTGGAGGCGCTGTCGGCGCTGACCGGGTTCTCGCGTTTCCCCGTCGTCGACGCGGAGCGCCGGATCCTCGGCTACCTGCACGTCAAGGACGCCCTGGACGTCATCCCGCGTGACCTGCCCTTCCCGGTGGCCGCGCTGCGGCCGATCGCCCGGGTCCGGGCGGCCACGCCGCTGGACGACGTCCTGACCGCGATGCGCCGCAGCCGGACGCACCTGGCGGCGGTGCTCGACGAGGACGACAAGCCGGCCGGCCTGGTGGCGATGGAGGACGTGCTGCGGGAGCTGGTGGGGCGCCCGGCGGCGTCGTGACGGATCTGACAACGCGTACGGCACGGAGGGCCCCGGGATGTCCCGGGGCCCTCCCGCGTCGCGCACCTGCGGCGTGCACCCGCGTCGCATACCGTTCGGTATGATCGCTTCGCCATGGAGATCAATGCCACGTACAACAGTTTCGTCGCCCTGGGCGACAGTTTCACCGAAGGCATGTCGGACCTGAGGCCCGACGGGACCTACCGGGGCTGGGCCGACGTCCTCGCGGACCGCCTCGCCGCCCGCGCCCCCGGCTTCCGATACGCCAATCTCGCCGTACGCGGCAAGCTCATCGGCCAGATCGTCGAGGAGCAGGTCGAGACGGCCGCCGCCATGAAGGCGGACGTCGTGACGCTCGTCGGCGGGCTCAACGACACCCTGCGGCCCAAGGTCGACATGGGCAGGGTGCGCGGGCTGCTCACCGAGGCGGTCGAGCGGCTCGCGCCCTCCTGCGGCCGGCTGGTCCTGATGCGCAGCCCCGGCCGGAACGGCCCGGTCCTGCAGCGCTTCCGCCCCCGCATGGAGGAGCTCTTCACGCACATCGACGAGCTGGCCGCCCGGCACGGCGCCCTCGTCGTCGACCTGTACAGCGCCCCCTCGCTCGCCGACCCCCGGCTGTGGGACGTGGACCGGCTCCACCTCACCGCCGACGGGCACCGGCGGGTCGCCGAGGCCGTCTGGCAGGCGCTCGGGCTCGCGCCCGAGGAGGACTGGCGGACACCGCTGGGCCCGACCGCCCCGCCCCGCTGGGCGAGCCGCCGGGCCGCCGACGCCCGCTTCGCCAGGGAGCACCTCGGCCCGTGGATCGGCCGGCGCCTCACCGGCCGCTCGTCGGGCGACGGCCGCGCGCCGAAGCGCCCGGAGCTGCTGCCGTACGAGCCGCCGGCGGGACCGTAGCCGTCGGGGGGGGGCGCCCGCGCGTGAGCTGCGTCTCGTAGCAAGCTCCACACCGGACCGTGGCGCTGGCCTGCAGAAACCACCAGTAGAATTCATCCACGTGACAGCTGTGACTGCGAAGCCCCGCATCCCCAACGTTCTGGCCGGCCGCTACGCCTCCGCGGAGCTCGCCGTCCTCTGGTCCCCCGAGCAGAAGGTGAAGCTGGAGCGTCAGCTGTGGCTCGCCGT
This sequence comes from Streptomyces sp. NPDC002773, assembly GCF_040295605.1. Taxonomy (NCBI): domain Bacteria; kingdom Bacillati; phylum Actinomycetota; class Actinomycetes; order Kitasatosporales; family Streptomycetaceae; genus Streptomyces; species Streptomyces sp. NPDC002773. The sequence continues at coordinate 29,589 of NZ_JBEOVO010000019.1, forward strand.
GCTGCGTGCGCAGAAGGACCTCGGGATCGAGGTTCCCGAGGCGGCGCTCGCCGACTACGAGCGCGTGCTCGACCAGGTCGACCTCGGTTCCATCGCCGAGCGCGAGAAGGTCACCCGGCACGACGTGAAGGCCCGCATCGAGGAGTTCAACGCCCTCGCCGGCCACGAGCACGTCCACAAGGGCATGACCTCGCGCGACCTCACCGAGAACGTCGAGCAGCTGCAGATCCGGCTCTCCCTGGAGCTGATGCGGGACCGTACGGTCGCCGTCCTCGGCCGCCTCGGCAAGCTCTCCGCCGAGTACGCCGAGCTGGTCATGGCGGGCCGCTCGCACAACGTGGCCGCCCAGGCCACCACCCTCGGCAAGCGTTTCGCCACGGCCGCCGACGAGCTGCTCGTCGCGTACGGCCGCCTGGAGGAGCTGATCGCGCGCTACCCGCTGCGCGGCATCAAGGGCCCGGTCGGCACCGCGCAGGACATGCTGGACCTGCTCGGCGGCGACGCCGGCAAGCTCGCCGACCTGGAGCAGCGGATCGCCGGTCACCTCGGCTTCGCGCACGCGTTCACCTCGGTCGGCCAGGTCTACCCGCGCTCGCTCGACTACGACGTGGTCACCTCGCTCGTGCAGCTGGCGGCGGCCCCGTCGTCGATCGCCAAGACGATCCGCCTGATGGCGGGCCACGAGCTGGTCACCGAGGGCTTCAAGCCCGGCCAGGTCGGCTCCTCCGCGATGCCGCACAAGATGAACACCCGCTCCTGCGAGCGCGTCAACGGCCTCATGGTCATCCTGCGCGGCTACGCGTCGATGACCGGTGAGCTGGCGGGCGACCAGTGGAACGAGGGCGACGTGTCCTGCTCCGTGGTCCGCCGGGTCGCGCTGCCCGACGCCTTCTTCGCGCTCGACGGTCTCCTGGAGACCTTCCTCACCGTGCTCGACGAGTTCGGCGCCTTCCCGGCCGTCGTCGCCCGCGAGCTCGACCGCTACCTGCCCTTCCTGGCGACCACCAAGGTCCTCATGGGCGCCGTGCGCGCCGGGGTGGGCCGCGAGGTCGCCCACGAGGCGATCAAGGAGAACGCCGTCGCCTCCGCCCTCGCCATGCGCGAGCAGGGTGCCGAGCGCAACGAGCTGCTCGACAAGCTGGCCGCCGACGAGCGCATCCCGCTGGACCGGGCGCAGCTCGACGAACTGATGGCGGACAAGCTGTCCTTCACGGGCGCCGCCGCCGACCAGGTCGCCTCCGTGGTCTCCCGTATCGAGGAGATCCTCAAGCAGCACCCGGAGGCCGCCGCCTACGCGCCCGGGGCGATCCTCTGACCCGGTTCACCCCGGAGCAGCTGGAGGCCGCTCGCGACCGTGTCGTTCCCGACGTGGTGGCGGGCGGCCTCTCCGTGCTGTTCTGCGGGATCAACCCGGGTCTCGTGTCGGCGGCGACGGGCCACCACTTCGCCCGGCCGGGCAACCGGTTCTGGCCGGTGCTCCATCTGTCCGGGTTCACGCCGAGGCAGCTGCGGCCGGAGGAGCAGGGGGAGCTCCTCTCGTACGGCCTCGGCATCACGAACGTGGTGGCGCGGGCGAGCGCGCGGGCCGACGAGCTGAGCCGCGAGGAGTACCGGGAGGGCGGGCGGCTGCTCGTCGAGAAGGTGGAGCGGCTGGCGCCGCGCTGGCTCGCGGTCGTCGGCGTCACCGCGTACCGCACGGCTTTCGGTGAGCCGAAGGCCGCGATCGGGCCGCAGGAGCGCGTGATCGGCTCCACCCGGGTCTGGGCGCTGCCCAACCCGAGCGGGCTGAACGCGCACTGGACGGCGGCGACGATGGCGGAGGAGTACGCCCGTCTCCGCGAGGCGGCCGAGATCCCGTAGCGGGCTGTCCGGCGGGCTGTCCCCAGCCGGCTCTTCAGGGCGGATCGACCTCGGTGACCACGGCGAGGAGCTGGAACGGCAGCTCCTTGTCCCACTGGGAGACGCCGACGCCTATCCACCGCCCGCCGTCCCGCCACAGCGTCAGGCGCGGGGTGTGGGAGCTGAGGGTGGACCACGGCTCCGGCAACTCCTCGCCTTCCATGCCCCGCTCGAGGACGGACCACAGACTCAGCTCGTCCGGCGGGCCCCAGCGGGCGGTGAGCAGGGCGGTGAGTCCGTCCCGCTCCGCCTCGTACTGCTCCTCGGCGAGCACGCGGCGGGTGCCGTCGTCCTCCCAGAAGTCCTCGCTCGTCGCGAGCTCCCCGACGTGGAAGCCCGGACCGCTGTCGACGGGGCCGGAACGCTCCGGCCGGGCCGGGAAGGCGCGGGAGCGGAGTAAGTCGATCGTCGCCAGGTGCCGTGCCGTGGTCATGGGACCAGTAAAGCCGCAGCCACTGACAGTTGGCGTTCCGTCAGAAGGCCCGGCGCGAGCGGTGGGGGTCCGGCGCGGGGGCGGCGCTCGCCGCGACCTGGCCCATTGAGTACCATCCGCCGGAAGAGGTGCACGAGCTGGGAGGACACACTGTGGGGCGGCTGACCGGCGGGGATCCGTCTCTGCTGCGGCGGATCAACTCCGCGGTGGTACTCCATGCGCTGCGAGGCGCCGACGCGCCCACGCTCACCGATCTGACCCGGATCACGGGCCTCTCGCGGCCCACGGTCGAGGGCGTCGTCGAAGGGCTCATGGAGGGCGGTCTCGTCGTCGAGGCGGCCCCCGAGGAGGGCGAGGCACGTCGGCAGGGGCGTCCGGCGCGGAGGTTCCGCTTCCGCGCGGAGGCCGGTCATCTGCTCGGCATCGAGATCGGCCCGCACCGCGTGGCCGCGCTGCTCTCCGGTCTTGACGGGCGGATCATCGGCGCCGGATCGCGCGAGGTGTCGGAGACGGCGCCCGAGGACGAGCGGCTCGACCGGGTGCGTACGGTCGTCGCCGACGTGCTGCGCAGGGCCGGGGTCGCCCGCTCCAACCTGCGGGCCGTCGGCGTCGGCACCCCCGGCATCGTGGAGGCCGACGGGACCGTCCGGCTCGGCACGGCCCTGCCCGGCTGGACGGGTCTCGCGCTCGGCGAGCGGCTGCGGCGCTCCTTCCGGTGCCCGGTGATCGTGGAGAACGACGCGAACGCGGCGGCGGTCGCCGAGCACTGGAAGGGCGCCGCAACCGACTCCGACGACATCGTCTTCGTCCTGGCCGGGCTGAGCCCGGGGGCCGGTTCGCTGATCGGCGGCCGGCTGCACCGGGGCTTCGGCGGCGCGGCCGGGGAGATCGGCGCGCTGCACCTCCTGGGCCGCGGCGTCACCCCCGAGCATCTGCTCTCGACCACGGACGAGCCGCTGCACCCGCTGGACGAGCAGGCGGTCGCGAAGGTCTTCGCGCTGGCGCGCGAGGGCGACGCGCGCGCGCAGGCGGCGGTGGAGCGGTTCATCCAGCGGCTCGTGCACGACGTGGCGGCGCTGGTGCTCGCGATCGACCCCGAGCTGGTGGTCGTCGGCGGCTGGGCGGCCGGCCTCGACGGTGTGCTCCAGCCGCTCCGGGAGGAGCTGGCACGGTTCTGCCTGCGGCCGCCGCGGGTCGTGCTCTCCCTGCTCGGCGAGGCCGCGGTCGGCACGGGCGCGCTGCGGCTCGCCCTCGACCACGTCGAGGAACAGCTGTTCGCGGTCGAGGGCACGGCGACGGGCCGCCGCTAGACGGTGGCTGCGGCACGGTGACGGCCGCCGCACTGGAGTCGGCCCGCCGCTGGATCGGGTCGCGGCACCGGTCGGCCGCCGCTGGCCCGTGCTGCGGCACGGCGACGGCCCGCCGCTGGACCCGCCGGGGGGCGGTTCTGCGGCGGGCCGGTGGCCGTCGGAGCGCGGGGCGCTTCCGGTGTGCGGCCTTACGAGGCCATGACCAGGTCGCCGGAGTCGCCGAAGGTCAGGCGGCAGGTGTCGGCCCGGTAGGTGGCCACGGAGACGGCGGCGGTACGCCCTCCGGAGAGGTAACGGGTCGTCACGACGAGCACGGGCGCGCCCGGCAGCCGGTCGAGCTCCTTGGCGTCGTCGGCGCGGGCGGAGCCGAGCTCCACGGAGCGGTCCTGGCCGTCGAGGGCGAGGTGCTGGAGTTCCCGCAGCACCACGCGCGCGTGGGCCGGGCCGGCGGGGGCGTCGATGGCGCCGAGGCCCGGGACGGAACCCGCGGGCACGTACAGCAGCTCGGCGGCGACGGGCTGCCCCTGGCTGACGCGGAGGCGGCGGACGACGTGCACCCGGTCCTCGGCGCCGGTCTCCAGGACGCGCGCGACGGCGGCGGGTGCCACGTCGGAGGCGGAGTCCAGGGACTGCCAGGCCTCGTCGCCGACACCCGGCCAGGCGTGCTGGGTGGTGGAGACGTCGACGCCGACGCGCGGCGGCGCGACCGTGGTGCCGACGCCGCGGCGGCGCTGCAGCCGGCCTTCCAGCTCCAGCTGCTCCAGGGCCTGGCGGAGCGTGGCACGGGCGACGCCGAAGCGTGCCGCGAGATCCCGCTCGTTGGGAAGGATCTCCCCGACCGCGAAGTCCGAGTCGAGCGCTTCACCGATCACTGTCTTGAGGTGCTGGTACTTCGGCTCCGGTACCGATGCCAGCTGCGTGGTCCCCACCCTGATCCTCCGCAATTCGCCGTGTCCCGCGGCGTTTCCGCGCCCTTGTTTATTAAAGGTTCCTGCACTAACTCTGCGACCATAAGGCGAGCCACCCCCTTGGTCAAGACCAATCCTCTGCCGATCGCCCCCGAATGTGACCCTCTGACCTAGATCGTTCACAGGACGTTCGTGCCCCCGTGAGCCCCGCGCAGCACAAGGCCCCGCCTCCGGGAACGGAGGCGGGGCCTTTCGTGCGGGCGGGCTCAGAGAGCGTCGGGAGCGGCGAGGCCCTGGAGCTTGTCGGGGTTGCGGATGATGTAGACGCACTGGACGCGCCCGTCGCGCACCTCGATCTGGACCAGGCTGTCGGGCCGCCCGTCGGCGAGGACGAGGACGGCGGGAGCGCCGTTGATCTCGACGAAGCGCAGCTCGTACAGCTCGGCCGCGCCGATGGACGTGGCGGCGAGGAAGCGGCCGACCTTGTCGGAGCCCTCGATGATCCGCCGCGGCGTCCTGGCCTTGCCGCCGCTGTCGCCGACGAGACGGACGTCCGGGGCGAGCAGGGCGAGGAGCCCACCGAGATCGCCGCCCGACGCCGCGGAGAGGAAACGTTCGGTGAGGTCGCGGCGCTCGGCCGGGTCGACGTCGTAGCGCGGCTTGCCCTCGTCGACGTGGCGCCGCGCGCGCCCGGCGAGCTGGCGTACCGCCGCCTCGGAGCGGTCGAGGGCGGTGGCGATCTCCCCGTACGGGAAGCCGAAGGCCTCCCGCAGCACGAAGACGGCCCGCTCCAGCGGGGAGAGGGACTCGAGGACGACCAGGACGGCGAGCGAGACGGAGTCGGCGAGCAGGGCGCGCTCCGCGGTGTCGGGGACGGCCGGGCCGAAGTCGGTGACGACGGGCTCGGGCAGCCACGGGCCGACGTAGGCCTCACGGCGCGCCTGGGCCTGCCGGAGCCGGTCGAGGGCGAGCCGCGTCGTGATGCGTACGAGGAAGGCGCGGGGCTCGCGGACGTCGTCCCGGTCCTCGGCGGTCCAGCGCAGCCAGGCCTCCTGGACGACGTCCTCGGCGTCGGCGGCGCGGCCGAGCATCCGGTAGGCGACGCCGAGGAGCATCGAGCGGTGCTCCTCGAAGAGTTCGGTCAGGGTGTCGGTCGGGATCTCGGTCGGAATGTCGGTGGGCACTCGCCCATCCCAGCCCACCTTTCCCCCTCTGTCCAGTTTCGGACAGGGTCTTGAACTCTGGGCTACTGATCGGTAATTCTCACTGACAGGACGTCTGACAAGCTTTCGGGACGGGGAGTCCGCATGCCCGCACGGATCACGTACACGGTCGAGACCCCGGCGGGTCCGCGCACGGCGTCCCTCACGTACGAACGCCGGGGCACGGGTGAACCTCTGCTGCTCCTGCACGGCATCGGGCACCACTGGCAGGCCTGGGAACCCGTCCTGGACATCCTCGCCGCCGAGCGGGACGTGATCGCCGTCGACCTGCCGGGCTTCGGCGCCTCCGACGATCTCCCCGAAGGCTGCCCGTACGACCTGGCCACCGTCGGCCGCGTGCTCGACGCCTTCTGCGCGGCCCTCGGCGTCGAACGCCCCCATGTGGCGGGGAACTCGCTCGGCGGACTCCTCGCCCTGGAGCTCGGCCGGGAGAAGCGGGTGCGCTCGGTCACCGCGCTGTCCCCCGCCGGTTTCTGGTCGGAGGGCGAGCGGCGCTACGCCTTCGTGACGCTCCGGGCGATGCGGGGCGCGGCCCGGTCGATGCCGGTGCCGTTGATCGAGCGCCTCTCCCGTACGCCCTCCGGGCGCGCCGCGCTCACCAGCAGCATCTACGCGCGCCCCGGCCGCCGTTCACCCGAGGCGGTCTACGCCGAGACGCTCGCGCTGCGCGAGGCCACCGGCTTCCGGCAGACCCTGGCGGCCGGCGGGGCCGTGCGCTTCCGCGACGACGTCCCCGAGGTCCCCGTCACCGTCGCCTGGGGCACCCGTGACCGGCTGCTCCTTCCCCGCCAGGGCGTGCGCGCCAAGCGGACCCTGCCCGGCGCGCGGCTCGTCCGGCTGCCCGGCTGCGGCCATGTGCCCATGAGCGACGACCCGGCTCTCGTCGCCCGCGTCGTCCTGGACGGCAGCCGGTGACGTCCGGCGGGTGAACAGGCCGGTGCCCACGGCGGCGCCGGCCCCCACGAGCAGGCTGCCGGCCGCCTGCGGGAGGCCGAAGGAGGCGCCCGCGACCAGCACGGCGCTCAGTGCGGCGGCGACCGGGATCGCGCCGGTGAAGAGGGTGGCGCGTTCCATGCCGACGCGCTGGACACCCATGTAGAAGAGGACGAAGCCGACGACCGTGGCCAGGACCGCCTGCCAGATCAGGGCGCCCGTCTCCACCCCCGTCGGCACGCGGACGAAGGCGGCCCCGTCCACCACGAGTCCCACCACCGCCGCCTCGGCCGCGCCGATCCCGCAGACGGCGGCCGTGAGCAGCTTCGGGCCGAGCAGCCGGAGCACCGGGACGGCGAGGATCGTGAACCCCACCTCGCCCGCGAGCGCCGCCACCGACCAGCCGATCCCGGCGAGGTCCGTCCGCCCCCAGCCCTGCACGGTGAAGGCTCCGGCGGCGACGAGCAGCGCCCCGTACAGTACGGCGGGGGCGGGCCTGCGGCCCTCGGTCAGCGGGATCAGGACGGCGACGACGACGGGGGCGCAGCCGACCAGGACACCGGGGACGGCCGGCTCAGCCGTCCGCTCGGCGGCGAGGATCGCCAGGTTGAAGCCGACCATGCCGACCCCCGCGAGGGCGGCGAGCCGCAGCCAGTGACGAGGGGTCAGGGTGCAGAGCGGGGCGAGCCCGCCGCGGCCGAGCAGTGGGAGGAGGAGCAGACAGGCGGCTCCGTAACGCAGCGCCTGACCGCCCGCGTACGGGTAGGCGCCGAGGAGGCTGTTGGCGGTGAAGGAGGCGCCGACGAGGGCGTAGGCGAGGGTCACCAGGAGGACCCCGCGCAGGACGTTCGCGTTCATGACTCCGACGCTAGAAACCCGCGGGGCCCCCGTTAAGGTCCACTTCCGACACGCCATCGGGGACCACTCGGGGAATCGCCGAGACCCTGATCGGCCTTGAGCCGCCGACCGAACCCGTCCCGGGGCGCACCGGCCTGCCTCAGCCGGTGCCGTCCAGTACCGGGTAGTGGATGATGACCGCACCGCCGGTGGCGTAGTTGGCGACATCGGCGGCCAGCCGCTCGCCGTGCGGCGACGTCCGCGCCGCGTCCATGGCTGCGGCGTCGGCGAATTCGGCTTCGAAGACCGCGAAATACGGCGCTTCTCCCTCGGTCGCCGCTCCCTCGATCGCCGCCACGTCGAAGCTGTAGCGCCACGCGAGCGGGCCGGGCCAATTCTTGACCAGCGGCAGGTGGTTGGTCACGTAGTAGTCGCGGAAGTGGTCAGGGTCGGCGGGCTTGGGATACAGGACAACAAGCTTATGCATGAGGATCTCCGTCCAGAGACGTCAGCCGGCCCCACTCGTAGCGGCCCCGCATCGGCTCTCCTGTCGAGTTCGTTTCGGAATCCGAAACACCGAGTGGATGCTAATGTTTCGAAAAACGAAACGCAAGGACGAGGAGAGGCATGCCGACACCGCGCCCAGGAACGCCGGTTCGCGGATCGACGACCGGCCGTCCCCTCATGGCCGCGATGGACCTGTTCGGCCGTCGGTGGGCGCTGCGGATTCTCTGGGAACTGCGTGAGGGTCCGCTCGGCGCCCGCGCGCTGCTGGCACGGTGCGAAGGGCTGTCGTCCAGCGTCCTCTACCAGCGCCTCCGTGAACTCACATCGAGCGGGATCGTCGCCCCCTCGGCCGATGGCTACGAGCTCACCCGGCTGGGGACAGCACTCAGGCACGCCCTCGGTCCGCTCGACGAATGGGCGACCACCTGGGCGCAGGAGCAAGAGCACGAGGACCAGGAGCCCACGGAGACGTGAAGGCCGCGCCCGACCAGGTCGAGCACCTCACGTTCCCGGTGGGTGATGCGCTCGAGCTCTGTCCGTCGTGGCGGCGCCGCTGGAGGGCGGTCGGCGAACTCCTTGATCAGTCTGCGGGTGACGCTCGGTGCGATGAGGGCGTCCCCGGCGGCCACGACACGGACTGCGGCAAGGATGTCGTCCAGGGCCATGTCCTTGACCAGGAATCCGGATGCGCCGGCACGCAGCGCTCCATAGACGTAGTCGTCCTCGTCGAAGGTCGTCAGCACGACAACGCGATCGGCCGGACGGTGGGGGAGAAGGGACGGCACACGGCATGAGCAACCACGGACAGGCGGCCTGGGAGCTGCTCCTTCCGGCCGTCGGGGCCCCGGCGCGGCGGCGCGGCCGGGCCCTTCAGGAGGCGCTGCGCGAGGCGGTGCGCTCGGGGCGCCTCGTGGCCGGCACCCGGCTGCCGTCGACACGCGAGCTCGCCGCCGACCTGGGCGTCTCCCGGGGCCTCGTCACCGAGGCGTACGAGCAGCTCACCGCCGAGGGGTATCTGCGCAGCGACCGGGGCGCGGGCACCTGGGTGGGCGAGGCGGCCAGGGCGGCCGTGCGCGGTGGCCACGACCTGGCCCCCGGGACGTCCCGCGTCCAGGTGGACTTCCGTCCCGGGACCCCTGACCTGTCGCTGTTCCCGAGGGCCGGGTGGGCGGCGGCCCAGCGCGCCGTCCTGGCGCGGCTCCCCCACCCCGCCCTCGGGTATCCGGACCCGCGCGGGCTGCCCGAACTGCGGGAGACGCTGGCCGGGATGCTGACCAGGCGCCGGGGCGTGGTGGCCGATCCGGAACGGCTCGTGGTCTGCTCGGGCGTGGCGCAGGCGTCGTCCCTGCTCGGATTCGTCCTGCGGGCGCGGGGGTTGGACGCGGTCGGCATCGAGGATCCCGGCAGCCCTGAGCACGGGCGGCTGTTCGCCTCGACCGGTCTGGACACGCTGTGGCTGCCCCTGGACGAGGAGGGGCTGCGGACGGAACCGCTCGCCGCCTCGGGTGTCAGGGCCGTGGTCGTGACGCCCTCGCACCAGTTCCCGTCCGGGATCAGCTGGTCGGCCGAGCGCCGTGCCGAGCTCCTCGGCTGGGCGCGGGCGGTCGACGGGTACGTCCTGGAGGACGACTACGACGGTGACTTCCGGTACGACCGGGCGCCCGTCGGCGCGCTTCAGGGGCTCGATCCGGAGCGGGTCGTCTACGCGGGCTCGGTCAGCAAGTCGCTCGCGCCCGGCCTGCGGCTCGGCTGGATGCTCGTCCCCGAGGCGCTGCTCGGCGAGGTCGTCGAACGCAAGCGGACGATGGACCTCGGCAACCCCGTACTCGACCAGGCGGTGCTCGCGGAGTTCGTGGCGCGGGGCGGGTACGACCGTCAGCTGCGCCGCTGCCAACGCGCCTACCGGGAGCGGCGGGACACCCTGCTCGCCGCGCTCTCGGAGTATCTGCCGGGCACCCGGGTGAGCGGCATCGCGGCCGGACTGCACGTCATCGCGCGCGTACCGGCTGTTTTCGGGCCGCCGGAACGGTTCCTGGCACGGGCGGCGGAGGCCGGGGTGGCGCTGCGGCCCCTGGAGGAGTACGGCACCGCCCGGCCCACCGACGGGGACGTACGGCTCGTCATCGGGTACGCGCATCTGGCGCCGTCGGCCGTGACGACCGGGATACGGATGGCGGCGGAGGCGGTCGGCCGGGGGTGAGGGGGGGGAGGCGATCGCGGCGTTCGCCGGGTCCGGGCGGGTGGGGCCCGATGATCTGTTCACGCGGGGTTCGTGTGGGCGCCGTCCCCGGCCGTTAGGCATGGGGCGACGCACCGCCCCCGCCCGGACACCGCCTCGGAGGCCCTTCCATGTCCCAGTCCGTACCCGGAACTTCCCCCTCCCCCGCCCGCCGCAGCGTGCTGCGCGGTTCGCTGGCCGCCTCGGCGGCGCTCACCCTCGGCGGCGCCGGTCTGGCCGCGCCGGCGTTCGCGCTTTCGGGACGCCCCCGCGCCGAGTGGGGGGTCCAGACCGGCGACATCACGACCTCCTCCGGTCTCGTGTGGGTGCGGTCGGACCGGCCGGCGCGGATGCTCGTGGAGACCTCGGCGAGCGAGTCGTTCCGGCGGGTACGCCGGCACCGGGGGCCCCTGATCGGCTCGGGCACGGACTTCACCGGCACCACCGCCCTGCGCGGTCTGCCGGCGGGCGAGCAGATCCACTACCGGGTGACCCTCGCCGACCCCGACGATCCGCGCCGGACCGGCGAGCCCCTGACCGGCACCTTCCGTACGGCCCCCGACCGGCGCCGGGACGGCGTCCGCTTCCTGTGGTCGGGCGACATCGCCGGGCAGGGCTGGGGCATCAACCCGGACATCGGCGGCTTCCGCGCGTACGAGGAGATGCGCCGCCTCGACCCGGACTTCTTCCTGTGCAGCGGCGACTCGATCTACGCCGACGGGCCGCTCCAGCCCAGCGTGACGCTCCCCGACGGGCGGATCTGGCGGAACGTCACCACGCCCGAGAAGTCGAAGGTCGCGGAGACGCTCGACGAGTACCGGGGCAACTTCCGCTACAACCTGCTCGACCGCAACGTCCGGGCGTTCAACGCGCAGGTGCCGTCGGTGATGCAGTGGGACGACCACGAGGTGCGCAACAACTGGTACCCGGGCCAGATCCTGGACGACGCGCGCTACACGGAGAAGGACGTGGACGTCCTCGCCGCGCGTGCCCTGCGCGCCTTCGGCGAGTACACACCGGTTTCCACCCTCCACGCGCGCGGGGACGGCCGCGAACGCCGGATGCACCGCGTCGTGCGGTACGGGCCGCTACTCGACGTGTTCGTCCTCGACATGCGCTCCCACCGGAACGCCAACTCCCCCGGCCGGCAGGCCGACGACACCACCGGCATCCTCGGCGCCGAGCAGCTGGCCTGGCTGAAGCGGGAGCTGGCCGCCTCCACCGCGGTGTGGAAGGTGCTCGCGGCCGACATGCCGCTCGGTCTGGTCGTACCGGACGGCGCGGCGAACTTCGAGGCGATCGCGCAGGGCGACCCGGGCGCGCCGCTGGGGCGCGAGCTCCAGATCGCGGAGCTGCTGCGGTTCGTGAAGCACCGGCGGATCACCGGCACGCTGTGGCTGACGGCGGACGTGCACTACACCTCGGCGCAGCACTACGCGCCGGAGCGGGCCGCGTTCCAGGACTTCGCGCCGTTCTGGGAGTTCGTGTCCGGGCCGCTCGCGGCGGGCGGGTTCCCGGCGAACGCCCTCGACGCGACCTTCGGCCCTGAGCGGGTGTTCGTCCGGGCGCCGGAGCGGGCCAACCTGTCGCCGATGGAGAGCCCGCAGTACTTCGGTGAGGTCGACATCGACGGCCACAGCGGGGACTTGACGGTGCGTCTGCGGGCCGAGGGCGGGTCCGTACTGTTCAGCAAGGTGCTGCGGCCGGGTCGCGTCGGCCAGTAACGCCTGGTCAGAGGCGGTGAGGCGGCTGCTGTCCGGGTGATTGTCAGTGCCGGGTCCTAACGTCGTATCCATGACGCGATCCGTACAGGCACTCGCCTACGTCCGCCCGTCCGCGCTGGAGTCCACGGGCTCCGGCCGGCTGCTCGGTCTGGAGACGGCGGGGGGTCTCACGCCCCGGGGGGCCGAGGCCCATCCCCGCTTCTTCGCCGGCTTCCTTGCCTCGCCGCAGGTCGCCGCCCGTGGGCTGCTCGCGGTCGCCGACGTGGCCGCGGCCCGCTACCACCAGCGGATACGGCCCGGGTCGCTGGATCCGGTGGTGACGGGGAACGGGGACCGGCTGCGGTTCGAGTCCTTCTCCGGCTGCGGCGGGGTGTACGCGCGTCTGGACGTCCTCGACGAGGGGCTCGGCGGTACGGAGACGGGGCACGGCACGACCAACGTGGACGTCAACAATCCGCTGCGGGAGGCGCTGTCGCGGATGACGGGGGACGATCCGCTGCATCTGCGGGTGGGCCCGGAGGAGATGGCGGTGACCACGCTCGCGGGGGCGGTCGTGGAGAAGAAGGTTCCGCTGCCGGACCGCTGGCTGCGGGGCTTCGCCGAGGCGCAGGTCGCCTCGGCCCGGTTCGACCTGCGGGCCGAGCTGAGCGGGGCGGAGGCCGTCCGTTTCCTCCGGTCCCTGCCGCGGAACCAGGCCCGTGGGCGCGGTCCGCTGTGGATCACGCAGTCCGGCCGGACCCTGCGGCCGACGACCCGGCCGGGCGCGGGCGCCGTGTGCCTGCCGGGGCCCGACCGGCTCGTCGCCCTGGAGCGGGTGCTGCGGCACGCGACGGGGCTCCGGGTGTACGGGCCTGTGCCGGACGGCACCCTGCCCACGGCGAGCGCCTGGGAGGTGACCCTTCCCGGCATGCGGCTGACGCTGACGCTGTCGCCCGACTCCGCGCGGGGTTTCTCCGGGGAGGGCGGAGTCCTGGAGGCCCTCGCGACGGAGGAGGCGGCGCAGGACGCCGAGCTGGTCGCGGTCCTGCTCGCCTGGGAGCCGCGGATCGACCTGGCCGACCTGGCGGCGCAGGCCGGGCTGACGGTCGACCGGGTGCGCGCGGCGCTGACCCGGCTCGGCACGGCCGGCCGGGTGGGGTACGACGTGGCGGACGCGGCCTACTTCCACCGGGAGCTGCCGTACGACGCGGACCGGGCCGAGCGGCACAACCCGCGTCTGGTGAGCGCGCGCCGGCTGGTCGCGGACGGCGCGGTAGTCCTGGAGGGCGATCTGGCGACGGTGGCCTCGGGCGAACGGCGCTATCGGGTACGGGAGTCGGACGGGGTGCTGAGCTGCACCTGCCAGTGGTGGGCCGACTACCGGGGGCGGCGGGGCCCGTGCAAGCACGCGCTGGCGGTGCGGATGGTCCGGCGGGGCGCGACGGCCGACGCCGTGCCGGGCGCGGGGGCGGGCGTCGCGACGGACGCCGGAACGGGCGCCTCGGCAGGCGTCGGGGCCGCGCGATGACGGCGAACAGTGGGGTGATCGGGAGGGAAAGCACCGTGGTGACCGGGGTGGGGGACGACGACATGGGGGACGACGTGAGGGACATGAACGGCGTGGCCGAGGGGCCGGTGCGCACGGACGGTACGGGACACGGCGACGCGGCGGTCGAGAAGCTGATGGAGGTGGTGCGCTCCGGTCGCGCCCACGAGGTGCCGGCGCTCCTGGAGCCGCTGGACGCCGCCGCCCGGAAGGCCGCGCTCGGACAGCTGAAGTCCCTGCGCTCCGAGGTGCGCGGCTGGGACTGGAAGCGGTGGAACGAGGCGAGGGCCGTCCGGCGCGCGCTGTACGTGGCGGGCGCCGGCTGCCAGACCGGCGCGGCCGCGGCGGCCACCTGGCTCGGCGGGCGCGACCTGCTGAGCCGGCAGGGCGAGGACGGCACTCTGGTCCTCTCGGTGCTCGCCGACCGGGACCCGGCGTGGACGGCGGACGTGGCGCAGCGGCTCGCGGCGCGGCCGGCCGTGGCGGGGAACAGCTACGGGCTGATCCGCGGACTCGTGGAGCGCTCCGGGTGCGCGGTGCCCGCGACCGACGGCTATGCCCTCGCGTGGGCGTGGGAGGTCAACGACCCGCGCCTTCTGGAGCGGCTCCGGGAGGACTCGCACACACGGGTGCTCGTGCCGCACGCGCTGGCCATGGCCGAGACGCCCGCCCCGCTGACCTGGTCGGTCGGTCCCGAGGCGCCGACCCGTTGGCCGACGGCGCTCGCGACGCTCGTCACGGAGGGCGTGCTCGACCGGGCCCGGGTCGTGGACCTGTGCGTCTCCCGGCTGCTGCGCGGCGGGCGGGCCCGGGACCTGCGGTTCCCGTTGGAGGTGTTGCGGCTGGTCGGGCCGAGCGCGGCCGAGCGCCGGGAGCGGGTCCCTGACTGGATCGGGATGACGGCGGACGCTCCGTCCCCGGTCGCGGGGTACGCGCAGGAGATCCTCGCGGGTCTCGCCACCGAGGGGGCGCTGTCGACGGGTGCGCTCGCCGAGATGACGGGCGGGGTGCTGTTCCGCACCGAGAAGAAGCTGGTGCGGGCCCAGTTGACGCTGGTCGGGAAGGTGCTCGCGCGGGAGCCTGGCGCGGCGGACGAGCTGCTGCCCGCCGTGGCCGAGGCCTTCGGGCACGAGGACACGTCGATCCAGGAGCGGGCCCTGAAGCTGGTGGGCTGTCACGCGGCCGCGGTGGACGCCTCCGTACGCCGTGAGCTGGCGGAGCAGGCGGGTCTGCTGAGCCCGGCACACCGGCCGGCCGCCTCCGCGCTCTTCGGGGCGGACCTGGAGGAGGAGTCCGGGGCGCCGTACGAGGAGATCCTGCCGCCGGTGCCCGAGCGGCAGCTGGTCGCGCCCCCGGCCACGGCGGTCGAGGCGCTGGTGGAGGAGCTGGTGGTGAAGGGGCTCACCGAGGAGCCCGTGGCGCTCGAGCGGGCGCTCGACGGACTGGTGCGGCTCGCACACCGGGACCGGGCGGCCGTGGTGGACGCAGTGCGAGAGGCGTTTCCCCGGACCGAGTGGCAGGAGGGCTACTACTTCACGCACCACACCCATGGGATGGAGGTGGTGCTCGCGGGACTGCTCGGTCTGCTGAACCCGACGCGGGTCGAACTCGGCCGGCGAAACGGGCGCGGCCCGACCTGCTGTCTCCAGCAGTCACTGTCCGGGATCCTCGACGCCCGCCTGTGGGAGGCCGCCGATCTGATCGGCACGGACGCGCTGCCGTTCCTCCTCGCCACGCCGACCTGGCACACCGGCGCCGTCGACCCGCTGGTCCTGGTGGAGCGGCTGCGGGCCTACCGGGACGCGGGCGCCGAGCCCGCTCCGGCCGACTTCGCCCAGGCGCTGCTCCGGGTCCCTCGGACCGACCCGTCGGCGGGGCGGGCGGCCGAGGAGGCGGCGGCGCTCGGTACCTCGGCCGGGCGGCGGCTCGCCGTCTGGCTGCGGGAGGAGGCGGCCGTGGGCGCGACCGTGCGGCTCCTCCCCCGGGGCGAGGGACGGTCCTCGCTGAAGTGGTGGCTGATCGACCGGATCGTGGTCGAGACCGGTGTGCGACCCGTGGTGCGCGAGGAGATGCCGCCCGCCTTCCAGTGGCTGGGCAGCGCCCTGGGGGCGACCCCGCGCCGCTGCTACCACTGGGACAACAGCCGGGCGCAGTGGCCCCTGGTGCTGCCGGCGGACCGTGAGGTGCTCGCTGCCTGTCTCCTGCCGACCCTCGCGGGCTGCGTCGACGGGGACTCGCGCGGGTTGACCGAACCCCTGACGGCGCTGGCCGAGGCCGAGGGCCCGGTCGGCCGGGCGGTCCATCTGGCCCTGGCGTTCGGTCTCGGCTGTATCGACGCGGACGACCGGCTGCGCGCGGTGGACGCGGTGCTCGTCCTGGCCTCGCGGGGCGAGTTGGACGCCCGGCAGCTCGGCGGGGAGCTGGTGTGGCTGGTCGCGGAGGGCTCGGTCAAGCCGAACCGGCTGGCGGACGCGGTCCGGACGGCGGCGGCCACCGGGGCGTACGGGACGGTGTGGGCGGTCCTCGCGGCGATGCTGCCGGGCCTGCTCGGCGCGGGGAAGCCGGTGCGGGGGCTCGGTGAGGTCCTCGCGGTCGCGGCGGACTGTGCGGAGCGGTGCGGGGGCCGCGGTGAGGTGGCCGGGCTCGACGCGGTGGCCTCGGGGCGGGGTTCCTCGCAGCTGGTGGCGCAGGCCAAGCGGCTGTTGAACGCACTCCGTCAAGGGGTCGATCAGAGCCTGACAGAAACGGCCTGAATCAGACTTTAAGCCGCCAGATGGGCGCTTAACCCGTCAGTCACAAAGCGTTCGTGATCACGCAACACCACTGGGTCACAGTGAGGTCATGACCGATGTGACGTCTTCGAAGAGCGCCCGCCGCCCCCACCACTGGCGGCACGACCTGATCGAACTCGCCGCCCTGTTCACCGCCGTGGTGGTCGCCGACACGATCGCCAAGACCATCGCCAAGGGCCCCGACGGCCACTACCTGCTGGTGTTCTCGGCGATCGCGCTGGTCGCCACCGCCGGCTTCCACACCTGGTGGGCACGGAGGCACAGCCATGCGAGCCATGCCCCGCCCGCCGGTCCCGCCGGCGGGCACTCCCCCGCGACCCGCCCGGCCGCGACGGCCCACACGGCGAGGACGGCGGAGACGGGGGCGCACCGGGCGGAGGAGCACGCGGAGGGGGTGCCCGTCGAGACCGCGCTGTGGCGGATGCGTACCACCGTCGCGGACACCCCGGGCAGCCTCGCCGCCCTGTGCACGGTCCTCGCCCGGCTTGGCGTGGACATCCTCACCCTCCAGACGCATCCGCTCGCCGACGGCACGGTCGACGAGTTCCTGCTGCGTGCCCCCGCCGACCTCTCCGCCCACGCCCTCAGCCGCGAGACCGCCGCGGCGGGCGGCCGTGACACCTGGACCGAGCGGGCCGACGCCCATGACCTGGTGGACACCCCCACCCGGGTCCTCGGCCTCGCCACCCGCACCGCGCTCGACGCGGCCGAACTGCCGCTCGCGCTGCGCCAGCTCCTCGGCCGCTGCACCCTCCACTCCGTGCCCGCCGTCTCGCTCACCGGCCGCCCCACCGGCGAACACGCCCCGGTCGAAGGCGTCCTGGAGGAGACGGTGATGCGGCTGCGCGACCCCCACGGCGGCACGCTCATCGTGGAGCGGCCCTATCTCCCCTTCACCCCGACCGAGTTCGCCCGGGCCCGCGCCCTGGTCGAACTCGACGCCCGGCTCGGCCCGCGCGTCCCGCGCAGCCAGGACGTGCTGACCCTGCCCGAGGGCAACGAGATCACCGTCCGCCGCGCCGACCAGCGCGACCTGTCCGCCGCGCGGGCCATGCACGACCGCTGCTCGGCCCGCACCCTCAGCCTGCGCTACCACGGCCCGGTCGGTGACGCCGACCGCTACCTCGACCATCTGCTCAGCCCCCGCTTCGGGCGCACCCTCGCCGTGCAGACGACCTCCGGCCGGCTCGTCGCCCTCGGGCATCTGCTCTGGGACGGCGACGAGACGGAGGTCGCGCTGATGGTGGAGGACGACTGGCAGCGGCGCGGCATCGGCTCCGAGCTCCTCGGCCGGCTCGTGGCGATGGCCGAGGAGGCCGGCTGCGCGAGCGTGTACGCGGTGACCCAGTCGTCCAACACGGGGATGGTGGCCGCGATGCGGGCGCTGAACCTTCCCCTCGACTACCAGATCGAGGAGGGCACCCTGGTGATCACAGCCCGGCTGGCCTCGGCACCGCGACCGGCCGGCCGCCCGCAGACGCAGGAACAGCAGCAGGAGCAGCGGTCGGAGGGGCCTCGGCGCGCGGAGCGCTGAGCGCCTCGGTCAGGTCCCGCCACAGGTCCTCGACGTCCTCGAGACCGACCGACATCCTCAGCAGCCGGTCGCTCACTCCCGCCGAGCGCCGGTCGCCCTCGGCCACGATCCGGTGGCTGATGGAGGCCGGGTGCTGGATGAGGGTGTCGACGCTGCCGAGGCTTACGGCGGGGGTGATGAGCCGTACGCTCGCGATGACGTCGTGCGGGTCGCCGTACACCTCGAAGGCGATCATCGCGCCGCCGATCCGGGGGTAGTGGACCCGCGCGATCCGGGGGTCGGTGGCCAGCCGCCGTACGAGCTCCGCGGCCGTCGCGGACGCCGCCCGTACCCGTACCGGCAGGGTGGCGAGACCGCGCAGCAGCAGATAGCCGGCGAGCGGGTGCAGCACACCGCCGGTGGCGAAGCGCACCTGGCGGAGGGTACGGGCGAACTCCTCGTCGCAGGCGACGACTCCGCCCATGACGTCGCCGTGGCCGCCCAGGTACTTGGTGGCGCTGTGCAGCACGAGGCGCGCGCCCTGCTCGACGGGCCGCTGGAGCACCGGCGTGGCGAAGGTGTTGTCGACCAGGAGCGGCACGGAGCCGCAGGAGTGCGCGAGGGCGCGGATGTCCGCCTCGGCGAGGGTCGGGTTGGCGGGTGACTCCACCATGACCAAGCCGGTGTCGGGCCGGATCGCCTCCGCTATGCCCGCGGGATCGGTCCAGGTCACCTCGGTGCCGAGCAGTCCCGCGTCGAGGAGGTGGTCGCTGCAGCCGTACAGCGGGCGGACCGCCACGACGTGCCGCAGGCCCTGGCTCGCCCGGGCGAGGAGCACGGCGGTGAGGGCCGCCATGCCGCTGGCGAAGGCGACGGCCGACTCGGTCCCCTCGAGGCGGGCGAGGGCCTCCTCGAAGCGGGCCACGGTGGGGTTGTCGAGCCGGGCGTAGACGGGCGGCCCGTCGAGCCGGGCGCCGGTGGTGGCGAACTCGTCGATCCGCGCGGCCTCGGCCCGCGCGTCGTACGAGGGGTAGGTGGTGGACAGGTCGATCGGCGGGGCGTGCAGACCGAGCGAGGCGAGGTCTTCGCGGCCGGCGTGCACGGCTTCGGTGGCGAGGGCCCTCGGGGTGGCCGAGAGGCCGTAGTCCATGGCGTCCATGGCGGCACTGTGAACGGATACCGGGAAGTAGCGGGAAAACGCCGTGCTACGTTCGACCGATGGCCGATTCTGTCGTACTGGACGCGGTCGATCTGCACATTCTTCGCCTTCTGCAGAACGACGCCCGGACCACCTACCGTGAACTCGCCGCCGAGGTCGGGGTGGCGCCCTCCACCTGCCTGGACCGGGTGGCGCGGCTCCGTCGCACGGGCGTGATCCTCGGTCATCAGCTACGACTAGATCCGGCCAAACTCGGCCGTGGGCTCGAAGCGCTCCTTCTCGTGCAGGTCCGCCCGCACCGGCGGGAACTGATCGGTCCGTTCGTCGACCGGATCCGGGCCCTCCCGGAGTCCCGTGCCCTGTTCCATCTGACGGGGCCCGACGACTACCTGGTGCACGTGGCCGTCGCGGACCCCTCCGACCTGCAACGACTCGTCCTCGACGAGTTCACCTCGCGCCGCGAGGTGGCCCGCGTCGAGACCCGGTTGATCTTCCAGGAGTGGGAGTGCGGCCCGCTCCTGCCGCCCTCGGCGGGCCCTTCCTTGTCAGCCGACTGAGGCCGGACACGGGTGACGGGGGCTTGCGGAAGAGGCCAGGATGGCCCCCATGCCAGAGACTTCCAGCAGCACGCTGCCCCGCCAGGTCGCCGACGACCACGTCGACGCACTCATCGCCCTCGACCCGATCACCGGTACGTACCTGGGAGTCAAGGAGAGCGCCGGACTGCTGCCCGACTTCTCGCCCGCCGGCCAGCGGGCGGTGGCCGACCTCGCCCGCCGGACGCTCGCCCGGCTCGACGAGGCCGAGCGCGCGCCGGGCGCGGACAGCGAGGCCGAGCGGCGGTGCGCCCGGCTGCTGCGGGAGCGTCTGACGGCGGAACTCGCCATGCACGAGGCCGAGGAGGGCCTGTGCGCGGTCAGCAACATGCGCTCGCCGGCGCACAGCGTCCGGATCGCCTTCACCGTGATGGCGACGGAGACCGAGGAGGACTGGGCGGCGGTCGCGTCCCGGCTGCGCGCGGTCCCGGCGGCCCTCGAGGGCTACCGTTCCTCACTCGCGCTCGGTCTCGAACGCAAGCTGTTCGGCGGGCCGCGGCCCACCGCCACCTTCGTCGACCAGCTCACCGAGTGGTCCGGCACGGAGAGCGGAAGGCCGGGCTGGTTCGAGGAGTTCGCCGCCGCGCGGCCCGACACCCTGCCCGAGGAGCTGCGCGCCGAACTCGCGCGGGCCGGGCGGGGCGCCACCGCATCCGTCACGGCACTGCGGGACTGGATGCGGGACGTGTACGCCCCCGCCGTGGCGGACGCCCCCGACACGGTGGGCCGCGAGCGGTACCAGCGCTGGACCCGCTACTTCAACGGCACCGACCTGGACCTCGACCAGGCGTACGCGTACGGCTGGACCGAGTACCACCGGCTGCTCGGCGAGATGCGGACCGAGGCCGAACGGATCCTGCCGGGCGCCGACCCCTGGGAGGCACTCGCCCACCTCGACGAGCACGGCACGCACATCGAGGGGGTGGAGGAGGTCAGGGGCTGGCTGCAGCAGCTCATGGACGAGGCCATCGAGGCCCTCGACGGCACCCACTTCGAACTGGCCGACCCGGTCCGCCGCGTGGAGTCCCGCATCGCCCCGCCGGGCGGCGCCGCCGCGCCGTACTACACCGGCCCGTCCGAGGACTTCTCGCGGCCCGGCCGCACCTGGCTGCCGGTGGACGGCACGGCCCGCTTCCCGGTGTACGACCTGGTGTCGACCTGGTACCACGAGGGCGTGCCCGGCCATCACCTCCAGATCGCGCAGTGGGTGCACGTCGCCGACCGGCTCTCCCGCTACCAGGCGACCATCGGCAAGGTCAGCGCCAACATGGAGGGCTGGGCGCTGTACGCGGAGCGCCTGATGGACGAGCTCGGTTTCCTGCCCGACGCGGAGCGGCGGCTCGGCTACCTGGACGGCCAGATGATGCGCGCGTGCCGGGTCATCGTGGACATCGGCATGCACCTGGGCCTGGAGATCCCGGCGGACTCGCCGTTCCGCCCGGGCGAGCGGTGGACCCCGGAGCTCGCCCAGGAGTTCTTCCAGCGGCACAGCAGCCGTCCGCCGTCGTTCGTGGAGAGCGAGATGACCCGCTACCTGTCGATGCCGGGACAGGCCATCGGCTACAAGCTGGGCGAGCGCGCCTGGCTGCTCGGCCGTGCCAACGCGCGGGCGGCGCGCGGTGACGCGTTCGACGCGAAGGCCTGGCACATGGCGGCCCTCTCGCAAGGGCCGCTCGGCCTCGACGACCTGGTCGAGGAACTCTCGCGCCTGTAGCCCGTCACCGACGGGATTCCCCGGCCGATCACTTGATCGACCGGGGAATCCCCTGCTATTCCTCGTCCATGACCACCGACTACACCCCCGACGCCACCGACTGGCGCATCCTCGAAGCCCTCCAGACCGAGGGCCGCGCAAGCTTCGCCGAGCTCGCCCGTACGGTGTCGATGTCGCCGTCCGCGGTGACCGAGCGGGTACGGCGCCTGGAGGAGGCGGGGGTGATCACCGGGTACACGGCGATCGTCGACCAGGACCGGCTCGGCCTTCCCATCCTCGCCTTCGTACGGCTGCGCTACCCGCACGGCAACTACAAGCCGTTCCACGATCTGCTCGGCAGCACGCCGGAGGTCCTGGAGGCCCACCACGTCACCGGCGACGACTGCTTCGTCCTCAAGGTCGCCGCCCGTTCCATGAAGCACCTGGAGGAGACCACCGGGAAGGTCTCCACGCTCGGCGCGGTGACCACCAGCATCGTCTACTCCTCGCCGCTGCCCCGGCGTTCGCTCAGCCGCTGAGCGCGTCCCCTCCGGTGCGCAGCCGCACGGCGGAGCCCTGCCGTGCCTTGACGACCTCCAGCTGGGCCGGGATCCGACGGCGCAGATCGCCGACGTGGCTGACGATGCCGACGCTGCGGTCCCGCTCGCGCAGGGAGTCGAGGACGTCGAGGACCTCGTCGAGGGTCTGCTCGTCGAGGCTGCCGAAGCCCTCGTCGATGAAGAGGGTGTCGAGCCGTACGCCGCCCGCCTCGTCCGTGACGACGTCGGCGAGGCCGAGGGCCAGGGCGAGCGAGGCGAAGAAGGTCTCGCCGCCGGAGAGCGTGGCCGTGTCGCGTTCGTTGCCGGTCCAGGAGTCGACGACGTGCAGCCCGAGCCCGGCCCGCTTGCCGCCGGAGCGGGCGTCGGAGTGGACGAGGGTGTAGCGGCCGGAGGACATCCGCTGGAGGCGGGCGGTCGCGGCGGCGGCGACCTGTTCGAGACGGGCCGCGAGGACGTACGACTCCAGGCGCATCCGGCGTTCGTTCTCGGCCGAGGTGCCGGCGGTGAGGGCCGCGAGACGGGCGACGCGGTCGTACTCCTCGCGGAGCGGCCCCAGGCGGCGCACCTCGGTCGCGGCCTTGCGGGACAGGCCGGCGAGGTCCGCCACCCGCTCGCGGGCGGCGGCCAGGGCGGACGCGGCCTCGCGGAGCGCGCGTTCGGCCGCCGTGTGGGCGGCCCCGGCGGCCGCGGGGTCGGCGGGCGGGAGGGCCGCGGCGGCCGCGGTGCCGGGCTCGGCGAGCCGGTCCGCGACGGCGGCCGCCTCGGCCTGCCAGGCGTCCACGCGGTGCTGGTGGTCCCGGCGCTCGCCCTCGCGCAGGAGCGCGGCGGCGGCCTCGGCCGGGGTGGCGAAGCCCGCGCGGTAGGCGGCGTCGGCGAGCCGGTCGTCGGCCTCCTTGAGTCGCTGGGCGGCGAGTTCGGCGGAGCGTACGGCTCCGGTGGCGTCGACCAGGAGGGCGATCCGCCGCTCCAGGCGGGTGGCGTGCTCGGCCACCGTGCCGAACGCTCCACGCCCCAGGGCGAGTTCCTCGTCGAGCGCGGTCTGTTCGCGTTCCAGGGCCTCGCGCCGCGAGGTCCTGGCGGCGACCCGCCGCTCGGCCTCCCGCTGCGCGCCGACCCGCTCCTCGTACTCCCGCTCGGCCCGCGCGAGCGTCTCCCGTGCGCTGTGGCTCTGCCCGGCGAGCGCATGGGCCTCGGCGTGCAGGAGCGTCAACTCCTCCACCTCGTGGGCGAGTTCACGGACGGAGGGGTCGTCCGCGTCGGAAGGTGCGGCGCCCGCGAGGGCCTCCGTGCGGGCCGTGGACCAGGACTCGCGGGTGACGGCCAGTTCGCGTTCGGCGGCCGTACGGGTCTCCTCGGCGCGGGTGTAGGACGCGTAGGCGGCGTCCTCGGTGGCCCGGTCGACGTGGTCGGCGGTGGTGCGGGCGGGGGCCGGGTGGGCGGTGGAGCCGCAGACCTGGCAGGGGTCGCCGTCGGCGAGGGTGACGGCGAGTTCGGCCGCGATGCCCTCCAGGCGGCGGGACTTGACGTCGAGCCAGCTCTCGTGGGCGGTGTTCCGGCGCTCGCGGGCGTCCGCGAGGCGGCTCTCGGCGGTCCGGGTGTCCTCGGCGAGGGCGTCGCGGCGGCGGGCCGCGGCGAGCCTGCGGCGGGCGGGTTCCAGGCGGCCCGCGAGGTGTTCGGCACGGGCGGCGGCGTCCCGTGCCGCCTCGACGCGTTCGGTGAGCGCGGCGCGTCGCGGTTCCCAGTCGGCGAGCCAGTCGGCCGCGTCCCGCAGGACGTCGTCGTCGGCGCGTGCCTCGCGGGCGAGGGCGGTGTGCTCCTCGGCGATCGTGGCCGCGCGGCGCTCGGCGCGGCGGGCGGCCTCCAGGCCGCCGAGCTCCTCGCGGAGCCGGTGTTCGAGCGCGGAGAGGTGGTCGGCCCCGGCGTCGGCGAGGTCGGGGGGCAGCTGGGCGCGGGAGCGTTCGCGGGCGATGTGCGCGGTGGCGTGCTCGCGCTCGGCGTCCTGGCGCAGTCCGAGGGCGGGCGCCACCCGGTCCGCCTTGAGGCTGCGGTCGAGGGCGGCCTGGAGCCGGTCGCGCTCGGGGGCGCGGGCGGTGAGCCGCTCCTGCCGGAGGAGCGCGTCAGCGTGCCGGGCCTGGCGGGCGGCGAGGTCGTTCTCGGCGTCGAGGGCGGCGCGCGCGGCGCCCTGCCCGGCCTCGGCGGCGGCCAGCCGTACACCCGCGATGTCGAGGGCTTCCCGCGCCTCGGTGCGGGCGACGGCGGCCCAGGTGAGGACCGCGTCGGCGAGCCCGGGGTCGCCGGGGCGGCCGTCGACGGAGGTACGGGCGACGGCGAGGCCGCCGGCGGCCTGGCCCATGCGGTGGGCGAGGGCGAGGAGCCGCTCGTCCCCCTCCTCGACCTGCTGCTGCGCGGCGCGCCGGAGGTCGGCGAGGCGCTCCTCGACGGCGGCGAAGCGGCGGGTGTCGAAGAGGCGGCCGAGGAGCCTGCCGCGGGCCTCGGCGTCGGCGCGCAGGAAGCGGGCGAAGTCGCCCTGCGGGAGGAGGACGACCTGGCAGAACTGCTCGCGGCTCATGCCGACGAGCTGGGTGACCTCCTCCCCTATCTCCTGGTGGGAGCGGCTGAGACCGGCCCAGGTGCCGGTGGCGGGGTCGTACTCGCGCAGCCAGGTCTGGGCCTTCTCGGTGGTGAAGCCCTCGCCGCGCTTCTTGGGGCGCTGCTGGGCGGGGCGCCGGGTGATCTCCAGGCGCCGCTCCCCCACGGTCAGTTCGAGGACGACCTCGGTGGACGTGCCGACGGCGGCGTGGTCGCTGCGCAGGGAGGTGCCGGGGTTCTGGCGGACGCCGGGCACGCTCCCGTACAGGGCGAAGCAGACGGCGTCGAGGACGGAGGTCTTCCCGGCGCCGGTCGGCCCGTGGAGGAGGAAGAGGCCGGCGGAGGACAGGGCGTCGAAGTCGACGGTCTGCGTGCCGCCGAAGGGGCCGAACGCGGTGATCTCCAGGCGGTGCAGCCTCACCGGCCCACCTCGCGCTCGGCCGTGTCGACCCGCACGTCGTCGAAGGCCCCGTACAGGACCGTCCGCTCGGCCCCGTCGAGGGCCGCGCCGCCGCGCACGTGGGCCACGAAGTCCTCCGCGATCTGCTGGTCGGTGCGGTCCCGGAGCCGCTGGGCGTAGGAGGCGGCGGGGTCGTCGCCGGTCCGGTCGGGGTCGAAGACCAGGTTCAGGGTGTGCGGGAAGCGCCCGGTGAGCCGGGCCATCGGTTCGGCGGGGCGCACCGGGTCGGTGAGCGTGGCCTCGACCCAGGACTGTTCGTGGGGCGTGAGCGCGGGGTCGTCGAGGAGGTCGTCGAGCCGGCCCCTGATCCGGGCGAGGGGGCGGGGGACGGGGCAGTCGAGGCGTTCGGCGGCGAGGACGGCGCCGCCTGGGCCGTCGGAGCTGTCGGGGCCGCCGGGGCCCAGGTCGATCAGCCACATCGTCTTGCGGTGGTCGGCCTCGGAGAAGGAGTACGCGAGGGGGGAGCCGGAGTAGCGCACGCGCGGGGTGAGGGTCTGGCTGCCGTGGAGGTGGCCGAGGGCGACGTAGTCGACACCGTCGAAGACCCCGGTGGGGACGGCGGCGACGCCGCCGACGGTGATGTCCCGCTCGCTGTCGCTGGGCGCGCCGCCGGCGACGAAGGCGTGGGCGAGGACGACGGAGCGGGTTCCGGCGGGCCGGCCGGCGAGGTCGGCGCGGACCCGGTCCATGGCGACGCGGAGCACGGCCTCGTGGCCGGCCTTCTCGGCGCCGAGCTGGTCCCTGACGAGGGCGGGTTCGAGGTAGGGCAGGCCGTAGAGGGCGATCTCGCCGTGGTCGTCGGTGAGGACGACGGGGGTGCCGATGCCGGCGGGGTCGGTACGGAGGTGGATGCCGGCCCGCTGGATGAGTCCGGCGCCGACGCCGAGGCGGCGGGCCGAGTCGTGGTTGCCGGAGATCATGACGGTGGGCACGCCGGCCTCGGCGAGGCGGTGCAGCGCGGTGTCGAACAGCTCGACGGCGGGCAGCGGGGGCACGGCACGGTCGTAGACGTCACCGGCGACGAGGACGGCGTCGACGCGGTGCTCGTGGACGGTCGCGACGAGGTGGTCGAGGAAGGCGGCCTGGGCGCCGAGGAGGCCGACGCGGTGGAAGGACCGGCCGAGGTGCCAGTCCGAGGTGTGCAGGAGCCTCACGATGCCGTCCCACCCCGCATGTGCGCCGCTCCTCGCCGCTGGTTCCCGTCGTGTGCGGCCTCCACGCTATCCCGCCGGGGGGTGTGGTCGGGGCCGCTCGGGGGTCCTCGCGCCTGACGTCTCACGTCTCACACGGTGCCGTACGCCTCGCCGCCCGGTTCGAACGAGGCCGTGCCCGCGGTGGCGTCGGCGAGCCAGGCGCGGAAGGCGGGGACGTCACTGTCCGGGAGGCCGATCTCGATGGTGACGGCGTCGGCGTACCGTACGTCGCGGACGGCCCGCCCGGTCGCCCGCAGGTCGTTCTCCAGCTTGCCCGCCCGCTGGTGGTCGACGGTGACGGTGGCGAGCCGGAATCGCTGCCGGGTCACCGTGCCGACCGCGTCGAGCGCCTCCCCGACCACGCCGCCGTACGCGCGGATCAGACCGCCCGCGCCGAGCTTCACGCCGCCGTAGTAGCGGGTGACGACGGCGGCGACGTACCGCATCTCGCGGCGCAGGAGCATCTGGAGCATGGGGACGCCCGCCGTGCCGCCGGGCTCGCCGTCGTCGCTCGCCTTCTGGACGGAGGCGTCGGCGCCGAGCACGTACGCGAAGCAGTTGTGGCTGGCGGTCGGGTGCTCCTTGCGGATGCGTGCGACGAACTCCTGCGCCTCCCGCTCGTCGGCGACGGGCGCGAGCGCGCAGAGGAAGCGCGAGCGGTTGATCTCGGTCTCGTGCATACCCTCGTGGGCCACCGTGCGGTACTGCTCCTGCATCCGGCCAGCCTACGTTCCGGCGGCGTCGCGCTCTCGGGCGGCCGGTTCGGGCGGGCTACGGGCCGTCGGGCTCGCGCTCCCCCGCGGCCGGTTCGGGGGTGGTCGCGAGGCCGGCGTACGGGAGGGCGCGCAGGGCCAGGGCCCAGCCGAGACGGGCCTCGCCGGACTCGCTGGAGCGGCCGGTGAGCTCGGCGACGCGGCCGATGCGGTTGAGGACGGTGTTGCGGTGGCAGTAGAGCTGGTCCGCGGCCCGGGAGGCCGAGCAGCCGTGGTCGAGCCAGGCCCGGAGCGTGGAGAGGAGCGCGGTCCTCTCACCGCCGGTGGCGAGCACGGGACCGAGGTGGACGGTGACGATCCGCTCGGCGATGTCGGCGCGCCCGCTGAGCAGCACCTGGGCGAGCCGGTCGTCGAAGACGGCGATCTCGCCGCTGCCCGCCCGGAGGGTACGGAGGGTCTGCTCGGCGAGCCGCAGGGCGCGGCCCGCCTGGGAGAGGCGCTCGAACTCCGGGGAGACCCCCGCGGTGGCCCCGGTCCGTTCGCGCAGGGCGGCGAGGAGCGCGCGCGTGGCGGGGTCGGTTCCCCGGCCCGCCGCCGCGGGCCTGCCGGCGGGCGCGTCGCGCCGGGGCAGCCGGACGATGCCGGCGTACCGGCCGGAGCGGGGCCGCCAGAAGGACCACATGCCCTGGGCCTCCAGGACGGGCGAGGGGTGCGGCGGCGCGGCCGGGTCCTGGGCGGCGACCACGACGACGTACCGGTCGACCGCGGGGACTCCGAGCGCGGCCGCGGCGGCGGAGGCGACGGCGGGGTCGTCGGCGCGGCCGTCGAGCAGCGCCTCGAAGAGGGCGACGCGCCGGGTGTCCTGGCGGCTCTGGAGTTCCAGCTGGGCGATCCGGTACGCGTCGGCCATCGCGACCGAGTAGCGGTCGATGGTCTCCCAGACACCGCTCGCCATGTCGAGTTCGACGTCCCGGCTGTCGGCGTCCCGACCGGCCCTGGCCCTGAGGTGTTCGGCCATGACCTGCCAGAGCACGCGGCCGCCGCGCCGGTAGGCCTGGAGCACGGTGTCGAGCGGCACGCCCTGTTCGGCGCGGCGGCGGCCGGTCTCGCGGGCCGCCCACTCGAAGTCGCCGCCGGTCGCGGTGAGGCCGCCGAAGTCCTCCAGGGCGCGCAGCAGGTTGTCGCGGCAGATCTCCCAGAGGTCCTCGCGGGTGACGGGGGCGTCGGAGGCGTACGTACCGGAGTGGGCGCGGATGTCGTCGACGGCGCGGTCGGTGAGCCGGTCGACGTCGGCGAGCATCGCCGTGGCGAGGGAACGCCGGAGCGCGCCGGAGCCGATGAGGGGGGTGTGGGCTCCGCCGGAGCCGCCGGAGCCGCCGCTGGCGCTCGTGGTGGTGCGGTGTGCGCCGGGGCGCGCGCCCGTGGGGTCGCGGGGTGCGGCCGAGCTGTGCGTCATGGCTGGCACCGTAGCGCCGGGATTTGGCGAATGCCACGGCCGGCGTCGGGCGGCGGGGCCGCTGCCCAGTCGGGCGCGCCGCATGATGGGCGATTGCACATGGCGTCCGGGCGGTGCCCCGACGGATTCTGTGCGGTGTCACCGATCGTCAACAGAGCTGTTGACTCCGCGTCTCTGGAGCGTGTCATGTCACTGAGCGTCGCCGGCGTGCTTGGCGAGTCCGCACGCCATTTCCCCGACCGGATCGCGGTCGTCGAGGGCGCGACCCGCCTCACCTACGGGGAGCTGTGGACGGACGCCCTGCGCTGCGCCGCCGGGCTCCGCGAGGCCGGGGTGAAGCCGGGCGACCGGCTGGCCGTCCTGCTGCCGAACACGACCGAGTTCCTCCGGGTGTACTACGGCGCGCTCGCCGCGGGGGCGACGGTCGTTCCGGTGCACGCGCTGCTCGTCGCCGACGAGGTGCGGTACGTCCTGGAGCACAGCGGCGCGGTCGGGATCGTGAGCGGGGGGCCGCTGTGGGCGGTCGCCGACGAGGCGGCGCGGGCGGCCGGGGTGCGCGCGTTCCCGGGGGCGCCCGGCGCGGCGGAGCCGCTGGCCGCGCCCGAGCCGGCCGAGCCGTCGGACATCGCCGTGATCCTTTACACGAGCGGGACGACGGGCCGCCCCAAGGGCGCGCTGCTCACCCACCTCAACATCGTCATGAACGCGTCCGTGACCTCGCAGGACCTGCTCGGGCTCGGGGCCGGTGACGTGGTCCTCGGCTGTCTGCCGCTCTTCCACAGCTACGGCCAGACCTGCGCGATGAACGGGACGCTCCGGCAGGGCGCGACGCTCGTCCTGATGCCCCGGTTCAGCGGCCCGGCGGCCCTGCGGGTGCTCGCGGACGAGGGCGTCACGGTCTTCATGGGCGTACCGACGATGTACCACGCGCTCGTGGAGGCGGCGGCCGGGTCCGAGGTGCGTCCGGCGGCCCTGCGTGCCGCCGTGTCGGGCGGGGCGGCCCTTCCGGTCGCCGTCCTGGAGCGCTTCGAGGCGACGTTCGACACCCAGGTCCTCGAGGGCTACGGCCTGACGGAGACCTCGCCGGTCGCGACGTTCAACCAGCCGCACCTCGGCCGGAGGCCCGGGACGGTCGGGCACCCGGTCTGGGGCGTCGAGGTGGGCATCGCGGACGCGGCCGTCGACCGTGAGGTCGTGCTGCTCGCGGACGGCGCGACCGGGGAGGTCGTGGTGCGCGGGCACAACGTCTTCGCCGGATACCTCGACGACCCGGAGGCGACGGCCGCGGCGGTCGTGGACGGCTGGTTCCGGACGGGTGACCTGGGCGTACGGGACGAGGACGGCTTCCTGCGGATCGTCGACCGGAAGAAGGACCTGGTCATCCGGGGCGGGTTCAACATCTACCCGCGCGAGGTCGAGGAGGTGCTCGTGCGCCATCCCTCGCTCTCGGAGGTCGCCGTGATCGGCGTCCCGGACGAGGCGAAGGGCGAGGAGGTGTGCGCGGTGGTGGTGCGCCGGGAGGGCGCCGCGCCGCTCTCCGAGGAGGAGCTCGTGGACTGGTCGCGGGAGCGTCTCGGCCGGCACAAGTACCCGCGGATCGTGCGCTTCGTCGACGAACTGCCGCTCGGCCCGACGGGCAAGGTCCTGAAGCGGGCGCTGGTCCGGCACTCCGACGGTGAGCGGGAGGTGCGGGTCGGTGGCGGAGCGGGGGCCTGAGGTCCGTACCCGGTGCGGGGCGCTGCGGGGTGTCCTGGAGGACGGCGTGGCCGCCTTCCTCGGCGTGCCCTACGCGCGGGCGCCGGTGGGCCCGCTGCGGTTCCGGGCGCCGGAGCCGGCCGCGCCCTGGGAGGCCGTACGGGAGGCCACGGCCTTCGGTCCGACGGCGCCGAAGCGTCCGTACGCCCCGCCGCTCGACGCGCTCCTCCCCGACCCGGGCATCGCGGGTGACGACTGCCTGAACCTGAACGTCTGGGCGCCGTGGGGCGGTTCGGCACCGCCGGACCCGCGGGGCGGAGGGCCGGGGGACGGACGGCCGGTCATGGTCTGGATCCATGGTGGTTCGCTGATCCACGGCTCCTCCGCTGTTCCCGTCTACGACGGCACCGCCTTCGCCAGGGACGGGGTGGTGCTCGTCTCGGTCAACTACCGGCTCGGCGTCGAGGGTTTCGGGGTCTTCCCCGACGCTCCGGCGAACCTCGGCCTCCGTGACCAGATCGCCGCAATGACCTGGGTACGGGAGAACATCTCGGCCTTCGGCGGAGACCCGGAGCGGGTGACGGTCTTCGGCGAGTCGGCGGGCGCGATCTGCATCGCCGCGCTGCTCGCCTCGCCGCGGGCGAAGGGCCTGTTCCGGCGGGCGGTGGTGCAGAGCGGGGCCCCGGTCGCGCGCACGCTCGCCACGGCCCGAAGGACCACCGAGGCGGTGGCCGCGCGCCTGAAGGTGCCGGCCACGGCGGAGGCGTTCGCGCGCGTGGACAGGGAACGGCTGCTCGCGGCGCAGACGGAGGTGACCGGGAAGGGCTCGCCGTTGACCGGCGGGCACTCGTTCCAGATCGTCGTGGACGGCGAGGTGGTGCCACGCGATCCGGCGGAGGCGCTCGCGGACGGGGCCTCGGCCGAGGTGGAGCTGCTGATGGGCACGACCACCGAGGAGTACCGGCTCTGGTTCGTGCCGGGCGGGGTCGTCGACCGGGTGGGGCCCTTGACCCAACGGCTCCTGCTGCGGAAGACGAAGGTGCCGTCCCGTACGGCCAGGGTGTACCGCGCGGGCCGCCCGGACGAGAAGCCGGGCGAGGTCCTGGGCGCGCTCGCCACGGACAAGCTGCTGCGGATCCCGCTGAACGCCCTCGCGGACGCCCGGCTGCGCCACGGCGCGCCCGCCGGAACGTATCTGTACGAGTTCGGCTGGCGCTCCCCCGTGCTCGGCCTCGGCGCCTGCCACGCGCTCGAACTCGGCTTCGTCTTCGACACCCTCGACCTGCCGGAGACCCGTGCCCTGACGGGCCCGGACGCGCCCCGGGACCTGGCGGCTGCGATGCACGCGGCCTGGGTGGCCTTCGCGGCGACGGGCGACCCGGGCTGGCGCCGGTGGGACCCGGCCCGCCCGGTGATGACGTTCGGCCCGGGCCGCCCGTCCGTGGTCGAGGCCCCCCGCGAGGCCGAACGGCGGGCGTGGGAGAGCTGAACCCGCCATGCGGGGAATCCCGGCTCGGCCCGGCTCGTTGACCGGGGAGACAGGCCGCGCCGAGGAAAGGCAGCAGAAACGATGAGCGTCGACACCACGTCCACGGAACCCACCGAGTACTCCGCGTCGGAGACGGTTCGGCGGATCCTCACGTCCACAGGCGACACCTGGGCGGTGGTGGGACTCTCCTCGAACCAGGGGCGGGCGGCGTACGGCGTGGCGGCGGTCCTCCAGCGCTTCGGGAAGCGGATCGTGCCGGTCCACCCGAAGGCGGAGACGGTCCACGGCGAGCAGGGCTACGCCTCACTCGCCGACATCCCCTTCCCGGTCGACGTCGTCGACGTGTTCGTCAACAGCGAGCACGCGGGCGGGATCGCCGACGAGGCCGTCGCGATCGGCGCCAAGGCGGTCTGGTTCCAGCTGGACGTGATCGACGAGTCCGCTTTCGCCCGCACCCGCGCGGCGGGCCTCGACATGGTCATGGACCGCTGCCCCGCCATCGAAATCCCCCGCCTGCCCTGACACGGCCTAGCCGACGGGGACGCCCAGCCCCTCCAGGACGACGGCGCCCGGCAGTTGGGCGAAGGCCTTGCCCGGCAGGATGAGCTTGCCGCGGCGGCGGCCGCTGCCGATCAGGACCCACTCGGTGTCCACCACGGCGGCGTCCACGAGGAGGGGCCAGGCGACGGGGAGGCCGACGGGGGTGATGCCGCCGTACTCCATGCCGGTCTCGCCGGTCGCGGTGTCCATCGGCGCGAACGAGGCCTTGCGGGCGCCGAGATGCTTGCGTACGACCCCGTTGACGTCGACCCGGTCCGCCGACTTCACGACGCACGCGGCCAGGGTCGTCGTGTCGCCGCGCCTGCCCGCGACGATCACGCAGTTGGCGGACCGGTCGAGCAACTCGGGCCCGTGGTGCTCCACGAAGACGGCGGTGTCGGCGATGGCCGGGTCGGTGTCCACGTACAGCAGTTGATCGGCCGGTACGGGCCCGGTCCAGGCGCGGACCGCGGCGGCGACGGGGCCGGTCAGCAGGTCGAGGCGGTCCGGGGCGGGCGTGGCGTCGTCGAAGTCTCCGATGGGTGCGCGCATGCCTCGCACGCTAGCAACGGGAGCCGGGCGGGCGGCCGCCCGTCTCAGCGTACGGGCGGGATGGAGACGGCCATCGTCATCTCGGCGGGCTCGGTGCCGTCGTTGCGGTAGGCGTGCGCCGTGTTGGCCTCGAAGACGGCGGAGGTGCCGGCCGGCAGGGTGTGTTCCTCCCCGTCGACGACGAGGGTGAGGACGCCGGAGGTGACGTTCAGCAGCTCGACCGTGCCGTCGGGATGCGGGTCGGAGGCGCTGCCGTCGCCCGGCATGAGGGTCCAGGACCAGAGCTCCAGGGGGCCGCGGGCCTCGGTGCCGACGAGGAGCGTGGTGTGGCTGCCGGTGGAGGTGGACCACATGCGGACGGCCTGGTCGGGCGGGACGAGCCGAACCTGGGGGCCCTGCTCGTAGTCGAGGAGGGTCGTGATGGAGACGCCGAGGGCGTCGGCGAGCTTCACGGTGGTGCCGACGCTGGGGTTGG
This sequence comes from Streptomyces sp. NPDC002773, assembly GCF_040295605.1. Lineage (NCBI taxonomy): Bacteria > Bacillati > Actinomycetota > Actinomycetes > Kitasatosporales > Streptomycetaceae > Streptomyces > Streptomyces sp. NPDC002773. Next base: position 62,581 of record NZ_JBEOVO010000019.1, read on the forward strand.
TGCGCGCCTGCTCGATCTGGATGATCATGCCGCGGCTGACGCCCGCCCGTGCGGCGAGGGCGTCCAGGGTGAGGCTCCGCTCCTTGCGCCAGCGCTTCAGGTTCCGGGCGAGCGACTGCGTGAGCTGATCGAGGTCCGACACATTCCGTCCAATATTTTGGATGACAGAGTTCAATGGACTGAACTACGGTGGGGTGCACCCGATTGTTCACTGCACTGTACTGCCGTCCGTGACTGCGAGGACCCATGACCGCCCTGTTCGCCCTGGCCACCAGCCTCCTGTGGGGCCTCGCCGACTTCGGCGGCGGGCTGCTCACCCGCCGGATCCCCGCGCTCACGGTCGTCGTGGTCTCCCAGGTCCTCGCGGTCCTCGTCCTCGGCACCGTCGTCCTCGCGACCGGCGCCTGGACGGAGGCGAGCCCGCAGCTCTGGTACGCCGTCGGGGCGGGCGTGGTCGGCCCCGCGGCCATGCTCGCCTTCTACAAGGCACTCGCGCTCGGCCCCATGGGCGTGGTCTCCCCGCTCGGCTCGCTCGGCGTCGTCGTCCCCGTCTCGGTCGGCCTCCTCGTCGGCGACCGGCCGGGGCTGCTCCAGTTCGCCGGGATCGCGGTGGCGGTCGTCGGCGTGCTCCTCGCCGGCGGACCGGAGCTGCGCGGGGCGCCCGTCCAGCGCCAGGCGGTCCTGCTGACGCTGGTCGCGGCCTTCGGCTTCGGGTCGGTGATGGCGCTCATCGCCGAGGCGTCCACGACGATCACCGGCCTCTTCCTCGCCCTGTTCGTCCAGCGGGTCACCAACGTCCTGGTGGGCGGCGGAGCCCTGTACGCCTCGGTGAGGCGCGGCGGCCGGGCCCTCCCCGAGGGCGGCCCCCAGGTGATCCGCGCGGCCCTGCCCGCGCTCGCCTTCGTCGGCCTCGCGGACGTCGCCGCCAACGGTACGTACGCGATCGCCGCCCAGCAGGGCCCGGTCACCGTCGCCGCCGTCCTCGCCAGCCTCTACCCGGTGGTGACGGCCCTCGCGGCCCGTGGCGTCCTGAAGGAACGGCTCCGCGCGATCCAGGCGGCGGGCGCGGGTCTCGCCCTGGTGGGCACGGTCCTGCTCGCGACCGGGTAGCGTCGGGGCCGGCGTCTCAGCTCGCGACCGGCCGGCGCCGCTGCCAGGGCCTCACGAGGGGACGGTCTCGGAGCTGCCGGCGCGCCCGGCCTCCCAGACCGAGAGGGCCTCCAGCTGCGCGGCGGTGACGTGTTCCGGGATCGGGACCGGGGCCGGGGTGCGCAGTGGCGGCTGCCAGCCCTTCTCCGGGTCCCAGCCGCGGACGACCCTGGCCGGGGCGCCCGCCACGACCGAGTGGTCCGGCACCTCTCCCCGTACCACCGCGCCCGCCGCGACGACCACGTTCCGGCCGAGCCGTGCGCCGGGCAGGATCACCGCGCCCGTGCCGAGCCAGCAGCCGGGGCCTATGGTGACCGGCTCGGACCGGGGCCACTGGCGGCCGACGGGCTCGTCCGGGTCGTCGTAGCTGTGGTTGGTCGAGGTGATGTAGACGTACGGGCCGCAGTACGTGTCGGAGCCGATGCTCACCTTCGCGTCGGCGATGACATGGCTGCCCCGGCCGAGGACGACCCCGTCGCCGAGCGTCAGTACGGTCTCCGTCCCGAGGTCGAGGCCCGGCAGCATCCCGGCCGTCAGCGTGACCTGTTCGGCGACGATGCAGCACTCGCCTATCTCGATCCACCGCTCGCCGAAGACCGTGCCCTGCGGGAAGGCGAGCCGGGTGCCCGCGCCGAGACGGCGGAAGCGCAGCTTCCCGGGGTGCTCGGCGGTGACGGAGCCGGCCTCCTGCACCCAGCGCCAGCCGCCCTGCACGGCACGCGCGAGGACCCGGCGCCGCCAGACGGCGAGGGATGAGAACGTGTTTCTGTTCCTGGGCACCCGGACACCGTAGTCGGCACCGTCGCACCTGATCGGCGCGGTGCCCTGTGATGTCCGTCATGAGCACGGCATAGGGTGCGGCCGGGGGAACCCCCGGGCGTGACACGACGGCTGACGATCAGGAGCGAACCATGACAGAGGCGTTGATCAAGGGTGTGGGCGGCAAGGAGCCGCAGATCGATCCGACCGCCTTCACCGCCCCGACCTCCGTGATCCTCGGCGAGGTGACGCTCGGTCCGCGCGCCAACATCTGGTACCACGCGGTGCTGCGGGCGGACTGCGGCCCCATCGAGATCGGCGAGGACGCCAATGTCCAGGACAACTGCACGGTCCACGTCGACCCCGGCTTTCCCGTCTCGATCGGGGCCCGTGTGACCGTCGGTCACAACGCGACCGTGCACGGCTGCGTCATCGAGGACGACGTCCTCGTCGGCATGGGGGCGACCGTCCTCAACGGGGCGCGGATCGGCGCCGGCTCGCTCGTCGCCGCGCAGGCGCTCGTCCCGCAGGGGATGGTGGTCCCGCCGGGTTCGCTGGTCGCCGGCGTGCCGGCGAAGGTGCGCCGTCCGCTGAGCGAGGAGGAGCAGGCGGGCATCAGGCTCAACGCCGAGATGTACCTGCACCTCGCCAAGGCCCACGCCGAGGTCTTCGAGGACTGAGCCGCAAGCCGTACGACTGAACCGTAAGCCGTGCGTCCGGGGACACGGAGGAGGGCGGCACCCGTCGGCGGGTGCCGCCCTCCTCCCCGTACGACCGGGGGCCGTCAGTCCGCGACGCCGACCGGCTCCGGCGCGGGGGCGGGCTCGACGGCCTCCGCGTGCTCCGCCGCGGCCTTCTTGGCGCGGTTCTTGATGATCAGCATCGAGGCGACACCGATCAGGACCGCGAGGACGAGACCGAGCCACGAGAAGCGCTTCAGCCACGCCTCGGCGACGATCCCGACCGAGTAGATGACGGCCGTCGTGCCGCCGGCCCAGAGGATGCCGCCGAAGACGTTGGCGATGAGGAACTTCCAGTACGGCATCTGGAGCACGCCCGCGAGCGGCCCGGCGAAGATGCGGAGCAGGGCGACGAAACGGCCGAAGAAGACCGCCCACATGCCCCACTTCTGGAACGAGCGCTCCGCGAGGGCGATGTTCGCCGCGCTGAAGTGCTTGGGGAACTTCCCGCCGAGCCAGGCGAGCAGGGGCCGCCCGCCCTTGCGGCCGATCGCGTAGCCGATCGAGTCGCCGATGATCGCGCCGGCGATGGCGCAGCCGCCGAGCACCCACGGGTTGATGTCGCCGTGCTGCGAGGCGAGCAGGGCCGAGCTCACGAGCACGATCTCGCCCGGCAGCGGGATGCCCAGGCTCTCCAGCCCGATCACCACCCCCACAAGGACGTAGACGGCGACCGCGGGGATCGTCTCCAGCCACTCCTGGACGTGCAACGCGGCTTCCTCCCGTTTCGACTGCCGTGCCGCGCCGGCCCGTGGTCGGGGGCCCTGGCGCCGGCGCGCGCCGCGGCGGCACGCCGGGGCAGCCTACCCGGTCGCGGAGGGGTGGCCGGTCCGGTCCCGGGCGGTCCGGAACGCGGCCGCCCCCGTACCCAGGGGGTACGGGGGCGGCGCGCGGCGTCCGGGGTCAGGCGTTCGGGCGCAGGGTCCAGACGACGGTCATCTCGCCGGTCACGGCGCCGTCCTCGCGCGTGATGTCGATCCGTACCGGGAACTCGGGCCGCTCACCCGCGTCGAGCTCGGCGACGACCTCGGCGGCGGGGCGCCCCAGGGTGGCGGTGGCGGTGACGACGCCCTTGGCGAGCTTCTTGTAGCCGATCTCGGCCTTGACGGCGAGCGGCACGGCGCGGCCCAGCTGGTCGCCGAAGGCGGCGAGCACGATGGCGCCGCTGGCGGACTCGGCGAGCGTGAACATCGCTCCGGCGTGCGGGCCGCCGAGGTGGTTGTGGTAGGCGGGCTGGTCCGGCAGGCGCACGACGGCGCGCTCGGCGGTGGTCTCCAGGAACTCCAGGTTCAGGGTTCCGGCCATGGGGACCGTGGCGGCGAGCATCTCGCCGACGGACATCTGGTCTGCGCTCATGGCCGTGATGTTACCCACCAGTAGCAGCCTTGGCCATACCCTCGCGGAGCCGCGGTGCGGGGCCGGGCGTGGTCGAAGGGCCCGCGCACCTCTATGGTTACTGGCCATGTGGCCAGGACAGCAGCCGCCCGGGGGCGAGCAGAACCCGCAGGACCAGAGTCAGAACCCTTACCAGCAGCCGGGGTACCAGCAGCCGAACCAGCAGCCGAACCCGTATCAGCAGCAGCCGACCCAGCCCGGGTACCCGCAGCAGCAGCCGGCCCAGCCCGGCTATCCGCAGCAGCCACCGGCCACCCAGCCCGGCTACCCGCAGCAGGGGTACGGCCAGCAGCCCGGTTACGGCCAGCCGAACCCGTACCAGCAGCCGACCGTGCCGCAGCAGTACGCGGTGCCGGGCCCGGGTCTGCCCGGCGGCCCCGACGGCGGGAAGAAGAAGCAGACGACGCTGGTGGCGATCGTCGCCGCCGTCGCCGTGGTCGTCGCCGCCGGTGTCACCGGCTACCTCGTGCTCGGCAACGACAAGGGGGAGCAGCCCACCGCCGGCGGCAAGAACTCCGCCGCGCCGGCGACCCCGTCGGCCCCGACGGCCTCGTCGACGGACCCGAGCACTTCCCCGTCCCTCGCCAACCCGCGCGACGGCGCCGCCCATCAGCCGACGATCCCCGGCTGGAAGGTCGTCTACAACCCGAAGTACAACACCCTCTTCGACGTACCGCCGGAGTGGGAGGTCCTGAAGCCCGGGATGATCACCGCCTTCGAGGACGAGAAGAAGAACGACGGCAGCCCCCTGATGACGATGACGTCGCCGGGACGCCTCAAGGGCGAGTGGTGCACGTACGACGTCGACAAGAACGGCACCAACGAGACCTGGGGCCTGAGCACCGCCGGCACCAAGGGCGGCCAGGGCGCCAAGAACACCGGGGACGCCGCGTACGGCGAGGCCGGCTCGTGGGTGTGGGGCGGCTACGCGCAGCACATGCCCAAGGGCACCATCAAGATCACCAAGGCCGTGCCCTACAAGACGACGTCCGGGCTCACCGGCAGCATGTCGACCGCCACAGCGCCGGGCGTGAAGAAGCGCAACAAGTGCGAGACGGACGGCAAGTCGATCGCGTTCACCTTCAAGAACGCCGTGGGCGACTTCACGACCTGGGTGCTCTACGCGGCCGACGGCGTCGCGGACGAGCTGCCGGACGCCACCATCCGTCAGATCCTCTCGACGGTCCGCCTGGCACCGGACTCCTGAGCCGCCGCGGGGTCGGCGACCCGCCCGCCGGGTCGGCGGACGGGTCGAGGGGCCGGCGGACCGGTCGAGGGGCCGGTTCGCCGACCGGAAACGGCTGGCGGCCGGTCCACCGTCCGGACAGTGGCTCGCGGGGCGGTCCGCCGTCCGTATACCGGCTCGCGGGGCGGTCCGCCGTCCGGATAACGGCTTGGCATCGGGGCGGGTCGGCAGGGATAGTCCCGGGGTGAACAGACCCGCCGCCTCCCCCCGCCGTACCCCGCTCGGCTCCCGCCGACCCGAGTGGGCCGGCCGCAACTACGTCCTCCTCACCGCCGCCACGATCGTGACCAACCTCGGCACGCACGGCGCCCTGATCGCCACGACCTGGGCGGTCTTCGAGTCCGGAGGCGACGCGGGCGACGTGGGGCTGGTGGCGATGGCGCGCTTCCTGCCGCTCGTCCTCTTCCTGCTGATCGGCGGCGCCGTCGCCGACCGGGTGCCCCGGCACCGGGTGATGGTCGCGGCCAACGCCCTCAACTGCGTCTCGCAGGCCGTCTTCGCCGCCCTCGTCCTCGCCGGCGACGCCCGCATCTGGCAGATGATGGTGCTCACCGCGCTCTGCGGCACCGGCCAGGCCTTCTTCAACCCCGCGGCCGAGGGCATGCTGCTGTCGAGCGTCAGCGGCGAGCAGGCGAGCCGCGCCTTCGCCGTCTACCGGATGGCCATGCACAGCGCGACCATCGGCGGCGCCGCGCTCGGTGGCGCCCTCGTCGCCTTCGTCGGACCCGGCTGGGTGCTGCTGATCGACGCGGTCGCCTTCGCCGTAGCGGCGGGGCTGCGCGCCTTCCTGGACGTGAGCGGCATCCCCGAGCGCGCTCCGAGCGGCGGCCTCTTCGCCGATCTGCGGGAGGGCTGGCACGAGTTCGTCGGCCGGCCCTGGCTCTGGTCGATCGTCGCCCAGTTCTCCGTGGTGGTCGGCCTGATCGGAGCGGTCGAGTCGGTGTACGGGCCGCTGGTCGCGCGGGCCGAACTCGGCGGCGCGCGGCCCTGGGGCATCGCGCTCGCCGCGTACGGCGTGGGGACGCTCGCGGGCGCCGTCCTGATGTCCCGGTGGAAGCCGCGGCGGATGCTGTTCGTCGGGACGCTGTGCGTGTTCCCGATCGCCCTGCCGTCGGCGGCGCTCGCCGTACCCCTCGACGCGGTGGGTCTGACGGCCGCGATGTTCGTGAGCGGCGTGGCCATCGAGGTCTTCGGCGTCTCGTGGATGACGGCCCTGCACCAGGAGATCCCGGAGGAGAAGCTGTCCCGGGTCTCGGCCTACGACTGGTTCGGCTCGACGGCCCTGCTGCCGCTGACGACGGCGCTCGCGGGCCCGGCGGAGAGCGCGTTCGGCCGGAGCGAGGCGCTGTGGGGCGCGGCGGCGCTCATGGTGCTCGTCACGGCCCTGGTCCTGGTGGTGCCGGACGTACGGAACCTGACCCGGCGTCCGCACACGAAGGAGATCCCGGGTCCGGTGCTGTCTCCGGCACCTGCCCCCGCCTCCGCGTCGGTCACCCCTGCCTCGGCCGCCCCTCCCGCCTCAGCCGATGCCGAAGGCGCCGTCCGGCGGGACGGGTGAGGGCACGGCCCCAGCGTCGAGGACCGGTTCCGCGCCTCCGGTGAACCGGGCGAGGGTCTCGCCGTGCTCCACGCGCGCGGGGAAGGCGTCCGCCGCCGCCCGTCGCGCGAGGTGGGCGGTGTCGATCTCCCGGCCGGAGGCGACCAGGACCGCGTTCCCGAAGCGGCGGCCGCGCAGTACGGCCGGTTCGGCGACCAGGGCGAGCTCGGGGAAGACGGCGGCGAAGGTGGCGAGCTGGGAGCGGAGGAAGGCGAAGGGCGCCCCGTCGGCGAGGTTGGCGGCGTAGATCCCGTCGGCCCGCAGGACGCGCCGGACCTCGCGCGCGTACTCGACGGAAGTGAGGTGGGCGGGGACGCGCGAGCCGCCGAACACGTCCCCCACGATCAGATCGGCCGAGGCGGCGGGGGCGTCCGCCAGCCACCGCCTGGCGTCCGCGGCGTGCACGGTGATCCCGGAGTCCGCGGGCAGCGGCAGGTGTTCCGCGACGAGGGCGAGCAGCCCCCGGTCCGCCTCCACCACGTCCTGGCGCGAGCCGGGCCGGGTGGCGGCGACGTACCGGGGCAGGGAGAGCGCCCCGCCGCCCAGGTGCAGGACGTCGAGCGGTGCGCCGTCGTCGTCGGCGCCGTCGACGACGTGCGCGAGCCGGCGCGCGTACTCGAACTCCAGGTACGCCGGGTCGTCGAGGTCGACGTACGACTGGGGCGCGCCGTCGACCGTCAGGAGCCAGGCCCGCTCCCGGTCCACGTCGGGCATGAGGCGCGCGGTGCCCTGGTCGACCTCGCGGATGACGGGGATGTGCTCGTTCACGTGCTCATTGTGCCGGGGGCCCGGTCACGGGCGGTACAGGCGGTGGGGCTCAGAGGTGCTTGAGGGCCTCGCGGACGGAGAGCGGGGAGAGACGGCCGGTGTGCGCGGCGACGAAGGCGCGGACCTCGCCGGGTGCGGTCTTCGCGTATTCGCGCAGGGCCCAGCCGATGGCCTTGCGGAGGAAGAAGTCGGTGTCGGGGGCCCGGCGCAGGCAGTGGGCGAAGAGCCGGTCGGCGTCCGTGGCCCCTTTGAAGCGGAGCTGGTGGAGGAGCGCGGTGCGGGCCACCCACACGTCCTCTTCCTCGATCCACTCGTCCATGCGGGCACCGAGGGAGGGGTCGGCCGCGACGAGGCCGCCGACGACGTGGGCGGCGAGGTGGTCGACGGTGTCCCACCACGAAACGGTGGTCACGAGCCGGCGGGCCACGGGCAGGAAGTCGGAGGAGCAGCGCTTCACATGACGGCGGAGGTAGTCGACGGCGAAGTAGTGGTACTCGCGCTCCGGCAGCGCGAAGCAGCGCAGGGCGACGGCGACGCAGTCGGCCTCGTCGGGGCGCGGTGTGCCGTCGAGGACGGTACGGGACAGGGCCCGGCGCTCGGGGGTGCGTACGCCGAGGAACGGGGCGACGCCTTGCATGTACGCCGCCATCTCCTGCGCCCGGAAAGGGTTTCCGGCGGCGGGGTAGAGGGTGGTGAGCCGGTCGAGGACGGTGTCGGCGAGGGCGCTGCGGGGCACGTCTCCGAGGCCGGCGTCCGGCGGCGTGGTGTCGGTCATGGGTCTCCCTGCCCTGGGGTCGTCCGGGCTGGGGCCCGTCGGCCCTCACGCACAAGCGCCGGACCTCACGCGCGGACGTCACGCGTGTCCGCCCGGCCGTCACGCGCATCCGCCCGGACATGACGCACATTACGGCGATCATACGGACGCGTCCGTTACTCTCCCCGAATGCTCGCTCCCGTGCCCCGGCCGCCGGGCTCCCTCGCCGTCCGCTGCTCCCGGGCCCTGCTCTCGCCCCGCGCGCGGCTCTCCCTTCTCGCTCTGCTGCTGCTCACGGCGGCGGCCCTGGTGCTGCTGTACGAGCCGCAGCGGCTCCTCGCCTCGGGCTGGCCGCCGCGGACGAGCGGCGCGGGGGCGGTGCTCCTCTTCGGCCTGGCGTACGGGGTGTGCACGGCGGCTTTCGTACCGCGGCCGGTGCTCAATCTGGCGGCGGGCGCGCTGTTCGGTTCCGCCGCGGGTCTGACGGCGGCGGTCGCGGGGACGGTCCTGGGCGCAGGGATCGCGTTCACCCTCGGCCGGTTCCTCGGGCAGGACGCGCTGCGGCCGCTGCTGCGGGGTCGCTGGCTGACGGCGGCGGACGGGCAGTTGAGCCGGCACGGGTTCCGTTCGATGCTGGCGATCCGGCTGTTCCCGGGGGTGCCGTTCGCGGCGGCCAACTACTGCGCCGCCGTCTCCCGGATGGGGTACGCGCCGTTCCTCCTGGCGACGGCGCTCGGCACCGTGCCCAACACGGCGGCGTATGTCGTGGCGGGCGCACAGGCCGGTTCGCCTGGCTCCCCGGCCTTCCTCTTCTCCGCGGGCTTCATCGTCCTGTCGGGGCTGGCGGCCGCGGTGGTGGCCTGGCGCAAGCGGCACGCGCTGCGGGCACCGGCAACAGCTCCCGCTCCGGCCCTGGGCGGTGCTCCGGTCCCGGGCGGGGCCCCGGAGCCGGAGCCGGTGGGCGGCGCGCGCTAGCGCGCGCCGCCGCCCGCCGCCGCCCGCCGCCGCCCGGCTGACGACCGGGTCAGAGCGCCTCGACGATCATCGCGTTGGCGAGGCCGCCCGCCTCGCACATCGCCTGCAGCCCGTACCGGGCGCCCCTGGCCCGCAGTGCGTGGACGAGGGTGGTGGTGAGGCGGGTGCCGCTGGCGCCGAGGGGGTGACCGAGGGCGATGGCACCGCCGTGGACGTTGACCTTGGCCGGATCGGCTCCGGTCTCCTGCTGCCAGGCGAGGACGACGCTCGCGAAGGCCTCGTTGATCTCGAAGAGGTCGATGTCGTCGAGGGCGAGGCCGGCCCGGCGCAGGACCTTCTCGGTGGCCGGGATGACGCCGGTGAGCATGAGCAGCGGGTCGGATCCGGTGACGGCGAAGCTGTGCAGCCGGGCGAGGGGCCGCAGGCCGAGGCTCCTCGCGGTGTCGGCCGCCATGACGAGGACGGCGGACGCGCCGTCGTTGATCGGGCTGCTGTTCCCGGCGGTGACGGACCAGTCGATCTGGGGGAAGCGGGCGGCGAAGCCAGGGTCCTCGAAGGAGGGCCGGAGCCCGGCGAGGATCTCGGGGGTGGTGGTGGGGCGCACCGACTCGTCGCGGCGGACGTCCTCGTACGGGGCGACCTCGGCGTCGAAGAGTCCGGCGGCCCAGGTGCGGGCGGCCTTGGTGTGCGAGGCGGCGGCGAAGGCGTCCATGGCCTCGCGGCCGATCGACCACTTGGCGGCGATGAGTTCGGCACTGACGCCCTGCGGTACGAGGCCTTCGGGGTAGCGCTCGGCGACACCGGGACCGAAGGGGTCGGCGCCGGGCGGGACGTTGGACCACATGGGGACGCGGCTCATGGACTCGACCCCGCAGGCGACGGCGATGTCGTACGCGCCGGAGAGCACGCCCTGGGCGGCGAAGTGGACGGCCTGCTGGGAGGAGCCGCACTGCCGGTCGACGGTGGTGGCGGGCACGGACTCGGGGAACCCGGCGCCGAGCCAGGCGTACCGGGTGGTGTTCATGGCCTGCTCGCCGACCTGGTCGACGGTGCCGCCGATCACGTCGTCGACGAGGGCGGGGTCGATGCCGCTGCGTTCCACGAGGGCGCGGAGGGTGTGGGAGAGGAGGGCGACGGGGTGGACGTGGGACAGGGCTCCGCCCGCCTTGCCCTTCCCTATCGGGGTCCGGACGGCTTCGACGATGACGGCGTCGCGCATGACAGGCTCCTGAGTTGGAGAAGTGGACCGACACTCGTCGGTAACATATCCCTGTGAGTTGGATTTTCAAACCCACTTCTCGGGCGCTGCCCTACGCTTGCCCCATGAAGGCCGCTCCCCGCCCCTGCTCGATCGCCGACACCCTCGCTCTCGTCGGCGAGAAGTACGCACTCCTCGTACTCCGCGAGGTCTCGCTCGGGGTACGCCGCTTCGACCGGATCGCCCGCAACACCGGCGCCCCCCGCGACATCCTCACCGCCCGCCTCAAGCGGCTCGTCGAGGCCGGGGTCCTGGAGAAGGTGCCGTACAGCGAACGCCCCCAGCGCTTCGAGTACCGGGCCACCGCGGCGGGCGAGGAACTCCAGCCGGTGCTCGTCTCACTGATGGCCTGGGGCGACCGCCACCTCAACGCGGAAGCGCGTCCCATCGTCCTGGAGCACGAGTGCGGCGAGGTCCTCAGCCCCCGGCTCGTGTGCGCCCACTGCGGCGGCGAGGCCGACCGCGAGACCCTCGTCGCCCACGTCCGGGCACCCGGCTGGACGAGGACGGGCCCGACGGACCCTCAGGAGGCCTGAGCACGGGCGATTCACCTCGGGACGGTACGCTGCGCACGACCTTCTGACCGCACACGTACATAACGGGACGGCCCTAGCCCCATGAGTTGGTTCGAATCGTTCATCCTCGGACTCGTCCAGGGGCTGACGGAGTTCCTTCCCATCTCCTCCAGCGCGCACCTCCGACTCACCGCGGCGTTCGCCGGCTGGCACGACCCGGGCGCGGCCTTCACCGCGATCACCCAGATCGGCACGGAGGCCGCGGTCCTGATCTACTTCCGCAAGGACATCGCCCGGATCATCTCGGCCTGGTTCCGCTCCCTCAAGGACAAGTCGATGCGCTCCGACCACGACGCCCAGATGGGCTGGCTGGTGATCGTGGGCTCGATCCCGATCGGTGTCCTCGGCGTCACGTTCAAGGACCAGATCGAGGGCCCCTTCCGCGATCTCCGGCTGATCGCCACCACGCTGATCGTCATGGGCATCGTCCTCGGCATCGCGGACCGGCTGGCCGCACGCGACGAGGCCGGCGGCCGCCACCGAGTGGTCCGCGAGCGCAAGACGCTCAAGGAACTCGGCGTGAAGGACGGCCTGATCTTCGGCTTCTGCCAGGCGATGGCCCTCATCCCGGGCGTCTCCCGCTCGGGCGCGACGATCTCCGGCGGCCTGCTGATGGGCTACACCCGCGAGGCGGCCGCCCGCTACTCCTTCCTCCTCGCGATCCCGGCGGTCCTCGCCTCCGGCGTCTTCGAACTGAAGGACGCGGGCGAGGGCGGCCACGTCTCCTGGGGCCCGACGATCTTCGCCACGATCATCGCCTTCGTCGTCGGCTACGCGGTGATCGCCTGGTTCATGAAGTTCATCACCACGAAGTCCTTCATGCCGTTCGTGATCTACCGGATCCTGCTGGGCATCCTGCTCTTCATCCTGGTCGGCACGGACGTCCTGAGCCCACACGCGGGCGAATCCGCCGGCTGACGAAGCGCACCACCCGGGGGACGGGAGACGCCTGACCGAGGGGTGCCGCAGGAAGGGCCCGTACGGCACCAGCCGTGCGGGCCCATCGCGATGACGTCGCTCTACTCCTTCTCGACGTCCTGCCGCAACCACTTACTTGTCGGGATGCTGCGGCAGGGCGAGCCAGTCCGGCCAGGAGATGTCACGGCCGAGGAAGCGCGGCTGCTCGAAGGGCCAGTCGGCGGCGATCCACCGCGGCACCAGCGCGTCGAGGGCCTGCTCGACCTTGCCGCCCACCAGCTCGTCCACCACCCACCAGGCGATCTCGCCGTCCGCGCCTGCCCTCTCCGGCGGGTCGATGTAGACACAGCCGAGCAGAACGGTCTCCGCCGCGTCGAACAGCGCGTAGTTGAAGGACTGGTGCGCGGCGATCTCCTTCTCGTGCCGCACAAGGTCGGCCCGGTCGGCCTCGTAGGTCATGGTGGCCGCGGGCCAGCCCCAGGCCGGGCCGAAAATGCTCCACAGCCGCTCGCGCGAACCCATCACAGCCGGATAGTCGAGCGGGGTGTCCGCCTCCCGGATCGGCCGCAGGTGATGACCTCCGCCCGGCAGCGGTACCAGGACGGGGTGGACGAAGTCATCGGGAAGCCAGCTCATGGCGCCCGACCGTAGCAGCGCACGGCCGTCCGCTCCCCTGGATTCGCTCCGTAGACCGCAGGCTCTGCTCTCGACAGAGGGCGGCGCGTGGCGAGAGCGGCAAACAGACCGTACGGGATGAACAGAGAACAGCCTGGCACGTGGGAAGACGTCCGCCCTGGCGCACGCTGCGCCAGGGCGAGAAGATCACGCAGAGTGGTAGTTGATCAAGAAAGCCCCACACGCTGGCCGATATCATGTGTTGATCGTCCTGTAGAGCTCGTTGTGCGATCAGGTTCGGGCTTCTCCAGCAGATGAGGTTGTGGGGGAGCTAGGCGAAGGCATGGAAGGTTCAGCGCGGCGGCCACGGCTCCGACGCCGAGGGGCCGGCCCGCCCGCTTCCGGATGCCGTATCGGTCGAGTCCTGGGGCTGAAACGAGCCGATCCGTCGGCAAGAGGTGCATGCTGGCCTCAACACCGATCGAGTTCCTGTCTGGAGGTCGAAGAAGTGAACGGCGGCAAGGGGAGACGGCGCCTGCCCAGCCGCGCCGTGGTGCGCCGGTCGGCCGGTGCCCGCAGACGGCTCGGGCCGGGCGGCGGTGAGGTTCCCCTCGGCCGGATCACCACACGCGGTCGGCTGGCCTGGCTGAACTCCGCGGGATCCAGGATCGGCACCACCCTCGACCTGGAGCGCACCGCCCAGGAGCTGGCCGAGTTCACCGTGCCCGGCTTCGCCGACGGCGCCGCCGTCGACATCCTGGAGAGCGTCCTGCGCGGAGACGAAGGCGCACGCTGGACGGGTACGGGCGTTCCGCCCATGCGGGCCACCGCGCTCTCCGCCGTCGAGGAGCTGTCCTCCCTGGAACCCACGCCGGTGGGCGAGGCCTCCGCCCGGGCCGAGCAGCCGCACGAGACGCTGCTCCACCGCCACTGCCTGGGGCAGGGCCGCCCGGTGCTGGTGAGCCGCATCAGGAACGACGACTTCATCAAGATCGCGCCCACGGAGAGCGCCGCGGCGAAGATGCGGGCCGCCGGAGTGCACAGCTATCTCGCGGTGCCGCTGATCGCCCGCGGGCTGCTGCTCGGCAGCGCGGACTTCGTCCGCGGCCCCGGACGGCCGCCGTTCTCCCCCACCGACCTCGCCCTGGCGGAACAGCTGGCCTCCCAGGCCGCCGTCTACATCGACAACGCGCGGCTGTACGGGCGCGAGCGCGAGCACGTCATCTCGCTCCAGCGCACTCTGCTGCCGCGCGCGACCCCGGTGACGCCCGGGCTGCGCGTACGGGCGGAGTACGCGCCCTCCAGGGCCCGCCACGGCGTGGGCGGGGACTGGTACGACGTCATGGCCCTGCCCGGCGGCCGCACGGCCCTCATGGTGGGCGACGTCATGGGCCACGGGCTGCCCGCCGCCGCCACCATGGGGCGCCTGCGGACCGTGGCCCGCACCCTGATGACCCTGGACATGGCTCCGGAGCGCGTCCTGGCCCGGCTCGACCTCGCCACGCGTGACCTGGAGGACGAGCAGGTCGCCACCTTCCTCTGCGCCGTGTTCGACCCGGCCGACTCCACCTACACGCTGGCCAGCGCCGGGCATCTGCCCCCGTTGCTCCTCGACGGGCAGGGCTCCGCCGAGTTCGCGGACGTACCCGTCGGCGCGCCGCTCGGCGCGGGAGTGATTCCGTACGACCCGATCCGTCTGAAAGTACCCGCGGGCGGAAACCTGGTCATGTACACGGACGGCCTCGTCAAGTCCCGGCACGCGGACCTGGACCACCAGCTGGACCGGCTGCGCTCGGCGGTACGCGGCCTGGCGCCCGGGGCCCTCGAAGGCGGCGGCCTGATCGCGTGCGCCCCTGCCGGCGCCGCCCGCTTCGACGAGGCCGTGCTCCTCGTCGCGACGCACGCCTCGAACGCCTCAGACGTCTCGGACGCCCCGGACGGCCCCGCGGATCTGCGCGAGTGGCAGTTGCCGCAGGAAGGGCGTGCGGCGTCCGTCGCCCGAGGCCTCGTCAAGGACCAGCTCGCCGCGTGGGACCTGACGGAACTCGCCGACGCGTGCGAACTCGTCGTCTCGGAACTCGTGGGCAACGCCCTTCGGTACGGCAACGGTCCGGGCCGACTCCGGCTGCTGCGCGGTGAGCGCCTCGTCGTGGAGGTCTCGGACACGGGCCCCGACCTGCCTCAGATCCAGCACGCCGATCTCAGCGACGAGGGCGGCCGGGGGCTGCAGCTCATCAACATGCTGTGCCGCCGGTGGGGGTCCTGCCGCACGGTCACCGGCAAGGTGGTCTGGGCGGAACAGAACCTGCCCTCCTGAGGACGGCCGGGAACACGGTCAGGTTTGACCGGGCGACAAGCGGCAAGGCGAATTCACAGGCGCCCAGCAAACACTGACGAACAGCCAGCCAGGAGTCACCGTCCAGGAAGGCAGTCATGTCGACCCTGACCATAGTTCTCATCCTCGTGGTGCTGGTGGCCGTGGTCGTGGGAGCCGCTCTGCTGCTACGGGCCCGCAAGGGCGCGGGCAGCGGCGCGCGGTCCCTCCGACGACGCTTCGGCCCCGAGTACGACCGCACCCTCGCACAGCACGACGGCGACAGCGAGGCCGCCCACCGCGACCTGCTCGATCGGGTCGAGCGGCACGGCGGCATCCGCCCTCTGCCGCTGGAGCCGTCGGTCCGCGAGCAGTACGCCGCTCGATGGACCATGCTCCAGGAGCGCTTCGTCGACACGCCGCGGCAGGCCGTCGCCGACGCCGACGAGCTCCTCGCGCACACCGCCGCGAGCCGGGGTTTCCCGGATCCCCAGCGGCGTGAAGAACAGCTCGACGCCCTGTCGGTGCACCACCCGCACCATGTGGAGGGCCTGCGCACGGTACGCCGTGCGGCGCACTCCACGTCCGCCTCCACCGAGGAGTTGCGGGAGGCACTGGTGCACGCACGGGCCCTGTTCGAGGACCTGACAGGGGCCGGAAGTCCGGCCGTCACCAAGGCCGCCAGGACGCGCACGTCGTCCGGGCGTGGCCGCGGGCATCTCCTCAAGCCGAAGGGAAGTGGCGCGTGATGGAACGCCAGAGCCGGGATCCGCGGGCAGCGGGCGGGGCCGAGGGAGACGGGCGGCGCGCATCCACGCCGCCCGGGCCCCAGGCCGCCGCGGGTGGCGCCGGTGCACCGGCGCCCGCCGGTAACGGGGGTGTCCCTTCCCCGGCCGCGTTCGCCCGGCGCGCCGGCTCTCCGGCGGAACCCCCGCCCGCACCTCCGGCGGACGCGCCCCGGCCGCCCGCCCCGCTCACCTCGCCTCCGGTGGCGCTGTCGCAGGCGCCGCAGTCCGCCGTCCCGTCCGAGGACCCCGGTGCCACGGGCCGGAGCGGTGGGAGCCGCACCCACGCTCCCGCCCCGACCCCCGCCGCGCCGCGCGGACGGGACACGACGGACCGGCAGGGCGTCGGCCACGCTTCCGGCGACGGCCGCGGCCCGGGGCGCGGTGACGGAAACGGGCAGGTCGGCGGTGTGCACGGCCAGCAGGTCAGCGGTGTGCACGGCAACGAGCAGGCCGGCGGGGTGAGCAGCCCCGCGTCCGGTACGGGGCAGGCGCCCGCCACCGGCGGCGACGGCCCCGGAACGCAGCTCCTCGGCGACGTCGAACGCGACCGTCTCGGCCAGCGTCTGCATCACGCGCTCGCCGGGTTCGTCGACTCGCCGCACGACTCGGTCGCCGAGGCGGCCGAGATCCTCGCCGAGGCGGAGCAGCAGCTCATCGCCGCGCTGAAGGACCGTCGTACCGCGTTGCGAGCGGGCTGGCAGTCCGCCGGCGACGCGGGTGGCCGGGGCGCCGACACCGAGCAGCTCCGGCTCACCCTGCGGACCTACCGTGAGGTGACGGAACGGCTGCTCCGGGCGTGACCGGTACCACCGCTCGCACAGGGCAGGAGCCCCCAGGATCCCCTGGGGGCTCCTGGCTTGTGCGCCTCCGAGCCGGCGACCCCGGCGACGGCTCGGGCCGCGCACGCCTCTTGGCCCCGGGCGCCGGCTGCCCGACACTGAGCCGATGACGCAGCGCGTGGACCTCGCGACCGTGATGGACCGAATCGCCGTCGACGACCTGATCACCGGGTACGCGGCAGCCGTGGACGACGCCGACTGGACCGCCTACCGGGCCCTGTTCGCCCCGGACGGCCGGGCCGACTACCGGGGGTCGGGCGGGATCGAGGGCCCGGCCGCCGAGGTCGCCGACTGGCTCGCCGGGACGATGACGCTCTTCCCCGTACGCCAGCACCTCATCGTGAACCGGCGGGTCCTCTTCCGACAGCCGCCGGGGTATCCGGAAACGGGCGACGCGGCCGACGTCCGAGCCGACTACGTCAACCCGATGCGGTTCACGTCCGGCGAGGACTTCGTCTGCGGGGGCCGCTACGCGTTCGCGGCCCTGCGGACCGCCGAGGGCTGGCGGCTGCGCTCGGTCGTCGTCGACGAACGCTGGCGCCGACACGAATGAAGCCGGGCGGGGGCCGCGCCCGCGCCGGGGTGGCGCTGTACCGCCGGTCCGGCCGTGCCCCGTTGGGCCGGGGCCGTCCCGGGCGGCGACGTACCGCCCGTCCGGCCGTACCCCGCCGCGCCGGGGCCGCACCCGCGCCGGGCGGCGACGTACCCGCCGGTCCGGCCCGTGCCCCTGCGGGCGGCGCCCGGCGCGGGTTCCCTCCAGGCCGCGCCCGGCCCCGTCACGCCCGACACTGAAGGCAAGGGCGGGAGGCATGCCATGCGAATTCCCCTCGGCGGCCGGGAGCGGCGCCGGGCCGAGGCTCAGGGTTCCGGGCCGGTCCGGGGCTGGGCACGGCTGCGCCGGGGTGGCCGGGCGCCCGGTTCGGGCCGGGGGTCGGCGCTGCGAGGTGAAGGGGCCACGGCTTCCGGGGCGGGTCGGTTCCGCTGGGGTGGCCCGGCGTCCGGCTCGGGCCAGGGGTCGGCGCTGCGGCGTGAAGGCGCCACCGCTTCCGGAGCGGGCCGCAGGGGCGGACGCGCCACCGCGTCCGGGGCAGGCCAGCAGGGCGGGCGCGCCGCCGCGTCCGGGGCGGGGCGGTGGCGTGGCGGGGGGCGCGGGGTGCTCGCCGTCGCTTGTGGGGCGTTGCCCGCGTTTGCCTTTCCCGCGCCGGGGCTTTGGTGGTGGGCCTATCTCGCGCTCGTCCCGTGGCTGCTGCTCATCCGGACGGCGCCGGGGGCGCGTCGTGCCGGCCTCGACGGCTGGCTGGGCGGGGTCGGTTTCGTGCTTGCCGTCCATCACTGGCTGCTGCCCAGCCTGCACGTCTTCCTCCTGCCGCTCGCCGCGCTGCTCGGGCTGCTGTGGGTGCCGTGGGGTTGGCTCGTGCGGTCCCTGCTCGGTGGTGTGCCGTCTCCGGCGCGGGCCGCCGCGGCGCTGCTCGCGGTGCCGTCCGGCTGGCTGCTGATCGAGCTGGTCCGTTCCTGGGAGGGGCTGGGTGGCCCGTGGGGGCTGCTCGGGGCGAGCCAGTGGGAGGTTCCGGCGGCGCTGCGGCTCGCATCGGTCGGCGGGATCTGGCTGGTGAGCCTGCTCGTGGTGGCGGTGAACACCGCCGTGGTGCTGCTCGTGGCGGCGCCCGGGCCGCGTACCGCCGGGGTCGCGGGGTTCGCGGCCTGCGCGCTGGTCGCGGGCACCGCCGCCTGGGGCGTCGGGGCGCCGGCCGAGAGCGGGACGGTACGGGTGGCCCTCGTACAGCCGGGGGTGTTCGGCGGTCCTGACGGGCCCGAGCGGCGGTTGGCCCGTGCCGAGGAGCTGACGCGTACGCTCGCGGGGCAGCGGCTCGACCTGGTGGTCTGGGGCGAGAGCGGCGTGGGCGTCGACCCGGCCGGCCGGCCCGAACTCGCCGCCCGGCTCACCGCCCTGGCCCGCACGGTCGACGCGCCGCTCCTGGTGAACGTCGACGCCCGCCGCGCCGACCGCCCCGGCATCTTCAAGAGCGCCGTCCTGGTCACCCCCACGGGACTCACGGGAGAGCGTTACGACAAGATGCGGCTCGTGCCCTTCGGCGAGTACGTCCCGGCCCGCGAGGTCCTGGGCTGGGTGACCTCGGTCGGCAAGGCGGCCCAGGAGGACCGGCGGCGGGGTACGGCTCCGGTGGTGATGACGCTGCCCGGCCCCGACGGCACCCGGGGCCTGCGGGTCGGGCCGCTGATCTGTTTCGAGTCGGCCTTCCCCGACATGAGCAGGCGTCTCGTCAAGGACGGGGCCGGGCTCCTGGTCGTCCAGTCGGCGACCAGCACCTTCCAGGAGAGCTGGGCGCCCGCCCAGCACGCCTCCCTGGCCGCGCTGCGGGCGGCGGAGACGGGCCGGCCTGTCGTGCACGCGACGCTCACCGGTGTCAGTGCCGCGTACGGCCCCGACGGACGCCGGATCGGACCCGTCCTCGGTACGGACGCGAGCGCCGTCGCCGTCCGGGAGCTGCCGCTCTCGGGGACGGCGACGGGCTATGTCCGGTGGGGCGACTGGCCGTTGTACGGGGCGCTCGTCGTGGTGGGGGCGGTGTGCGCCGCCGAGGGCGCCGGGGCCTTCAGGAGGCCTGGGCCAGCGCCTCGCGTACGACGCGCTCGCACAGCTCGTGGGTGAGCAGGGCGTCCCGCGCGTCGAGGACCCGCCCGTCGCGCACGGCGTCGAGGAAGGCGAGGACGGCCTGCTCGATGCCGCGCTGGCGGGCCACCGGCACCCAGTCGCCGCGCCGCCGCAGGGTCGGCTGCCCCTTGTGGTCGACGACGTCGGAGAGGTTGAGGACCTGGCGCTTGGTGTCCTGGCCGGAGACCTCCAGGATCTCCTCGGTGGAGCCGTTCATCCGGTTCATCATGCCGATGGCGGTGAAGCCGTCGCCGGAGAGCTGGAGCACGACGTGGTGCATGAGGCCGCCGCGGATCCGGGCCCGTACGTCGACGTGGTCGACCTCGCCGGGGAGCAGGAACCGCAGGGTGTCGACGACGTGGATGAAGTCGTCGAGGACGAGCGTGCGGGGGTCCTCGGGCAGACCGACGCGGTTCTTCTGCAGGAGGATCAGCTCGCGCGGGTGCTCGACGCACTGGGCGTAGGAGGGCGCGAGGCGCCGGTTGAAGCCGACGGCGAGGGAGACCGAACGCTTCTCGGCGAGTTCCACGAGCCGTTCGGATTCGGCGTACTCGTACGCGAGGGGCTTGTCGACGTACGTGGGGACGCCCGCTTCGACGAGACGGCCGACGATCTCCGCGTGGACGTCGGTCGGCGCGTGGACGAAGGCCGCGTCGAGCCCGGCGGCGAGCAGCGAGTCGAGGTCGCGGTGGCGCTGGGCGGCCGGCAGGTGAAGGGTGTCGGCGACCCGGTCGAGGGTGGCGGCGGTGCGGGTCTGGAGGTGGAGTTCGACCCCGGGGAGGGTGGCGAGGACGGGCAGGTACGCCTTCTGCGCGATGTCGCCGAGTCCGATGCAGCCAACCTTCACGGGGTCTCCCTTGTCGTGTCCACCGGCCCGCTCGCGCGGGTCGTTCGCGCCGGTCAGCTTACGCGGGGGGCGTGGGCGACCGGCGGGTGCCAGTCGGCGATGCCGTCGAAGCCGCGCAGGACGAGGCCGGGCCCGAAACGGGAGACGGCGCCGACGACGGTGGAGCGCAGGGCGACGGCGGGGCGGGCGGAGAGCATCGTGAGGGCGCCGGTGCGGGCGGCCTTGCGGACGATGGCGGTGGTGCGCGGCAGACGGTCGGCGGTGTAGGTGGCGAGCGCGCGGTCCGGGACGAACTCGGCTGCGGTACGGGCGTGGTGGGCGAGGACGACGGCGTCCTCGATCGCCTGGTTCCCGCCCTGGCCGAGGCTCGGCATCATCGCGTGCGCGGCGTCGCCGAGGAGCGTGACGCGGCCGCGGTGGAAGGCGGGCAGCGGGTCGGGCAGGTGGTGGACGTCGTGGCGCAGCACCTGGGCGGGTTCGGAGGCGGCGAGGATCTCGGGGACGGGGTGGTGCCAGTCGCCGAAGAGGCGCAGGAGCTCGGCCTTCTCGTTGTCGGGGGCACGGCCGCCGGCGGGGGCGGTGGCCATGGCGTACGCGTAGATCCGGCCGTCCTTGAGGGGCTGGGTGCCCCAGAGCCGTCCCGCTCCCCAGGTCTCGTGCGGGGCGAAGGGCCGCTCGGGGGCGGGGACGACGACCCGCCAGGTGGTGCAGCCGGAGTAGCGGGTGCCGGGG
Source organism: Streptomyces sp. NPDC002773 (assembly GCF_040295605.1). NCBI lineage: Bacteria > Bacillati > Actinomycetota > Actinomycetes > Kitasatosporales > Streptomycetaceae > Streptomyces > Streptomyces sp. NPDC002773. The sequence goes on from NZ_JBEOVO010000019.1 coordinate 83,524, forward strand.
TGCTCGGGGAAGAGCGCGTGCCGCATCGCGGAGCGGATGCCGTCGGCGCCGACGACGAGTTCGGCCTCGATCTCGCCCTGCGGGGTGGCGAGGCGGGCGGGGCGGCGGGGGTCGCCGGGGTCGACGAGCGTGGCGGGCGCTCCGGTGCGGACGGTGCCGTCGGGGAGGGCCGAGGTCAGGATCTCGACGAGGGTGGCGCGGTGCAGGAGGACGAGCGGTCCGCCGAAGCGCGCGGCGGCGGCCTTGGCGTTCGTACGGGCGAGCCAGCGGCCGTCGGGGGCGCGCATGCCGCCGTCGCCCTGCCAGGCGGCGAGGTCGCGGACGCGGTCGCCGAGGCCGATGACGTCCAGGGCGCGCTGTGCGTTGGGGGCGAGGCCGATGCCGGCGCCGACGGGGGCGAGGTCGGCGGCGCGTTCCAGGACGGTGACCTGCCAGCCGTTCCGGTGGAGGGCGACGGCGGCGGTGAGGCCGCCGACTCCCGCTCCGACGATGACGGCGCGGTGCTGTTCCATGAGGGCTCCTCGGAAGGGGTACTACATCTGTAGTGCGTCCACTCCGTGACCGTACTACAGATGTAGTCGCTCGGGTAGTAGGTTGTTCCCATGAGCACCTCCGCCGCCTCCCCCGCAGCCGACGCCGACGGCGCCCCCACCGACGTCCCCGCCGCCTCCCGCGCGGAGCGGATCGGGGACGCGGCCCTCGACCTCCTCGTGGAGCGCGGTATGCGCGGCCTGACGCACCGCGCCGTGGACGAGCGGGCGGGCCTTCCGCAGGGCTCGACGTCCAACCACGCGCGCACCCGGCAGGCCCTCCTGGAGACGGCCCTACGACGTCAGGTGCAGTTGGAGGCGCAGCTTCTGACCCCCGACGAGCTGCCGGGCGCGGGCGGCGGCAACCCTCTCGCGGACACCGACACACGCACGGACACCGACGCCCTCGCAGACCCCGCCGCCCCCGTGGACATGGACGCCCCCGTGGACATGGACGTCCTCGTGGACGTACTCGCCCTCGCCCTGCACCGCTACCTCACCGACCACCGCGCCCTGCTCGTCTCCCGCTACGAGCTGGCCCTCGAAGCCACCCGACGCCCCGAACTCCGGGCCTTCTTCGACTCCGCGGGGTCCGTCTTCCGCGGGCCCCTGGTCGCGATGGCGGCCGCGGCCGGATCGGCGGAGCCCGAGCGGCACGCGCTCTCGCTCATCGCCTGGGCGGAGGGGTTGATGTTCTCCTGCGCCGTCGGCTCCTTCCATTCCGCCGTGCCCAGCCGTGCTGAACTGCGGCTCAGCATCGGCGAGTTGCTGCGGGGGATGCTGGGCGGCCGCCCCGCCCGGGGGTGACAATGCACTGGCACGAGCGGTGCACATGGGAGACGATGCCGCGCATGACCATCGAACGCACCGAATCCGTCCGCCGTGTCGACCCGTCCACCACCTCGGGCGAGCGCGAGGCGCTGGAGCAGTGGCTCGACTTCCATCGCGCGACCCTCGCGAGGAAGTGCGAGGGGCTCGACGACGCCCAGCTGCGCACCCTCTCCGCCCCGCCCTCCGACCTCAACCTCCTCGGGCTCGTCCGGCACATGGCCGAGGTCGAGCGCGGCTGGTTCCGCCGCACCCTGGCCGGCGAGGAGACGCAGTGGATCTACTCGACGGACGAGGACAACGACCGGGACATCCACACCACCGATGAGGACACCTACGAGGAGGCCTACGCCACTTGGCAGGCCGAGATCGACCACGCGCGCAGCGTGGCGGCCGACCGAGGTCTCGACGACCTGGGCGACGGCAAGCACCGCAGCGGGCGGCCCTACAACCTCCGGTGGATCTACCTCCACATGATCGAGGAGTACGCCCGCCACAACGGCCACGCGGACCTCATCCGGGAGCGGATCGACGGCGTGACCGGCGACTGAGCGGTCAAGTCCGGTCCCGCGGCGGCTCACCCGTGCGGGGCATTCCCCGCCGGTAGGGGCGCGAAGATCACCACGGGACAGCAGAGTGGCGCGGGTGCATGGAACCCGAACCACAGCGAAGATCCTGGTCGGGGCGGCCGTGGCCGCCCTCGCGGGCTGCGTCTCGGTGGACGCCCCACCGACGGCGCCCGCTCCCGCCCCCGCCGCCGCGGAGACCGTACGCTCCGGCCAGGACGTGGCCCCGCAGATGATCGAGGGCCCGGCCCGCGAGGCCCTCGAAGCGGCGCTGCCCGCTCCCCCGCCGCCCGCCGCGCCCCGCACGGCACCCACCTCGGACGTACACGAGCGGGCGGCGCCCGCGCCCCGGGCCGAGGCGCAGCCACCCGAGGCCGTACCGCGCCAGCGCGAACGTGAGCACCCGCGCCCGACGGCCCGGCCGACCCTCCCCGAACTGCCGGAAGTGCCGGGAGTACCGGACCTGACCGGACTGCCGAGAGAACGGCCGGCGTCCCGGGCGGACGTCTGCGAACTGGGCGAGCGGTACGGGGGCTGGGCCCCCGGCAGCGATCAGTCGAGGATCTGCCACGGCACGTACGGCCGCTGAACCGCCCCCGGGCCGCTCACCCCCCTCACTCCGCGCAGAGTCGTCGCTCCAGGCGGTCGATGGCGGCCCGCACCCCGTTCCCGTAGCCGTCGTCGTCCAGGTGGTCCGAGGCCACGCGGGCCCGGTCGAGATGGACGCGGGCGGCGTCGAGCTGCTGGAGCTTCACGTAGTCGGCGGCCAGGTTGAGGTGGAGCGAGGGGTACAGCGCCCGGAGCGCGACGGCCGAGTCGTGCGCGGCGAGCCGCTCCTCCGCGAGCCCCTCGGCCGCGCTCAGGGCCCGGAGGTCCCAGGCCAGCTCCGTGTCGGGGTCGTCCTGGGCGTCCGCCATGTAGTGCGCGAGGGTGCAGCGGTGCAGGGGGTCCCCGTCGGGGCCGATCTGCTGCCAGAGGAGACCGAAGCGGTTGCGGGCCTCCTCGCGGTCCCCGCCGTGGAGCAGCATCATGGCCTGCCCGATCCTGGTCATGACCCCGTCGTCCGACACCTGCTGCTGCTCGGTCACCGCGACCTCCACCGCTCACCACTGGGAGGGTCGACGCTAGCCGTACCGGGCCCCGATCGGGCCGAGGCTCAGCCGAGGTCCGGGATGCGCCAGTCGATCGGCTCGTGCCCCTGGGCGGCGACGGCCGCGTCGATCTGGGTGAAGGGCTGCGATCCGAAGAACTTCTTCGCCGAGAGCGGCGAGGGGTGGGCGCCCTTCACGACCACGTGCCGCTCCTCGTCGATGAGCGGCAGCTTCTTCTGCGCGTAGTTGCCCCAGAGGACGAAGACGGCGGGGTCGGGCCTCGATGCGACGGCGGTGATGACCGCGTCCGTGAACTTCTCCCAGCCCTTGCCCTTGTGCGAGTTCGCCTCGCCGGAGCGGACCGTCAGTACGGCGTTGAGCAGGAGGACGCCCTGCTCGGCCCACGGCATCAGATAGCCGTTGTCCGGGACGGGGTGTCCGAGCTCGGCCTGCATCTCCTTGTAGATGTTCCGCAGGGAGGGCGGGGTCCTCACTCCGGGCCGGACCGAGAAGCAGAGGCCGTGCCCCTGCCCCTCGCCGTGGTAGGGGTCTTGACCGAGGATCAGGACCTTCACCTTGTCGTACGGCGTGGCGTCGAGGGCGGCGAAGACCTCGTCCTTCGGCGGGAAGACCGGCCCCTGGGCGCGCTCCTGCTCGACGAACTCGGTGAGCTGCGCGAAGTACGGCTTCCGCAGCTCCTCGCCGAGAACGTCCCGCCAGGACTCGGGCAGCATGCTGGTGTCGGTCACGGTCTACAACCTCCGGTGGACGTTCCTGCTTCTCGTCCAGAACCTACCGGGGGCCACTGACAGTGGCCCCCGCAGGCTCCCGCAGGCCGTCTTCCGCCGGCTTCTACCAGCTGGCCCGGCGGTGCAGCTGCCAGAGCTGCATGACCGTCTGGGGGTCGAGGGCGACCTCGCCGCCGCCGATGTCCTCACGGGCCGCGATGTACAGCTTGCCCTGCCACAGCGGCAGCAGCCGGACGTCCTGGACCATGATCTCCTGGGCCTCGACGAACTCGTCCGTGACGGTCCCGCGGTCGCTCTCGCGGCGGGACTTCGGCAGCAGTTCGCCGGTGATCCTCGGGCTCACGTAGGGCGTGCCGAGGACGTTCTCCGCGCCGATGAAGGGGGCGACGAAGTTGTCCGGGTCCGGGAAGTCGGGGAACCAGCCGCGGCCGAAGACCGGGTAGTCGCCCTTCTGGTAGCCCGCCTGGAACTCCTTCCAGGGCTTGCCCTGCACGGTGACCTTGAAGAGGCCGGACTCCTCCAGCTGGCGCTTGAGCTCGTTGAACTCGGCGGCCGTGGAGGAGCCGTACCGGTCCGTCGTGTACCAGAAGGTCAGCTCGACGGGCTCGGTGATGTCCGCGTCGCGCAGGAGCTTCTTGGCCTTCGCGGCGCTCGGCGAACCGAAGCGGTCGTAGAACTTGGTGGTGTGAGCCGCGATGCCCTTGGGCACCATCGAGTACAGGGGCTCGGCGGTGCCCTGGTAGACCTTGTTGACCAGTTCGTCGCGGTCGACGAGCTGGGCGATGGCCTTGCGGACGGCGGGCTTGGCGACCGAGGGGTCCTGCGTGTTGAAGACGAGGTAGCGGATGTCGGCGCCGGTCGACTCGACGAGCTGCAGGCCCTTGTTCTCGGGCTTGTCCTCCTGGAGCGCGATGACCTCCTCGGCGGTGAGGCCGCGGTAGGTGGCGTCGATCTCCTTCTTCTTCAGCGCGGCGACCATCGCGTCGGACTGGTCGTAGTACCGGATGGTCACGCCGCCGTTCTTACGGTCGGCGAACCCCTTGTACGTCGGGTTCTTGGTGAGCTCCGCCGTCTTGCGCTCGCTGTACGAGTCGAGGACGTACGGTCCCGATCCCGTGAGCTTGCCGTCCTTGCGGAGGCTGTCGGCCGGGTACTCGGCCGGGTCCACGAGGGACATGGCCGGCGTGGCGAGGACGAACGGGAAGGTGGCGTCCGACTTGTTGAGCCGGAAGACGATGGTCCTGTCGCCGACGGTCTCGATCTTGTCGAGCGAGCCGAGCATCCCGTTGGGGCCGCCCTTGTGGTTGATCGTGCGGATGCGCTCGATCGAGTACTGCACGGCCTTGGCGTCCAGCTTGTGCCCGTTGGAGAACGTGAGGCCGTCGATGAGTTTGCACTCGAAGACCCGGCTGGCGGTGTCGGTGAACTTGCAATCAGCGGCGTCGGATGCCGGGGTGGTACTTCCCGTCGGGAAACTCACCAGGGTCTGGTAGACATTCCGGAAGAGCTCCCAGGAATTGTCCCAGGCGGCGGCCGGATCAAGCGTGGTGGGAGAACTCGTCGTACCGATGACGAGCCTCTGATCCCCGGCGGAGTCACTGTCCGAGAAGACACTGCATCCGGACACCAGGGATATGGACACAAGGGCTGCAGCGGCCTGCAGACTGGTCCGGTTGAACACGTGCACGCTCCTCGTTCAGCCAGGGGTCGGCCGACGATACCGCAGCACCCCGCCAGGTCAATCGTCGAGTCTGGCGGGGCACTTGAGGCATTCATTACCCAATCGGGCGCAATCCGGACAGCAAATCCGGAAAGTGTCCGATTATCGGTCAGCCGACTCCGGCGTTCAGGAAAATCCCGCCGTCGACGACGAGCGTCTGGCCGGTGATCCACTCCGACTGGGAGGAGGTCAGGAAGGCGGCGGCGCCGCCGATGTCCTCGGGCTCGCCGAGCCGGCCGAGCGGATAGGCGGCGGCTGCCTCCGTCTCACGGCCCTCGTACAAAGCCTGCGCGAATTTCGTCTTCACGACGGCCGGGGCAATGGCGTTGACCCGCACGAGCGGGGCGAATTCATGGGCCAGCTGAATGGTCAGATTGATCATCGCGGCCTTGCTGATTCCGTACGCGCCGATAAAGGGCGAGGCCGAGACGCCGGCGACCGACGCGATGTTCACGATCGCTCCGCCGTGGTCCTTCTGCCAGGCGTGCCAGGTCCGCTGGGCGAAGCCGAGCGCGGAGACCACGTTGGTCTCGAAGACCTTGCGGGCCACCCCGAGGTCGAGGTCGGCGATCGGGCCGAAGACCGGATTCGTACCGGCGTTGTTGATCAGGAAGTCCACCCGGCCGAAACCGTCCATCGCGGCCTCGACGGCGGCGGCCTGGTGGGCCTCGTCGTGGGCCTTGCCGGGGACCCCGATCGCCCGGTCGGCGCCGAGCCGCTCGACGGCCTCCTTGAGGGCCTCCTCGCCCCGCCCGGTGATGACGACCCGGTCGCCGCGGGCGACGAGCGCCTCGGCGATCCCGTACCCGATGCCCCGGCTCGCGCCGGTGACGAGGGCGACCTTGCCGGACAGTTCCGGCCGTACCTGTGCGGTCATGTGCGTCCTGCTCCTCTCGCTGCCGGTCGTCAGTTGAGCGGGCCGCCGGCCACGTACATGACCTGGCCCGAGACGAAGCCGGCGTCGTCACCGGCGAAGAAGGCGATCGCGTTGGCGACGTCCTCGGGGCGGCCGACCCGCTGCACCGGGATCATGGACGCGGCGGCCGCCTGGAAGTCCTCGAAGCCCATGCCGACGCGCTCGGCGGTCTGCGCGGTCATCTCGGTGACGATGAAGCCCGGGGCGACGGCGTTGGCCGTGATGCCGAACTTGCCGAGCTCCTTGGCGAGGGTCTTGGTGAGGCCCTGGAGACCGGCCTTCACGGCCGAGTAGTTGGCCTGGCCGCGGTTGCCGAGCGCCGAGGAGGAGGAGAGCGAGACGATCCGGCCGAAGCCCGCGTCCACCATGTGCTTCTGACAGGCCTTCGCCATCAGGAAGGCACCCTTGAGGTGCACGTTCATGACGAGGTCCCAGTCCGACTCGGACATCTTGAACAGCAGGTTGTCGCGGAGCACACCCGCGTTGTTGACGAGGATCGTCGGCGCGCCGAGCTCGGCGGCGACACGCGCGACGGCGGCCTCCACCTGCGCGCTGTCGGAGACGTCGCAGCCGACCGCGAGGGCGGTGCCGCCCGCGGCGGTGATCTTCTCGACGGTGTCCTTGCAGGCCGCCTCGTCGAGGTCGAGTACGGCGACGGCGCGGCCCTCGGCCGCGAGGCGGAGCGCCGTGGCGGCGCCGATTCCCCGTGCGGCACCGGTGACGACGGCTACGCGCTGCTCGGTGGTGGACATGCTTGGTTCTCCTCGCCCTTGGTTCGTCCCTGGTCGCGGTCGAACCGGTCACCCGCTCCTGCGTCCCGCACATGAGCGACCGCTTAGTATCGTCCGCAGACGTGACGCTAGAAGCCCTGGCACCCGGTGTCAACGGCCCATCGGGTGCACCGGGTCACTCCAGGTCCCGGGACGCGGGAGCGGGCGCGCGCGCTCAGCGCACGAGCAGGTCGAGCAGCCGCTCCACCTCGGCCTCGGGGTCGGCGGTGAGGCCCGTGTGCACGGGGCCCGGCTGGACGACGGTGGAGCGTGGCGCGATCAGCCAGCGGAAGCGGCGCCCCGCGTCGTCCGGCGCGGCCTGTCCCGCGGCGTCACCCCCCATGCAGACCCCCTCCACGGCACGGAGCGCCGCCCGGACGCCGGTGACGTCCGCCGCCGGGTCGAGCACCGACAGCTTCGCCTCGTCCAGATGCGTACGGGCGGCGACGAAGGAGCGGGCTCGGCAGTAGACGACCACCCCGGCGTTGAAGCACTCGCCGCGCTCGACCCGTGGCACCACGCGCAGCAGCGCGTACTCGAAGACATCGCGGTCGGTCACGGGGTGGCGTCCTTCTCGGTGGGGTGCGGCCGGGGCGCGAGACGTTCGGCGAGCCAGCCGGGCGGCTGCTGCGGCCGGTTCTCATGGCGCGGGCCGAGCGTGATCCGCTCGTGGATGGTGGCGGCGCGGGGCAGCAGTGCCTCGACGTAGGCGGCGCGCACCTCGTCCGTACTGCCGAAGCCCGGTTCGTCGACGAGCCACTCGTCGGGTACGTCGGCGGCGACCGCTTCGAGCAGTTCGCGGGTGACGAGCGGGGCGAGCTCGGCGGCCGCGGCGGCGATGTCCGGCGCGAAGGGGGCGAGGGCGTGGTCGGAGGCGTCGTACGGCTTCGCGGCGGAGGCCTGGGCGCCCGGCCAGTTGTGGTGCCAGATCATGGTGGCGCCGTGGTCGATGAGCCACAGGTCGCCGTGCCAGACGAGCATGTTCGGGTTCCGCCAGGACCGGTCGACGTTGTTGATGACCGCGTCGAACCAGACGACCTTGCCCGCCTCCACGGGGTCCACCTCGTACGCCAGCGGGTCGAAGCCCAGCGACCCCGGGAGGAAGTCCATCCCCAGGTTGAGCCCGCCGCTCGCCTTCAGCAGCTCCTGCACCTCCTGGTCGGGCTCGGAGAGCCCGATGACCGGGTCGAGCTGTATGGCGACGAGCTCCGGCACCCGCAGCCCGAGCCCGCGGGCGAGCTGCCCGCAGACGACCTCGGCGACCAGGGTCTTGCGCCCCTGACCGGCGCCGGTGAACTTCATGACGTACGTACCGAGATCGTCGGCCTCGACGATCCCGGGGAGCGAGCCGCCCTCACGCAGGGGCGTGACATAGCGGGTCGCTACGACCTCTTCCAACACTTTCCCAGCCCATCCATCTCTTCAGCCTGCCGGCCTCCGGCATGAAGTGAGCATAGGCATCGGACGTGAGCGCGGCGGCACCTCGGCGACAGCGGCGTCCTCGTGCCCGGGCCGCCCAGCCCCCTTCGGGCCGGTCAGGAGTAGAGGTAGACCACCTCGCGGCGGCTGCGGCTCGCGACCAGGGCGGCCACGACCAGGAACGCCGCCGCGCCCCACCAGACCGCGGCCGGAACCTCTCCGGCATGCCCGACCCACGCGTAGCCGCCCCCGAGCAGAAGAGTGGGCAGCGTCATGCCCACCACGGTCCCCGCCTGCAGCACGGCGTGGACCGTTCCGGCCATGCCGCCGGTGTCCTCGGCCATGACGTCGGTGGCCGCGCCGAGCAGCGTTCCGCTGGACAGGCCGAGCCCGACGGCGCAGAGGGCCAGCCCGCCCCCGATGGTGGCGAAGTACAGCTCGTAGTCGGCGAAGCTGAGCAGCACCAGGCCACCGGCCGTCAGGAGCAGCCCGCCGGACAGGCGGGCGACTCCGCTGAGGCGGGGGGCGAGCAGCCGGGCGCTGATGAGGAAGACGATCAGGGCCGCGAGTCCCACGGCGAAGACCTCGTTCCAGCCGTTCATGAGGGAGAAGGTCATCTGCCCCTGCGTCAGTACGGCCAGCGGGGCCGCGATCAGGCCGAGTGCGATGACGGCGCCTCTGCGGCTGGGGTCCTGCCATACGTACGGCGGGAGGATCGGCGTGGGTGTCCTGGTCTGCGACCAGAGGAAGGCGGCGATGAGCAGCACACCTGCGGCGAACGAGCCGATCGTGACCGGCACGTTCCAGTGCAATGCGGCGGCCTGGACCATGGAGTACGCGAGCGCGACGAGACCGAGGGAGCCGAGCGCGGCACCCAAGGGGTCGAAGAAGGCCGGGGAGCGGCGCGCCCGGTCGCGCACGACAGCGGCGGCGGCGATGAGGACGAGCAGCGTCAGGGCGGCGAGGATGTAGAAGCAGGCCCGCCACGCCACGTACTGGTCGAGCTCCCTGGCCAAGGGGAGCGCGAACAGCGGGCCGCCGATGCCGGCCAGGGCATACGTTCCGAACGCCCTTGTGCGGGCCGGGCCCTCAGCGGCCGTGACGGTCAGGCCGAGCGCGGCCGGGGTCACCAAGGCCGCGCCGGCGCCCTGCAGGACCCTGGCCCACAGCAGCACGTCGACGCTGGGTGACGCACCGCTGGCGACACCGGCTGCCACACAGGCGGTCAGTCCGATCAGCAGGGTCGCTCTGCGGCCGATGAGATCGCACAGGTGGCCGCCGATCAGGAGCAGACCGCCGAAGGCCAGGAAGTAGCCCGAGTACACCCATGCCATGTCGCCGGTCGAGAGTGCGCTGTCCATGACGACGTGTTCGAGGAGGACGTTCGAGCCGAGTGCCGCGTCCAGCACCACGAGCAGCTGCGCGAGGAACGCGAGGAACAGGGTCCCTCGGCTCCTGGGGGGCGGGGCCGCGGGGGCGGACGGGTGCGCGGGTGTGGTCGGGACGTAGCCGGGCACGGGCGGGGACGGTGTGCGCGGAGCGTACGCGGGGGGTGCCGCGTCCGTGGGCCGTGCGTGCGCGGGGGATGCCGCGTCCGTGGGCTGTGCGTGCGGGGCGACGGCCGCCGGAGTGGCGGATGCCGCCTGCGCGGGGATCCGCGGGTCGGCGACCGGAGCCCGCGTCTCCGGGGCGAAGTCCAGCAACCGCGCCGCATGACGGCCCAGCTGAGCGAGCACGGCCCCCGGCAGCCACTCCCCCGCACTCGGGGAAGCCGTCCGCCCGGCGATCTCCGCGGGCGTCGGCCGCTGCGCCGGATCCTTGTGCAGACAGGCCCGTACGAGATCCAGCAGTCCTTCCGGTACGCCGACGAGATCCGGCTCCTCCTCCGCGATCCGGAACAGATGGGCGTTCAGGCCGGTCGTGCCCGCGCCGAAGAGCAGCCTCCCCGTGGCCGCGTACACGAGAACAGCGCCCAGGCAGAACACATCGCTCGCCGGGGTGAGTTCGAGACCCCGCACCTGCTCGGGCGACATGAATCCGGGCGAACCGATCAGCATCCCGGTGTGCGTGAGCAGGCTGTCGGAGGTCAGGCTGTCCATGGCGCGTGCGATGCCGAAGTCGATGACGCGCGGACCGTCGACGGTCACCAGGACGTTGGACGGCTTGAGGTCCCGGTGGATCAGACCCGCGCCGTGCACGGCCGCCAGGGCCTCGGCGAGGCGGTTGGCCAGGACCTGTACCGACTGCTCGGGCAGCGGGCCGAAGTCCTTGGCGACCACGGTCGTCAGGTCGGGCCCGGGGATGTACTGCGTAGCCACCCACGGCACCTGGGCGTCCGTATCGGCGTCGAGCACCGCGGCCGTCCACGCCCCGCCGACCCGCCTCGCCGCCGCCACCTCCCGCGCGAACCGCTTGCGGAACTCGGGGTGCGCCGCGTGTTCGGCCTGGACGACCTTCACCGCGACGGTCCGGCCGGCTTCCGAACGGCCCAGATAGACCAGTCCCATGCCGCCGGCGCCGAGGCGGGCGATCAGGCGGTACGGGCCTATCCGGGTCGGGTCTTCCGTGATCAGCTGGTCCACACGAGGACGGTAGACCACAGGGCCACGTCAAGGGCACCTATTCCGGGGACAGTTCCAGATATCTCACCGGGGAGAATCCGGGGACTACGGGTGGTTCCGGGGAGGGTCCGGGGGGTCCGGGGAGGATCGACCACAGGCGTCGTCCGCCCCCGGCCGGCCGTGCACGCGCACGGTGAAGGGGGTGTCGCCCCGGAGGGCGAGGGCCGCGCGGTACGGAGCGGGTGCGCTCACGTCGGACAGCCACCATCGCTGACCGCGGAGCGGCCCGTCCTCGCAACGCAGCGGTCCCTGCCGCAGGACCGGCAGCCGCAGCCCGTCGACGAAGGTCGCTCCCACCGCCTTGACGCACGCCTCCTTGCGCGCCCAGAGCCGGGGGAAGCTCTCGCCCGCCGCGACGGCCCCGGCCTCCTCGGGGGTGAAGAACCGGGCCGCCAGGGCCGCTTCGCGCCCTGCCGGCCCCGGCCCCGCCAGGTCCACACCGACGCCGCGCCGCCGGCTGACCGCGATCGCGGCCAGGTCCCCGGCGTGGCTGAGGCTGCTGTGGGGCGCGTCCGGGAGCCCGTCGAGAAACGGCTTTCCCTGGGCCGTACGCCGCCAGCGGATGGCGTGCGGCGAAACGCCGCAGTAGCGGGCCAGGGTCGTCCGGTAGGCGGCGTGGGAGACGGTGTAGCGGATGCGCCCCAGCCCCGGCGGAATGCGCTCGCATTCCGCGCGCTCACGGCTGTCGAGGAGATGGGCCAACGACCCCGTGCCGTCCGGCGGAGACACGAGGGGCACGTACCAGACATCTACGGTGTCCCCGTTGCCGCCCTCGTCGTACATATCCGCCGATCAGCCAATGCGAATGCTCCGCGATATCGAAAGCGAGAGCATTTCCAATTTTATCGAATTGCCCTTCAGAAACTACCAACCAGCATCTTCAATGTCTAGACCAATGCGCTAATTCAAGGCTCCTTCATAACGTGACGCACCCTCACACAGGCACATCACAGCAGGTCAGAGGCGATACGGAATACATGGCTCCAATTCGTTCAACTGCCGTCATTCGCCCATCCCGTCTCACCCTATGGGCACCGCCCGAATTCCTGTTGCACCCTTACCGACCACGTGTAATCCTTCCGATCATGCAGCTCAGGAAATACCGGAAAAGGGGAAACTAATGGGCGGCCGCTTCACCATGGGAGCGCCAGGCCTTGACACGAACGACATGAGGGGAATCGCGGTCGAATCCGTACCGATCGCGTCCCTCATCACCAGAGAATCTCCGAGACTTCAGGCGGAATTGCCGGAGCACGTCCGATTGCTCGCGGAATCGGACAAACCCTTTCCGCCGATCGTGGTGCACCGCCCCACCCTGCGGGTGGTCGACGGGACGCACCGCGTCCGCGCCTCCCTGCTCCGCGGCGCGGAGCGCATCGACGCACGGTTCGTCGACGGCGACGAGCGGGACCTCTTCCTGCTCGCCGTACGTCTCAACATCACCCACGGCCTCCCCCTCTCACGGGCCGACCGCCGGGCGGCGGCCGCCCGGATCCTGCGGACGCACCCCCAGTGGTCCGACCGGGCCATCGCCGAGGCGACCGGACTCGCCGCCAAGTCGATCAGCACCATCCGCCGGGAGAACGTCGCCGAGAACACCACCACGCTGAACGTGCGGATCGGGCGGGACGGCAAACGCCGGCCCCTGAGCAGCATCGAGGGACGCAGGTCCGCCGGTGAGCTCATCAAGGCCCAACCCCACACCCCGCTGCGCCAGATCGCCAAGGAAGCGGGCATCTCCCTGGGCACGGCCGCGGACGTACGGTCCCGGGTGCTGCGCGGCGAGGACCCGGTGCCGCAGGGCAGGACGCGCGCGCCGCTGGCGGCGGCCGCCCGCCGGCCCGTCACCACCGTCACCGCCGAGCTGCCGGCCGCGCCCTCGGCGGCCCGGGCCGCCGAGCCGCAGGCCCAGCGAGACGTGGCCGCGATGATGCGGATCCTGCTGTCCGACCCGTCCCTGCGCTTCAACGAGAGCGGGCGCGGTCTCCTGCGGTGGCTGACCGGCCACGTACTCGAGCCCCGGGAGGCCCGGGCCGTCGCCGACGAGGCGCCGAGCCACTGCGTCGGCACCATCGCCGACCTGGCCCGCAGATGCGGCGAGTCCTGGCTGGAGCTCGCCGAACAGCTCGACCGGCGACAGCGGATGACGGGCTGAGCCCCGCGCTCACCCCACGCGGCCTCGTGTGTACGCGGCCCTCCCGCACGGGCCGGGTGCGCATGGGCTGCGTGGGCACGGGCCGGGTGCGCACGAGGGCCCTCCCGTACGGCCGCCGCCGCCGCACCATGGCTCTCCCGTGCGGCCGCTGCCGCACCACGGCTCTCCCGTGCGGCCGCCGCCGCCGCACGACGGCGCTCCCGTGCGGCCGCCGGCGCTGTACGACAGCTCTTCCGTGCGGCCGCTGCCGCTGCACGACGGCTCTTCCGGCGCAGACGCGTCCGCGCCGCGGACGGCCGCGCCCCACAGCAACCGAGGGGAACGCGATGGACCACCTGACCCGACTGGTCAACTCCTGCCTGCTGCCCGCCTACGGCGGAGCGGCGCCACCCGACTGGCTGAAGCGGGCTCTGGACGACTCGCTCGCCGGCATCGTGCTGTACGGGGCCAACCTGGGGCTCCTCGACGGGCGGATACGCGAGGACGTGACCGCCCCACTGCGGGCGCTGCGCCCCGACCTCGTCGTCGCCCTGGACGAGGAAGGCGGCGACATCACCCGGGCCGAGTACCACCGGGGCAGCAACTACCCGGGCAACCTCGCCCTCGGGATCGTGGACGACACGGCGCTCACCGCCGAGGTGGCCTCGGCCATCGCGGCGGACCTCAGGGACCTGGGCGTCACGGTGAACCTCGCGCCGTCGGCGGACGTCTGCCCCGGCTTCCACCTGCCCGTCTTCGGCACCCGGTCGTTCGGCCCGGACGCCGGGCGGGTGGCCGCGCACACCCGGGCCTTCGTCGAGGCGACCCAGCGGCACCGGGTGGCCGCCACGGCCAAGCACTTCCCCGGACTCGGGGCCACCCGCGTCGACTCGCACTACGCGCTCCCGGTCGTCGACGCGCCGGAGGAGCTGTTCCGCGCCCGCGACCTCGCGCCGTTCGCGAGCGCCGTCCAAGCCGGCGTCCAGGCGGTGATGACCGGCCATGTCGTGGTCGAGGCGCTCGACTCCGTACCCGCCACGTTCAGCGAGCGGCTCCTGCGCGGCGTCCTGCGCGGCGAGCTCGGCTTCGAGGGCGTGGTGATCAGCGACGCGCTCGACATGAAGGCCGCGCAGGCCGGGGCCGGCATCGGCGGCGCGGCCGTACGGGCCTTGCGGGCCGGCGTGGACCTGGTGATCACCGGCCCGCAGGACGGCGAGAAGGACTGCGCGGAGATCCTGGAGGGCGTCCGCGTGGCCGTCGCCGACGGTTCGCTGCCGCTCGCGCGGCTTGAGGAGGCCGCCGAGCGGGTCGCCCGGCTGCGGGCCTGGACGAGCGGCCCCGCCGAACCGGCCGCCGACGGCGGCACGGCCGGACTGGCCGCGGCCCGCCGGGCGGTGGCGCTGCGCGGGCCCCGCCCCACGCCGTCCCCCCGCTTCGTCGTGGAGCTCCGCCCGGAGCCGAGCATCTCCTGCGGGACCGTGCCGTGGGGCCTCACCGGGCCCCTCGATCGGCTCGGCGGGCTCGCCGGGCAGCTCACCGCCGAGCCGGGAACGCCGCCGGACGAGCTGCGCGTACCGGACGGGGTGGCGACGGCCGTCGTCGTGCGGGCCGAGGCGGCCGACGCCTGGCAGACGGCGGTGCTCGCCGCGCTGACGGCGGCCCGCCCCGACACGGTCGTGGTCGACATGGGCTTCCACGACCTGCCCGTACCGGAGGGGACGACGGTCCTGAAGACGTACGGGGCGGGTCTCGTCAACGCGTTGGCAGCCGCCGAGATCCTCACCGGCCGGCGGGCGCCGGGCCCGCCGAGGGACACGTGGTGAGGTGACGACCCGGCCGCGGCGGCGGCCCGCGGTGACCATGGTTGGTTCCGGTTCACGGGGTGGAGCGCGACGGCGAAACCGGGACGGGTCACAGCGCGAGCGCCACGGCGGCCCGGCCGCTTCACGGCGTGAGCGCGGCGGCCTCCTGGACCGGTCACGGCGTGGTGCCGCGGCGGCCCGTCCGGTTCACGGCGTGAGCGCGGAGGCCTCCCGGACCGGTCACGGCGTGGTGCCGCGGCGGCCGGTCCGGTTCACGGCGTGAGCGCCACGGCGGCCCGGGGCGGGTTACGGCGTGAGCGCGGCGGCTTCTATTGACCGCCGCCACTCCTCGTGGCCGGCCCGGACCGTCCGCCACAGCCGGTCGCGGCCTTCAACCCCGAACTCGTCCGGGCGGATGCCGAAGGTCGAGGACAGCGCGTCGAACCAGTCGGTGGTGGTGCCGAGTTCGGTGCGCTCGTCCCCGGCCGCCGTGATCCGCGTCAAGACGCACCCGAGCAGCAGATCGGTGCCGTCGGCGTCCCTGCGCTGGACGCGGGCGAGCCGGACGAAGTCGGAGTCCGGCGCGGTGGACAGCCGGGCGTGCTCCTCCGCGAAGTCCGCGGGGCGGGCCGGTACGAGGGAGATGTCCGCCCCGGCGAAGCCCCGCAGCGGGTGGTGGTCCAGGCGCCAGGCGCCGGCCTCGAAGGGCGACGGGCCCAGTTCGTAGCCGAACGGCCCCTGTTCGGTGCGCCCGGGGCGCAGCGGCAGGGGCTCGTGGAGGGCGAACCCCAGGCCGACGTCGACCAGCAGGCTCTCCTCGGGGCCGTCCGGCGCCGGCAGGCCGGCGACCGTCACGGCCATGTGGTTGCCGTTGATGCCGGGCGGCACGGGCTCGTCCACCTTCTGGACCCCGACGCGATGCGTCCGCACCTGGTAGCCGAGTGCGGCGAGCAGCCACGCGAACGCGCCGTTCAGATGAAAGCAGTAGCCGCCCCTGCTGCTGTTCGCCAGACGGTCGGAGGATTCCCCGGGATCGATTCCGGGTGCCCGGCCGAGCTGAAAGTCGAGAGTCTCGTAGGGAATTCTCTCCACATGCGCTCTGTGCAGTCGCCGTAGATTTTCGACGGTGGGTGCCAGATCGCCGTCGACACCCAGGCGGTCCAGGTATTTCCGCATTCTCACGTCCGTCATGACCTGCAAGTTAGCAGGTGCTTGCCGGGTTCAACAGAGGATGCCGTTCAACTGAGTTAATGCCCGGAACCGGCCTTCGGCAGTACTGTCGGGGCCGATTGGAGAACTCCGCACCCAGCCTCGGGAGGCTGAATTGACCACCTCGTCCCTACGCTGTTTCGCCACGGCCGAAGCAGCTTCCGAGAATGCGGCCTCGGCCGTCGCGGACGCCATTCGGAAGGTCGTCTCCCGACGCGGTGAGTGTGTTCTCGCGCTCACCGGCGGGAACACCCCGGTGGACACGTACCGGCTGCTCGCCGCCATGGACGTCCCCTGGGGCTCGGTCCAGGTCGTGCAGACCGACGACCGGGTGCTGCCGCACACGGAGACCGGCTCGAACTGGCGGATGATCTGCCAGACGCTGCTCGACCCGGCGTCGGTGCCGGAGGACCGCCGCCACCCCATGCCCGTACGCGCCGCCGACCCCGGGGCCGCCGCGGCCGAGTACGCCAAGCTGCTGCGGACGCTGACACCGGACGGCAGCGCGGACGTGGTCCTGCTCCAGCTGGGCCCCGACGGGCACCTGGCATCGCTGTTCCACGACCGTTACGACCCGCAGGACACGTCCGGCACGCAGGTCACGACCACCGCCGACGGCGCCGTCCGCATGACGCAGACGCTCCGGTCGCTCAGCGGCGCGGAGACCCGCGTGCTGCTCGCGACCGGCGGGTCGAAGACCGAGGCGGTGGAGAAGGTCCGGTCCGGCACGGCCGACACCTTCGCCACCCGCACCTTCCTCGGCTCCGACGGCCTGCTCCTGCTGGACGAAGCCGCCGCTGGCCAGGGCCGGTGACCGCTCGGCCGCTCTCCGCCTCCCGGGTGCCGGTGACCGCTCGGCCGCTCTCCGCCTCCCGGGTGCCGGTGACCGCTCGACGGTTCTCCGTCTCCCGGGCGCGGGCGAGCGACCGGCCGGTCGCCGTCCTCGACCTGGGCGGCACGTGGTTCAGAGCCGGCGTGCTGACCGGCGGCGACACCGTCGAGGGACTCCGCAGGCGGCCGGCCGTCACCACCCGCGGCACCGGCGGGCCCGCGGCGGACGTCCAGCGGCTGACGACCGACTGGATCGTGGACACCCTGGACGAGCTGCGCGCCGAGTGGCCCGCGCCGATCGACCTCTGCGCGGTCTCCCTGGGCGCCGCCATGGACGACCGCACCGGCCGGGTCATCGGCGGCGCCCCCCTCTTCGGGGCCGAGACCACCGACTGGCACCCCGCCGGCGAGTTGGCCGCCCGCCGCCCGGAGGTGACCTGGGCGGTCCTGAACGACGTCTCCGCTCTCGCGTACGCCCTGCTGAAGGACGACACCCTGGACCAGAGCCGGACGGCGGCCGCGCTCACCGTGAGCACCGGCATCGCCTACCGGACCATCGACCTCGCCACCGGCCGCATCCCGAGGGACCGGCGGTACGGCCTCCAGGGAGAGGTGGGGCACCTGCCCTCCCGCATGGAGTGGGACGGCGCGCAGGTGGCCGCCGACTGCGACTGCGGGGCACCGGGCCACGTCAGCGCGTTCGCCTCGGGGCGCGGGATCGAGGGCGTCCTGCACCGGGTGCCCGCCTCCGACTGGGGCGGGGACCCGGACACGGCGGCGACGGCGGGGGTGATCGCCGCGTTCGGACGTGCGGTGGCCGCCGGGCACGACGGCGCCCGACGGCTCCTCGACGCCGTGACCGCGCCACTCGCTGAGGTGCTGCTCGCCCAGACCTGCCTCAACCCGCAGGTCGAGTACACGGTGCTGACCGGCGGAGTGGTGGACGGGCTCGGCGACCCGTACCTGGCCAGTCTCCGGGGCAACCTCGGCCGGCTGGGCCTGTACGGCATCTCGGACCGGGACCCGGACTACTTCGCCCCCCGGATCCGCCGGGGGCCTTCGGACGGACTGTGCGCGCTGCGCGGGGTGGGAATCCACGCACGAGGACTTGTCGACGGGAGTGAACACACACCATGAGTGACGGGACTTGGACGGTCCGCGCCAGTCTTGACGTCTCCTACCGCGTGGCGGAGACGGAGGACGTGCTGTCGCCGGAGAACGACGCGCTCGCCCGCGCCGCCCGGACGGCTCCGGGCGACCGGCGCCTGATCGTCGTCGACGAGACGGTCCTCGCGGACCGGGCCGGGGAGATCGAGGGCTACTTCCGCGCCTGGGGGGTGACCCCGACGGTCCTCGCCCTTCCCGGCGGCGAGCGGACGAAGGTGCTCGCCTCGGTCGAGCGGATCGCCGAGGCGGCCGATTCCGTGGCCCTCTCCCGCCGCGACCCGATCGTGGCCGTCGGCGGCGGGGTGCTGACCGACCTGGTGGGCCTCGCGGCCGGTCTGTACCGGCGCGGGACCCCGTACGTCCGGATACCCACCACACTGATCGGGCTGGTCGACGCGGCGGTCGGCGTCAAGACCGCGGTCAACTTCCACGGGCACAAGAACCGCCTCGGCTCCTTCCACGCGGCCTCCGACACCCTGCTCGACCGGGGATTCCTCCGGACCCTGAGCACCCGTCACCTCAGCAACGGCCTCGCGGAGATCGTCAAGATGGGGGTGATCGCCGACGCCGAGCTGTTCGACCTGCTCGACGCGCGCGCCGAGCGCCTGGTGGACGGCAGGCTGGACGGCCCCGAGGGGCGGCGGGTGATACGGCTCGCGGTCGGCAGCATGCTGGCCGAGCTCGAACCGAACCTGTGGGAGCACGACCTGCGGCGGGCGGTCGACTTCGGGCACACCTTCAGCCCGGCCCTCGAGATGGCGGCGCAGCCCGGGCTGCTGCACGGCGAGGCGGTGTCGGTCGACATGGCCCTGTCCTGCGCGCTCGCCGTCGGCCAGGGCCTCCAGACCGCGGACGAGGCGCTCCGGACCCTGGCGCTGCTGCGCCGCGTGGGGCTGCCGGTACGGCACGAGCTCTGCGAGGTACCGTTCCTCCTCGACGCCCTCCAGGAGTCGACGCGGCACCGCGGCGGGGAGCAGAACCTGCCGCTGCCCATCGGCATCGGAAAGTGCTCCTTCGCCGTGGGCGTGACCGAGGCCGAACTACGGCGCGCCTGCGCCCTGTTGGACCGGCTGCACCGGCTGCTCGACGAGACGGGGGCGGCGGCATGAGCCTGCTCACCGACCTGTCGTGGACCCGCACCGGGGACGGCGGTCTGCGCCTGCACCGGGAACGGATCGGCGCCCGGGGCTCGCTGCGCGTCCTGCGGGCGGGGATCTGCGGCACGGACCTCCAGATCCAGCGCGGTGTCCGGCCCGACGGCGCCTCCGTGCTCGGCCACGAGGGGCTGGCCGAACACTGCGCGCCGGACGGCCCCGTACGCGGGGTGTTCAACCCGGTGGACTCCGCCGACCAGGACCGGATCCTCGGTCACTCGTACGACGGCGTCTTCCGGCGGCGCTACCCGGAAGCCCCCGGCGACCTGGTGCGGCGCAGTCTGGTCCCGGCCCGTCCGGACCTGGTCGCCGACCTCACCGTGCTCGCCGAGCCCCTGGGCGCCGTCCTCTACGGCTGGGACCTGCTCGGCGCCGACGGGCCGGCAGGCACCGTGGGCGTGTGGGGCAGCGGGACGACGGCCGTCCTGGCCGCGCTGGTCGGCGAGATCCGCGGCGTGTCCACCGTGCTCGTCCATCCCCGGCGGGAGCGGCTCGAGTACCTGAGGCGCCGTGAGGTCCTCGCGACCACCCGCCTCACCGGCGAGGCACCCGGCGGCGGCCTCACGGCCGCCTTCGTCTGCCTGCCGAGGGAGGCCGCGGGCGAGGCGTTCACGCAGGCCGCCCTGGCGGTGGAGGAGGACGCCCCCGTGGACCTGTTCGGCGGCTTCGGCACGGGAACGCGGCACGAACTCACCGGCGACCTGGACCTCAACTCCGTACGCCGGTCCAACGTGTGCGGAGTGCCCCGCTCCGGCGGGGCGCGGCCGGTCTCCCTGTCCTCGGGCAAGCGCATCCGCCTCACCGGTCACCGCGGCACCTCCCCCGAGCATCTGCTGCGGGCGCAGGACCTGCTCGCCGCGTGCCCGGAGCGCTTCGGCCGGGTGCTCAGCCATGTGCTCTCCCTGGAAGCGGCCGGCCCCGCGCTGCGGTCGATGGCGGCCGACCGGCCCGGCCGGCGGCTGACGGGCGAGCACCT
Source organism: Streptomyces sp. NPDC002773 (assembly GCF_040295605.1). NCBI lineage: Bacteria > Bacillati > Actinomycetota > Actinomycetes > Kitasatosporales > Streptomycetaceae > Streptomyces > Streptomyces sp. NPDC002773. Next base: position 104,007 of record NZ_JBEOVO010000019.1, read on the forward strand.
GAAGGTCCTCATCGACCCGACGATGCCGGCCGGCACCACCCGGGCCCCCGACCTCCTCACCACCGTGGCCGACATCCCCCACCACTGCTGACCCCCGCAACGGCCCGCACGCACGCACGTACACACGCCCGTACGTACGTACGTCAGTGCACACGCACGCATCGAAAGGACACCATGCTGGTTCACCGCTATGGCTATCCGGACCAGTTCGACGACATCGACGCGCTCAGCCGGCAGATCTCCGAGGTCCTCCTCTCCGGCGACTGCATCCTCGGCAAACCGGTGGAACGGTTCGAGGCGGCCTTCGCCGCGTACGTCGAGGCCGAGCACGCCGTCGGACTCAACTCGGGGACGGACGCCCTGGTCCTCGCCCTCCACGCGCTGGGGGTGGGGCCTGGCGACGAGGTCGTCACCGTCGCCAACACCTTCCACTCCACCGTGCTCGCCATCGCCCGCGTGGGCGCCACCCCCGTCCTCGTGGACTGCACCGGCGGCGACTTCATGATGGACCTCGACCGGGTCGAGGCCGCGATCACCCCGCGGACGAAGGCCCTCATCGCCGTCCATATGTTCGGCGAGGTCCTCGACATGGACCGGATCACCGCCCTCGTACGGGACCGGGGCCTGCGGCTCGTCGAGGACTGCGCCCAGGCGGTCGGCGCACGCTGGAAGGGCCGGCCCGTCGGCACCTTCGGCGAGATCGGCTGCTTCAGCTTCCACCCGTCGAAGAACCTCGCCGCCGCCGGGGACGCGGGCGCCGCGGTGACCGACTCCGCGGAACTCGCCGAGCGGCTGCGCGTCCTGCGCGGTCTCGGCCAGCAGGCGCAGAACCACCACGTCGAAATCGGCTACAGCAGCCGGATGGACTCGGTGCAGGCGCTGGTCCTCGACCACAAGCTGCCCCGCCTCGACGCCTGGAACCAGGCGCGGCGCGCGCTCGCCGCCCAGTACATCGCCGGGCTCGCGGAGAGCTCCGCCGTACGGGTGCCGGCGGCCGGCCCCGACCACGTCTTCCACATGTACCAGCTGCTGGTGCCGGACCGGGACGCCACCCTGGCCGCGCTGCGCGCCTCGGGGATCGACGCCGTGGTGCGCTACCCGGTGCCGATCGCCCGGCAGCCGGCGTTCGCCGCGTACGCCTTCGACGCCGGCGCGTTCCCGCACGCGGACCTGCTCGCGGAGAACGCGCTCTGTCTGCCGCTGCGACCCGACATGAGCGAGGGTGACGTCGATCTCGTCGTCTCCCGGGTGCTCGCGGTCACCGGCTGACCGCGTCCGCCCCCACCTCCGTCCCCGAGAACGAGGAGAACCCCCATGGCTGTACCGCACCACGCGTCCGTCGTGCCCGGTCTGTTCGGCGCCGACCCGCTCGCCTACGGGCAGGCCGTCGCCGACGTCGCCCGGACCGACGCCGACCTGCTGCACCTGGACGTGATGGACGGGACGTTCGTCTCCGACATCAGCTTCGGCCTGAAGGCGGTCGGCGCCGTACGCAAGGCCTTCGACCGGCGACTCGACGTGCACCTCCAGGTCGACCGGCCCGACCGGCACATCGACGCGCTGGTGCGGGAGGGCGTCGACCTCGTGTCGGTGCACGTCGAGGGCACCCCGCACATCGGGCGGCTGCTGCGGGACCTGGAGACCGCGGGCGTCGCGAGCGGCGTCGTACTCAACCCGGGCACGCCGCTGTCGGCCGTCGAGGAGGTCGCCCACCAGGTCGAGCAGGTCGTCGTGATGGCGGTCAACCCCGGCACCAGCGACTTCCTTCCGCGTTCGGTGGAGAAGATCCGCCGGCTCCGCGCCGCGCTCGACGGGCGCGGGCTCGGACACATCCGGATCGCGGCGGACGGCGGCGTGACCGCCGAGCGTGCCGCGGCCCTGCGAGAGGCCGGCGCCGACCGGCTGATCGTCGCCTCCGCGCTGTTCCGCGACCCCGACGGCGTCGAGGCGGCGTACCGCCGCCTGAGCGCGCTCGCGGCGGACGCGTGAGCGCGCGCGGCCTGCCCCACGGCGTGGACGACGGGGATGGCGGGGTCGGCGGGGGCACAGCGGTCGGGCCCGCCGGGGGCCCGGCGGAGGGGGCGACGACGGAGGGGCCGTACTTCCTCTTCGACATCGACGGCACGCTCGTCGATTCCAGCGGCCTCATCGTCAGCGTGTGGCGTCGCGTGGCCGCCGAGTTCGGCGCGGACGCGGAGGCCATCCTGGCGGTGTGCCACGGGCGTCGGGACAGCGAGGTCGTCCCGTTGTTCTTCCGCCCCGAGGACATCTCCCGCGTCACCGTACGGATCCAGGAACTGGAGGCCGAGGGGGTCGGGCTGCTGCGTCCCGTACCGCGGGCACCCGAGCTGCTCGGCAGCCTTCCGGCCGGCCGCTGGGCGGCCGTCACCTCCGGCCCGAGCCGGCTCATGACCGGCCGGCTGAGCGCCGTCGGCCTGCCCGTGCCGGAGGTCCTGGTCGCCGCCGACCACGTCCGGCGCGGCAAGCCCGATCCGGAGGGCTATCTCGCCGCGGCCGTGGCACTGGGCGCGGACCCGGGGGCGTGCGTCGTCGTGGAGGACGCGCCGGCCGGTGTCACGGCGGGTCGCGAGGCCGGGATGTTCGTCATCGGACTGACCACCACCCACACCGCCGCCCAACTGGCCGACGCCGACGCGGTGGTGGCGTCCCTGGCCGAGGTCCCGGGGATCGCCGCCGCGCGACCCGACCGGGCCGGACGACCGGAGCCCGTCTCGTAGCGGGGACGGGAAACGTAGACGCCGCCGGTCCGCCCAGGGGGGCGGGCCGGCGGCGTGCGTTGGTGGTGGTACGGGGCAGGTGGTGGCGGTACGGATCAGGCATCGGCGGTACGGATGAGGGGGCGCGGCTCCCGGCCCGACGGACAGCCCGACGGACGACCCGACGGACAGCCCGGCGGACAGCGTCGCGCTCCGGTCATCCGGGCGCGCCCTCCCCCGCACCCTCACCCGCCGCCTCCACCACCATCCGCTCCACGCTCCGCAGCAGTTCCTCGGTGCGTTCCCTCGGGAGGTACCAGAGGTCGACCAGGGCGTGGTGGACGTCGGTGCCGTCCACCTCGTTCACCCAGTACCAGAGGGTGACCTCCTGGCGGGGCCGGTTGCCGTCCCAGGTGAAGCGGGTCGGGGCCGGCGGGCCGGCGGGAGTGCTGCCGTCCGCGTCGTGGGCGCCGAGCGGCGGCCGGGTGGCCCGCAGGTCGTTGAAGCCGCAGGCCAGGTCGATGCGCGGCACTCCGCGCCCCGCGGCCACCTCCGCGCGCAGGGCCGTCAGCAGGACCGTGTCGCACGGCACCTTGCGGTAGGCGCGCAGGGCCGCGTGCCCGGTGTCCCGGACGACCTCCGCGAAGCTTCTGCCCCCGGTGGGCACCAGCGTCACACAGCTGGCGATGGTGATGCCGACCATGGTGCGCAGCTCGGCCGGGCCCCGGTTCGACGCGATGAGTTTGAGCGGGACCTGCTCGCGGCCGGTGAGCCGGCCGAGGACGGCGTTGAGCGCGGCCATCACGACGGTGGTGCCGCTGACGCCGAGCCGGTCCGCGACGGTGCGGCAGGCGCGGGTGAGGGCGGGTGAGCTCATGCTGACCTGGCCGAAGCGGAGCGGGTCGTCGAGCGGCGGCGGCGCCCCGCCGGGCGGGTCGAAGGTGGTGGCCGGCGCGGCGCGGAGGATCTCGGCCCAGTAGTCGAGCGCGGCGGCGGAACGGCGGACGTTCACCGCCCCCGCCTCCTCTGCGGCTTGTTCGAAGGGCCGGCGGCCGACGGGCGGCAGCTCCGGCGGGGTGGTGCGGCGGGCGAGCAGCGACTCCAGCTCGTCGGTCAGCAGGCCGATCCCCGTGTGGTCGATGGCCACGTGGGAGACGACCAGGACCAGGTGCCGGGGGCTGCCGTCGTGTTCCAGGACCGCGCAGCGCAGGGGCGGTTCGCGGGTGAGGTCGAAGCGGAGGCCGCGCAGCCGCGCGGCCAGCTCGCTCGCCGCAGCCGCGGGGTCCCGGTCGGGATCGGCGGCCCGGTAGACGGGCACGGCGAGTTCGTCGGTGGCGAGGAGCCGCTGCCGGGGGGTTCCGTCGGCGTCCAGCGGGAACCTGGTGCGCAGGCTCTCGTGCCGGCTCACCACCACTCGTAGGAAGTCCAGGAGTTCGGGCAGTCCGCAGTCCTCGGGGACGGCCAGTATCCGGTACTGGTTGTAGTAGTGGTCGTGCGGCTTCAGCCACTCGGTGTCGTCCCACTGGAGGCGCTGCGCCCAGGTGAGCGGCGCCTGTCCGTCGCGGGCGGAGGTGACGGGGATCCGGTGCTCCCCGGTGCGGGTGAGGGTGTCGTTCACGGCTGCGGCGCCAGCAGTCCTCCGACCGCCGTCCAGAGCGCGGCGGGGGTGGCGAAGTTCTCCGGGGTGAGGAGCTCGTCGGGGATGAGTACGTCGAGCGCGTCCTCCATGCCGACGAGGAGCTGCACCGTGGCCAGCGAGTCGAGGCCGAGGGTGGCCAGCCGGGCGTGGGGCGCCAGGTCCTGCTCCGCGGGGAGCAGGGGGAGGTGCGCGCGCAGCGCCTCCTCGAACTGCGGTGTCCAGGGGGTGCTCACGATCGCTCTCCGCTCTTTCGGGGGTGCTGTGGTCGGGGTACCGCCGGTGGGCCGCCGGTGGGCCGTCGGGCGCTCACGCCGGGGACGGGTCGCCGAGGAGCCGTACGGAGCGGTCGGCGAGGGTCAGCGTCCCGGTGGCCGTCAGGAGGCGGTCGTTGGAGTAGTTGAGGCTCGCCGAGCGCAGGTCGCGCAGGTGCCGCTCCAGCGGTACGGGCGAGTCGGACCGGTAGCCGAGCGCGAGGCCGGCGAGTTCGACGCACCGGTCGGCGGACCGGTGGCTGAGCTCCGATGCCAGCACCTTCAGGGTGTTCAGATGGATCTGTACGGAGGTGGCGGCGAGGTCCCGGCCGTCCGCGCGGCACCGGGTGACCTCCTCCTGGCACTGCCGCAGGTAGGCGCTGACCGTCTCGTTGTCCATGCGGATGCGGGCGAGCCGCTCGGCGAACAGGTCCGAGGTCAGGTCGACGGAGGACGGCCGGCGCGGTGACCGGAACACGGCGACGAGTTCGGCGAGCGCCTGCCGGGAGGCGCCGAGCCAGCAGGAGGCCCAGCCGATGTGGCCGAGCGGGATGAAGCCGTCGACGGCGATCCGCGCGAACTCACCGCGTTCGCCGATGACCTGGTGCGGGGGGACGGTCCCGCGCAGCCGCAGGGCGACGCTGTGCGTCCCGCGCATGCCGAGCGGGTTCCAGTCGCCGCTGACCGTCACGTCGAGCTGGTCGCGGTCGGCGTACACCAGGGTGACGCGCCGGGCTTCGGCGTCCTCGGCGTCGCGCATGGTGAGGAGGAAGCCGTCGGCGACCGCGCCGCCGGTGCAGATGGGGGCGTCCCGTTCGACGACGAGTCCGTCCGGGCTCTCGCGGAGCGCGCCGGCGCTGGTGAGGAGGTGTCCGCCGGTCTGCTTCTCCGAGGTGATCGAGCCGAGGTAGACCTCGCCGGCCGCGATCCGGGGCAGCAGGGTGCTCTTCAGGCGGGGTGTGGCGAACCGTACGACGGCGTCGGTCTGCTGGCAGTGCATCGCCCAGATCATCGCGGTGGACAGACAGCCGGAGGCGAGGATCTGGGCGACCTCGGACAGGTCGGCGAGGCCGCCGCCGAGTCCGCCGTACTCCTCCGGTACGAGCAGGCCCATCAGGCCGCTGCCGCGGAGGGCTTCGAGGGACTCGGCCGGGAACCTCGCCTCGGCGTCGACCTCGCGCGCGCTGCCGGTGACCACGGGCAGGATCCGCCGCGCGCGGTCCGCCGGGGAACCGGGCCGGGGGCCGGTGGCCCGCGCGGGCGTGCGGCGCAGCTCCACCCGTGTGGCGGAGACGACGCTGTCCCCGAGGACGGCGACCTCCACCGGTGCGAGCCGCGACAGGAAGCCGACGAGGCTCGCGGTCAGCCCGTACGCACCGGTGTTGGGGACCGAGAGCAGCGCGCCGGGGGCGGGCAGGGGCAGGGTGGTCTCGATGGCGAGGGTGTCGCTCGGTGTGCACAGCGGGCCGACGAGGGTCAGCCGGGTGGTGTCCGCGGGGTCGGGGGCCGTGTCGTCCGCCGGGAGTACCTCCGCGCGGACCGGCGGGAGGCGGCGGAGTCCGGCGAGGCCGCCGAGGGTGTTCACACCGGCGTCGAGTACGACGAAGGTGCGGCCCTTGCTCCGCTTGACGTCGGTGACGCCGGTCAGCAGCCGTCCGCAGGAACCGCTGAGGTAGCGGCCGGATTCGAAGGCGATCTCCAGGGCGTCGCCCCGCCAGTCGGGCAGGTGCGTGTCGAGCGTTTCTTCCAGGGCGGCCCGCAGCGCCGGGTAGGCGGGTCGGTCGCCGGGCACCGCGTAGGGGTGTCCGAAGCCGCCGCCGAGGTCCAGGAGGCGTACGGGCAGGCCGTGTTCGGCCCGGAGGAGGGCGGCGGTGCGCACGCTTCCCGTCAGCTCCTGGATGAGGCCCTCCTCGTCGGCGGCGTTGCTCATCGAGAAGAAGTGCAGGCCGGTGAGTTCGACGCCGTCGACCTCGGTGGCGCGGGCCGCCCAGTCTTCGACGGTGTCGAGGTCGAAGCCGAACTGCGAGGCGGCTCCGGTCATGCGGAGGCCCACCGGTCCGGCGCCGGTGACGCCGTTGACGCGGAGCAGGGACCGGACGGTGGTGCCGGCGGCCCGCGCGGTCGCGCCGATGCGCCGCAGGTCGTCGAGGGACTCGGCGGAGAAGGCGCACCCGGCCCGTACGGCGCGGTCGAGTTCGTCGTCGGTCTTGCCCGGTCCGGTGTAGAGGCAGTCCGGGCCCGCGTGGCCGGCGAGCAGGGCGGCGTCGAGTTCGCCCACCGAGCTCACCTCGGCCCGGCAGCCGGCCTCGCGCAGCGCGCGGACGACGTCCGGGTGGGGGTTGGCCTTGAGCGAGTAGAAGACGGTGGCCTCGGGAGGCAGCCACTCCCGCAGCGCGTCGGCCGCCTCGGCGGCCCGGGCGAGGTCGTAGACGTACAGCGGGCTGCCGAACTGCTTGACCAGGGTGGTCGGCTTCATTGCTGGGTTTCCCTCACTGTCTCGGACAGCCTCTGGTAGTCCGTCTTGCCGTTGGGGGTGAGCGGCAGCGCGTCGAACAGCAGGCACCGGTCGGGGAGCTTGGCCGGTTCGAGCCGCTCGGCCAGGCCCTCGACGACCGGGACGGTGCTGGCCGTGTCCGCGACGACGCAGAGGGTCAGCGCGTCCTCTCCGAGGGCGAGCACGGCGGCGGCCCGGACCCCGGGGACGTCGAGGGCGGCGGCCTCGATCTCCAGCACGCTGACCCGGGTGCCGCGGTGCTTGACGATGTCGTCTCTGCGGCCGCTGAAGTACAGGTGCCCGTCCTCGTCCAGGTGCCCGTGGTCACCCGTGTGCAGGACGGTCTCGCCGGTCCGGGGGTCCTTCCGGAAGCGGCGCTCCGTCAGCTCGGGCGCGTTCCAGTACCCCGCCATCACATGGGGCCCGCGCACCACGAACTCCCCTTCGCGGCCCGCCGGCAGGGGCGTGCCGTCCTCGTCCACGACGTCGACCGCCGTGCCCGGGATCGGCCGGCCCACCGAGCCGGGCCGGGTCAGGTCGCCGTCCGGTTCCAGGATGGAGACGCGCTTGCACTCCGTGGTGCCGAACATGAGGGCCACGCGCGCGGAGGGGAAGGCGGTGCGCAGCGCCGTGCGGCTGCCTTCGGTGAGCGCCGCGCCGGTGTTGGTGAAGAGGCGGACGGCCGTGGGTGCGGGGTCCCTCGTGGCGAGGTGCGTGAGCAGTTGGGCGAGGGCGGGCACCACGGGGACGACGGTGGCGCCCGCGGCCCGCAGGCGGCGCAGCAGTGTCAGGTCGCCGCCCGCCTCGGCGAGCACCACCCGTGCGCCGCTGAGCGCGGCGAGGAAGAGCTGGTGGAGCCCGTAGTCGAAGGAGAGCGGCAGGCGCAGGAAGACGACGTCGTCCGCGCGGTAGTGGAGGACCCGGTCGATGGAGCGCGCGGCGAAGACCGTCTGCCGGTGGGGGCAGACGACGCCCTTGGGCACTGAGGTGCTGCCCGAGGTGTGGATGAGCAGGGCCACGTCGTGCGCGGTACGGGGGCCGGTGCCGTCCGGCGGGGCGGGTGCGGTCCCGCCGTCGTGCCACACGTCGTGGACGTCGGCGACGGGCGCCGGGGTCAGGGCCGCGATCCCGTCGCCGTGCGGGGCCTCGGTGACCACCAGGGCCGGCGCGGTGTCCGCGAGGACGGACCGCAGGTGGAACGGCTTCATCTCCGGGGTTACGGGCACCAGGACGGCGCCGACGCGGGAGGCGCCGTAGAGCAGGGCGACGAGTTCCTTCCGGTTGGACATCCGGGTGAGGACGCGCTGTCCGCCGCGCACGCCCCGCTGCCACAGCCCGCGGGCCATGCGCTGGCTGGCCGCTTCGAGGTCCGCCCAGGTCCAGTCGCCGGAGGCGTCGGAGAGAGCCGTCGCGGTCGGATTCCGCCGCACCGCGCCGTCGAGCAGGTCGTGGACGAATTCGTATTCCGATACGTACGGCATGCCACCCTCTGGGAATTGATCGGGGTGCCGCCTCAAACCCCGGGAAAGAATCGGTGGCGACAGTAGCAAGAGCGCGACCTGTTCAACTGATTACCCGTCGCATTACGTTGGGCAATTCGGTCGGTACGGACTATCGACTTCGGCGACCGGACCGGCTGTTCAACCGCGCACGTTCCCCGGTTGAACGTGCTTTTCCCGTCTCCGCCGCTCAGCGGTACACCCGGGCCTGGAGGTCGAAGAGTTCGGCATAGACACCGCGTCGTTCCATGAGTTCCGCGTGGCTTCCGGATTCCTGGACCCTGCCTTCGCCGAGCACGACGATCCGCTCCGCCATGCGGACCGTGGAGAACCGGTGGGAGACGAAGAGGGTCACGGCGCCGACGCCGTGCCGGGCGCTCAGCGCCGCGTCGCCGAAGCGCGCGAACACGGCGTGCTCGGCGGTCGCGTCCAGGGCCGAGGCCGGTTCGTCGAACATCAGGAGCAGGGGCGACTCACGAACCAGCGAACGGGCGAGTCCGAGGCTCTGCCACTGTCCTCCGGACAGTTCGGCACCGTCTCCGTAGCCGCGGCCGAGCAGGCCGTCGAGACCGCCCTCGATCCGGTCGAGCGTCTTGCGGGCGCCGGCCAGGTCCACGGCCGCGCCGAGGGCCTCGTCGTCGCCGATGGAGCCGACGGCGCCGATGCCGACATTCTCCCGTACGAGCAGTTCCAGGCGGGCGAAGTCCTGGAAGAGCGGGGCGACTTTCGCGGTCCACTGTTCCGGGGGAAGGTCCCGGAGATCGGCGCCGTCGACCAGAATGCGGCCCTCGGTGGGTTGGTAGAGCCCGCAGAGCAGTTTCACCAGGGTGCTCTTTCCGGCGCCGTTCTCGCCCACCAGGGCGAGGGTGCCGCCGGCCGGAATGGTGAAGTCGATTCCGCGCAGGACCGGGCGGTCGCTGCCGGGATAGCTGAATCCGACGTTCTCCAGGCGTATGCCTTCGATCAGCCGCCCGGGCACGGCGACGGGCCGGGCGGTCTCGGGCGGGGTTGTGGCGGGGTGGGCGGGGCGGGTGGTGGTGGCCGGCCGGGCGGTGCCGGTGGGCCAGGTGCGCAGCCGGTCGAGGCGCTCGAAGGTACGGCCCGCTCCGTGGAGCAGGGTGAGCAGACCGAGGGCGTTGGCGACTTGCACGCCGACCTGGGCCGCCAGCGCGATGAGCAGGACGACGTCCCCGATGCCGGCCCGGCCGTCGAGGGCCTGGCGGACGACCAGCAGGATCGCGGCCCCGAAGGCGCAGCCGAAGACGAGCTGTCCGCAGCCGCGCAGGGCGGCGGCCCGCAGCTGGGCCCGGCCAAGGGCCGCGGAGACCGTCTCCCAGCTCGCGGTCTGCCGCCGCGTCACCTCGCGTTCGGCGCCGTAGAGCCGCAGCTCCTTCACGGACTCGGCGGAGGTCGCCAGGGTCACCAGGTGCCGGCCGCGCCGGGTGTGCTCGGCGGTGGCCTCCCGCGCGCGGTCGACGAGGGTCTGGGCCCGGCGTCCGATCAGGACCGGCGGCACGGCCGCGAGGGGCAGGAGCATGAGCCAGGGGTCGAGGGTCCCGAGGATGACGGTGGTCGCCAGCGACTGGAGGACGAGGCCACCGAGCTGCAGGGTCGACTCGAGGGCGGACCGGGTGTTCGCCAGTTCGTCGCGGACGAGCGTGACGGTGTCGGTGAACTCCGGGCTGTCGAGGTGTTCGAGGCCCGGGGTGCCGTTGGTCACCGCGAGGAGTTCCTCGTGCAGGGCGGCTTCCTGGAGTTCGCCGAGCTCGAAGTAGAGCAGGTGGGCGAAGTGGCCCATCATCAGCTCGACGACGAGGGCGCCCGCGATGGCGAGGCCCAGCCAGACGGCGGTGCGGGTGGCCCCGTCGAGCGCGGTCTCGGTGAACTCCCGCAGCAGGAGGGCGACGGCGGGGGTGGCGAGGAGCCCGGTGAGCAGCAGCAGGACGGAGCCGGCGAGACGCCGGGGGTCGGTGCGGGCGGCGAGCACCAGCATCGAACGGAGGGCGGCGGCCAGGGACTTCATCGCTCGTTCTCCCGCGGGGTGCCGTCGGAGGGGGTGTGGGGGGAGGTGGCGGCGCGGTGAGGGGTGTCCGGGGCCGGCCCGTCCGGGGCGGCGCCGCCGTAGACCGGCCCGACCGGAGTCGTATCGTCGAAGGCCGTGCCGTCCGGGGCCGTGCCGCCCGCGGTCGTGTCGTCGAAGCGTTGGGCCTGGAGGCGGAACAGCGCAGCGTAGCGCCCGTCCAGGGCGGTGAGTTCGTCGTGCGTACCGCTCTCGACGACCCGGCCGTGCTCCAGGACGACGATCCGGTCCGCGCGGCGGATCGTGGAGAAGCGGTGGGAGATGACCACACTGGTCACGCCCTTGGTCATGGTCAGGAACCGGTCGAAGAACTCGACCTCCGCGCGGACGTCGAGCTGCGCGGTCGGTTCGTCGAGCACCAGCACCTGCGCCCCCGACTCCACGGCGAACAGGGCCCGCGCAAGCGCCGTGCGCTGCCACTGGCCGCCGGACAGGTCCTGCCCGCCCCCATACTGCCGCGACAGCACCGTGTCGGCCCCCGACGGGAGCGCGTCGACGACCTCGCGGGCGCCGGCCAGGTCGACGGCCCGCTCCAGGGCGGCCCGGGCCCCCGGCGAACGGGCGGCCTCGGGGGCGCCCATGGCGACGTTCTCCTCCAGGGTGAGCTCGTACCGTACGTAGTCCTGGAAGATCACCGCGAGCTGGGCCTGCCAGGCCGCCGGGTCCAGGTCCCGGAGGTCGGTGCCGTCGGCCGTGACCCTGCCGCCGGTGGGGTCGTAGAGGCGGGCCAGCAGCTTGACCAGGGTCGTCTTGCCGGCGCCGTTGAGGCCCACGACGGCGGTGGAGCGGCCCGCCTCGATCTCCAGGTCCAGGTGGTCGAGGACGGTCCGGCCGGAGGAGGGGTAGCCGAAGCTCACGTCCTCGAAACGGAGGGCGCCGCGGAGCCGGGGCACGTCGGTCCGCGGGGCGGACCTCCGGCCGGGGGCCGCGGGGCCGAGCCGGGGGTCGCCCTCGGCCCGGTCGGCCGCGAGGCGCTCGAACTCCTGGAGCGACTGGTACGACTGCATGCCGTACTGGGTCTGGACGTCCGCCTCGGGGAAGTAGACGCCGAACCGCATGGGGACGAGGACGCTCTGCAGGGCCACGGCCAGGGCGAGCAGCGAGAGCGAGCCCCCGGCGGCGGCGGTGGCGAGCAGGACCAGCACGGTGGCGCCGCCTGCCAGCCCGGCGAGGGAGAGGCCCACGAACGGCAGGAAGAGCAGGCGGCGGCGCCCCTCCCAGAGGGGTTCGAGGTAGGCGCGGGTCTCCTGGCGGTGCCGGTCGGCGAACCAGCCGGACAGTCCGAGCACCCGGATCTCCTTGGCCGCCTTCAGCCCGGAGGCCGTGGCCCGCACGTAGGTCATCTTGCGCCGCCGGCCGGCCAGTTCGCGCAGGAGGAGGGCGAACCGGCCGAGCGAGCCGCGCTGCCCGAAGCGGATCACGAGGGCGGTGGCCGCGGTGATCAGTCCGGCGGCGGGCGAGAGAGCGACGGCCACGAGGGCGGTCGCCCCGGCCAGTTGGGTGTAGCGCGCGACCAGGGCGAGCAGCCCCGCGACGGCCTCGCCCGGGGTGAACCCCTGCCGTTCCAGGGCGTTGCGGGAGTCGCCGAGCAGGTCGAGCGTCCGCTGTTCCTCCAGGGCGGCCATGGGGGCCGAGGAGAGGCCGGCGGAGATCAGGCGGGTGGCGCAGTAGCCGTCGACCCGGCGGCTCACCCGCTCGCCGACGGCGGACTGGAACGGGGCGAGTACCTGCTGGAGCACGAAGGCGGCGACGGCCGCGGCGAGGAGCGGCCCGAGGGCGCTCCAGCTCCCTCCGCCGCCGGCCGGGCTGCCCGGCAGCCGGTCGAGCAGGGCGCTCATAGCGAGCAGGAAGACCGGTGGCAGCAGCCCGAGGAGGAGGTTGAGCAGCAGCGAGACCGCGACGAGGCGCTTCCCCGCGTACGGGAGCAGCCGCAGGATGGCGACCCAGCGCGCCCCACGGGACACGAGGCGGCCCCGGACGGCACGGGCGGCCCGGAGCGCAGGGACGGACGGAAACTGCATGCGCGGGATTCCTCCGGAGGTCGGGGGGTGGGCGGGGGTGGACTGGGGGCGTACGGCCTGGGGCGGGGGGGCGGCGCTTCGACAGGGGCGAACGGCCTGGGGCGGGGGCAGCGGCGTACGGGCCGGGGCCGGGAGGGGCAACCGGGCCGGGAGCCCTTCAGCGCCCTGCCGGGGGGCGTTACGGCCCCGGGCGGGGGGAGCCCGCCCAGGCAGCGCGTACGGACCGAGCCGGGGGCCCTTCACGCCCGGCCGGGGGCGTTACGGGCCCGAGCCAGAGGCCCTTACGGGCCGGGAGGCAACGCCCAGGCAGCGGCGTACAGCTCAGGCCGGGAGCCCTTCAACGCCCGGCCGGGGCCCGTGACGGCCCCCCCGGCCGCAGGGCGTTACGGGCCCGGGCAGGTCCCCCGTCACGGGCCCAGGCCCGGGGCCGGCTGTCCCTGCCTCAGGGGCGTACGGCCGCTGTCCGGTGTCATCGGCGCCATTCGACGGCGACCGGCAAGCGGTCGTAACCGGCCTTGAGGATGTTCGCGGCCACCCGCTCGCCGCCGAGCGCCGAGACGCCCCGCGTGGCCGAGGCCAGCGCGCGCAGGACGTGCCGGAGTTCCATCTGGGCGAGGAACCGGCCGATGCACCGGTGGGGGCCCGCCCCGAAGGCGACGTGCGGCGTCGCGCGGTCCGGGCGCATCCGGTCGGGGTCGGCGAAGACCCGCTCGTCGCGGTTGGCCGAACCGAGCAGGACCATGAGCCGCGCCCCGTCGGGAACGGCCGTCCCGCCGACCCGCTGCCCGCCCACCGCGGTGCGGAAGGTGGCCCGGACGGGGGAGGCGAGCCGCGTGCCCTCGTCGATCAGCCCGGCCAGCGTCGCCGGGTCCGCGACGAGGGCCGCCCACTCCGGCCGGTCGGCCACGGAGCCGGCCACGATGTGGGCGAGCGCGGACACGACGGTCTCGTATCCGGCCTGGAAGAGCTGGAGGACCGAGAGGATCGTCTCCTCGCGCGCGGCCTGCGAGTCCGCCGTGCGCCACGCCTCCACCAGCCCGCTTCCCGTCCCCTCCGGCAGCCCGGCGACCCGGGCGTCGAGCGCGGACGTCACCGTCCGCACGCCGGTGAGGTTGGAGAGCATCATGCCGGGGGCCGCGGCCGCCAGGGCGAGTTCGTCGCCGGGGTCGAGGGCACGTGCGGTCAGGTCGGCCCAGGCGGCGAGTGACCGCGCGGTGTCGTCGCCGAGCCCGATGACGTCCCCGATCGCCTTCGTGGCGACCGGTTTGGCGAGGTCGTCCACGACGTCGAAGGCGGGGCGGTCCCGGAGCGCACCGAGGACCCGGGGGACGTGCTCGCGGACCCCCGCCTCGACGGCGTCGAGCCGGGGCTTGCTCATCAGCCTGGCCACCATGCGGCGCAGCCGGGCGTGGCTCTCCCCGTCGCTGGAGGAGATGACGCCCCCGGCGTCGCCGGAGAACCGCAGGTTCAGCTGGAGTCCGGGCCGGCGCGGGTCGGTGAGGACCGCGTCCTTGCCGAAGGCGAGCGCCGCAGAGAAGGCGTCCGGGGCGGCGAGGACGCTCCGGACGTCCGCGTGCCGGCTCACGGCCCAGATGTCCAGGGGTGCCAGATACGCGACCGGGTCGTGGTCGCGCAGCCGCCGGTAGGCCGCGAAGGGTGCTTTGAGCAGCCGCGGGTCCATGGGGTCGAAGATGCCGATGGCGTCGATGTGCGCCTCCTGGGTCGTCACCGGGCCGCCTCTCGGGCGACGGGGACCGTGGTCACTTCGCCGTCCAGGTCCCCGTGCGGGGTGCGGACGGTCACGCCGGTTCCGAGGGGCACCTCGGGTCGGACGAACGCGAGCCCCAGGCCCCGGTGGTGGCGGGGTGAGTAGTTGCCGCTCGTGACGGTGCCCACCGGCTCGCCGGCCAGGAGGACCGCGTCCCCGGGGGAGGGCGGTCGGCGGCCGGTCATCAGGACGCTGCGCAGGATCCTCCGGCTGCCGTTCCGGTGCGCCGCGAGCAGGGCGTCGCGGCCGGTGAAGTCGGTGTCGAGGGCGACCGCGGCGGCGCAGCCGGCCTCCAGGGGGGTGATGCCGGGGCCGAGTTCGTGCCCGTGGCGCGGCACGCCGGCCTCGACGCGGTGGGTCTCCCGCATCGCCAGGCCCGCCGGTGCGGCGCCCTCGCCCAGGAGCCGGCGGTGGACGGCGCGGGCTGCGGCGGCCGGCAGGTGCAGCTCGAAGCCGGTCTGCCCGCCGAAGCGGGTGGTCGCCGCGAAGCCGGAGGCGCCTTCGATACGGGTCTCCCGCACCCGGAAGGGGCCGAGCCGGGCCGCGTCGGCGTCGAGGCCGGCCATGCGGGCCCGTGCCTCCTCCCCCTGCACGGCGAGGAGGACCCGGTCGTGCGACACGTCCGTCACCGCGCAGTCGGCGCCCACGCCGGTGGCCTGTACGGATCGCAGCGCGTCGAGCACGGCGTGAGGACGGCTCGGCGTCAGCACGAACAGCTCGTCGCGCACCCACCAGACGATCAGGTCGTCGACGACGCCGCCGTCGCTCGTGGAGAGCAGGAAGGTGTACTGGCTCCGCCCCGGACCGGCGCGGCGCAGGTCGTTGGTGAAGGTCCGCTGTACGAGTGCGAACGCGCCGGGGCCCTCCACCCGGACCGACCCGAGGTCCGAGGCGTCCCAGACGACCGCGCCGCGCCGGTGGACGCGGTACTCCTGGTAGGCGCTGGTGTACTCCAGGGGCAGCGTCCAGCCGCCGGACTCGGTCATCCGGGCCCCCAGCCGGACGTGCTCGTCGTGGAGCGGCAGACGGCGGGGGCTCATCGGTCACCGCCGAGGCCGGGGAGCGGCGCGTCGGCGGACGAACTGTGCGGCGCGGGGGCCCGGCCTGTGTCGCCTGGCACGCCGTCGGACGAGCCGTCCGGCGCGGGGACCCGGCCCGTACCGCCCGGCGCGGGGGCCCGGCCCGTACCGCCCGGCGCGGGGGCCCGGCCCGTACCGCCCGGCACGTCATCGGATGAGCCCCGCGGCGCAGGCAGTTGGCCCGTGCGTCGCCAGGCGGCGAGGGTGCTCCGCAGCAGGGCCTCGGGTTCGGGCGGCTCGGGGAAGTCCTCCGCCAGGTCGCGGCGGGCGCGGGCGGGGCGGCTCGCCGCCCGGTCGTCGAGGACCAGCCCGTCGGCGGGCAGTGCGTGGGCCACCCTGGCCAGATCCGCGTCGTCCCGCCCGGCGGTGACCGCCAGCGAGCGCCATTCGGCGTACGGCAGTTCGTCCACGGCGTATCCGGCGGCCCGCAGTGCCGCGGGCACGCTGCTCCACGGCGTGCTCCGGTCCGAGACGACGTGGTAGGCGCGGCCGAAGGAGGCGTCGCCGCCGGCCAGCCGGATCATCAGCCGCGCGACCCAGTCGACGGGACTGAGCCGGACCCGCACGTCGAGGCGCGGGGCCGCCCCCAGGGCGGCGCACATCCGGACGACCCGTTCCATCAGGTCGTCCGGGTTGGACCGGCCGGTACGGGAGTCGGCGGTGACGCGCCCCGGGCGGAGGATCACCGCCCGTACCCGCTTCTCCTGGTGCGCGACGCTGACCAGCCGGTCCGCCGACCACTTGCTCTGTCCGTAGCCGCCGGACACCGGGTCGAGGAGCTCGAACGGCTCGCCGGTGAGGCGGCGCGCGACCGCCGCCATGCTGCTCACGTGCGCGAAACGGGCGCCGCACGCCTCGGCCAGGCCGAGCAGTTCCTCCGTCGCGCGGACGTTGGGCCCGTGGAGCGCGCCGTAGGGCAGCACCATGTTGACCCGCGCGCCGCAGTGGACGATGTCGGTGACGCCGTCCCCGAGGGCCTCGAACCGCCCGTGGGGCAGGCCCAGTCGTTCCTGGGAGAGGTCGCCGGGTACGACGTCGACGCGCTCCCACTCCGCCGGGGTGATCCCTTCCGCAGGGGCGAACTCCGCCGGGGAGATCCCCTCCGCCCGGGAGGCGCCTCGCGCTTCGGTCACGCGCAGGGCGGCCCGGAGCCGGTGTGTCCGTTCGTCCGCCGTCGCTCCCCTGACCACGCACCGCACGGTCCGCCCCTGCCCGAGGAGCCGGGCGGCCAGGGCGGAACCGAGGAAGCCGGTGGCCCCGGTGAGCAGCGTGACCGGTCCGCCGCCGGTCATGCCGACGCCCGCGCGGGCTCGCCGGCATCCGCAGCACCGGAAGCGCCCCCGTGAGAGACGCCCGTGTCAGGGGCACCCGTACCGGAGGAATCCGTACCGGAAGCGATCCTCAGCGCGTACCCCCGGACGGTCGCGCCGCCCCCCGTCGGCGGGGGTACGTCCCGTCCCACCGCCCCGCCGAGCCGTGCGGCCACCTCCATCGCCGTCAGGGAGTCGCCGCCGAGTTCGTAGAAGCCGTCCTCCAGCCCGATCTCCTCGATGCGCAGCACCTCGCAGAACGCGTCGGCGACGAGCCGGTCCGTCCTGGTCCAGCGCCCGCCGCCGCCCGGGGTCTGCGCCGTGGCGGCCTGGACGGGGTGCGGCTCGGGCAGCGCGCGGACGTCCACCTTGCCGTTCGCGTTCACCGGGAACTCGCTCAGGATCGCCATCCGGGCCGGCACCCACTGCGGAGGGAACCGTTCCGCCAGCGCGGACCTGACGGCGGCCGGGCTGAGCTCCGCGCCCTCCTCATGGAGGAGGTAGGCGGCGAGGCCCGTCTGTCCGTCCGTCTCGCGCGGCAGCACCAGGGCCTCCTTGACGCCCGGCAGCATCCGCAGCACCTCCTCGACGGCGGCCGGTTCCACGCGGTGGCCGCGGATCTTCACCTGCCGGTCCGCGCGGCCGAGCACGGTGACCACACCGTCCGCGTCCATCCGGGCCAGGTCGCCGGTGCGCAGCAGCCGGGCGCCGTCCGTGCCCCAGGGGTGCGGAATCCACCGCTCGGCCGTCTGCGCGGGGCGGCGCCGGTAGCCGCGGCCGATGGACGGGCCGCCGACGAGCAGCTCCCCCACCTCGTCGACGCCGGCCAGTTCGCCGTCGCCGGCGACGATGTACGCCTCGGCGTTGTCGACCGGCCGGCCGACCGGGACCCGGGCGCCGATGTCCTCGCCGCCGGAGAGCCAGTGGCAGAAGCAGCCGTGCGTCTCGGTGAGGCCGTAGTGGTTCACCACCACGCGGTCGGGGTCGGCCGCCATCCAGCGGGCGAGTTCGCGGCTGAAGGTCAGCGGTTCGCTGCCCACCATGAGCTGGCGCGCCAGCCCGCCGTCGGGCACCTCGCGCGCCATGAGCATCCGGATGTGCGTCGGCGTCAGTTTGAGCAGGCCGCCGTCCGCGGCCGCGCAGACCTCCAGCAGCTCGTCCGTGCTCGCCTTGTCCGGGAGGATCGTCACCGGCCACCCTTCGAGCAGGGGCGTGAAGATGGTGGTGAGCGAGCCCAGGAAGAACAGGGAGGCGCTGAGGAACATCGTCTCGCCGGACCGGTGGGCGAACGCCTCGGCGCACCACAGCGCGTAGTTGACGAGTTGCCGGTGCGTGCCCTCGACGCCCTTGGGCTCGCCGGTCGTGCCCGAGGTGTAGAAGACGTAGGCGAGGTCGTCGGGGCGGGCCGGTTCGGGTACGGCGGTGGCTCCGGGCGCGGCGGCGCGCAGGTCCGTGACGGTGAGCGCCCTGCGGTCGGGACCGCCGAGGGCCCGCGCGAGGTCGTCCGTGGCGATCACGAGGGGGGCGCCGCAGTCGTCGAGTATCGCCCGGAGCTGGTCCAGGGGCTGGTCGCAGGAGAGCGGGACGTACGCGCCGCCGGCCTCCAGGACGGCGAGGATCGCGGTCAGGGCGTCCAGACCGCGCGGCAGCAGGACGGCGACGGGGACCTCGCGGCCGCAGCCCTCGGCCACCAGCACGCGTGCCCATCCGGCGCTGATGCCCAGGAGTTCGCCCCGGGTCACGTGGACCGTGCCGTGGCTGGCGGCCGGTCGCTCCGGCGGGAGGTTCCGTGCCCGGATCAGCGCGGTGACGGACAGGTCGGGCAGCTCGCGGACGGAGCCGGTGAGCGCCGCGTCGCCGGGGGCCGGGCGGCGCGGTTCCGGGGTGTCGGGACCGTCGGTGGGCGCGGGTGCCGCCGTGCCCGCACCCGCACCCGCACCCGCACCCGCACCCGCACCCGCACCCGCACCCGCCGCAACGCGCTCGACCTCCGCCAGGCACTCCGTACGTGTCCCGGTGGATCCGGTGGAATGCCAGCCGTGCGGGAGCGGACGCGCCGCGGGCCACAGGGAAAGCTGCCCCTTGCTGTTCACCACGACACTGAAGGGCAAGTCGCCGTCGTATTCCCAGAGCGTCATCTCGCCTCAACTCACGTGTTACGACGGCAGCACGGAATTGACCGCCGCCGTCAACGGATATCGATTGGAATAGGAGAAGGACCGGGCGGTCCGAATGGTCTCCGCTCCTGGTCGTCGACGGGAGCCTAGTAGATGGTTCTCGCGTCGTACAGATATGCAAGAGGCAGCGGGAAGTGGCCTGTTGTACACGGGCGGACGCACGCTAATATCCCCGGGCTCGAATGACTCACGACATTCAAAGGGGATATTTCCATGCGCGTGGGATTCATCGGTGCCGGATTGATGGGGGCGCCCATGGTGGAACGTCTGATCGCGGCGGGGCACGACGTCGTGGTCTCGTCCCGCGCTCCCGCGGCGCTGCCGGCGGAATGGCACACGGTGAGCGGCCCCGCGGCGGCGGCCGACGGCGCGGATGTCATCTGCACCGTGCTGCCCGACTCGGAGGAGGTCCGCGCGGTCGTCGTGGAGGTGCTCACGGCCGCGAAGCCCGGTGCGGTCATCGTGGAGATGACGACCCACTCCCCGGGGGTCGCGCGTGAACTCGCCGCCTTGGCCGGGGCGTTGGGCGTGGAGTACCTGGACTGCCCCGCCGGCGGCGGGATCGCGGCCGTGCGCGCGGGGGCGCTCGCGTTCTGGGCGGGCGGCTCCGACGCGGCCGTGGAGCGCGCGCGGCCGGTCCTCGCCGCGATCGGCGACCCGGACCGGCTGCGCCACTGCGGGCCCGTCGGGTCGGGTCTGGTGGTGAAGCTGCTCAACAACTACCTGGTGGCCGTCAACGCCGCCGCCTCCGGAGAGGCGCTCGCCCTGGCACGCGAGGCCGGTGTCGACGTCCGCACCGCGATCGAGGCCGTCACCTCGGGCGGCGGCGGGGCCAACGCCCAGCTCGCCAACCTGTACCCGAACCGCGTCCTGGCCGGTGACTTCGAGGCCGGCTTCAAACTCGGCTACATGGTGAAGGACCTGCGCCACGCCATCGACCTGGCGGCGGAACTGGGCGTCGACTCCCCCCTGGGGCAGGCCGCCGACGCCCGCATGACCGAAGCCGCCACCCGCTACGGAACGGAGGTCGACTTCGGCTCCGTATCCCGCCTCAGCGGCTGGTAGCGAAGGAGGGGGGCGGCGGCGGCCGGTAGTGGCGGTGGGCGTACGGCGGCGACCGGTAGCGACGACGGTTGTACGGCACCGGCCGCCGGTACGGCGAGGAGCGCGCCGCCGGCTGACGAAGGCGGGCGCGCGACCGCTGGCAGCGGCCACAGGCGTACGGCGGCCGCCGGAAACGACGACAGGAGTGCGGCGAGCGCGCAGCCGACTGCCCCCGGCGAGCTCACAGCCAGCCGCCCCACGACGGGCACGTCGCCGCAGCCAGCGGCGACGGTCGTACGGGGGCTGCCCGCCCGCGGCAGGTCACCCCGCGGAGCGGACCTCGTTCGAGTGGACGTGGACCTGGGCGTGAGCGGGGCCCTGGGCGCCCCCGCGGGCTCGGGCGCGTTCCACCTTCCCCTCCAGCAGCTTGCGGCACTCCGGCCATTCGTCGGCGGTGATCGAGAACATCGCCGAGTCGCGCAGCCTGCCGTCCTCTCCCGGCGCCCAGGACTTCGACCAGTTCCGCAGCACGCCCTCGAACCGCGCGCCGGTGCTCGCGATGGCGGCCCGGGAACGCTCGTTGCGCGCGTCCGTCTTGAGGTCGACCCGCGACACCTGCCACTCCTCGAAGGCGTGCCGGAACAGCAGGTACTTCGTCTCGGTGTTCACGCCGGTGCCCTGGGCCGACGCGGCGAGCCAGGTGAAGCCGACCTCGACGGCGAACAGCCGGTCCTCGCCGGGCCACGGGCGCGGATCCCAGAAGGCCGTGGCCCCCACCGCCCGCCCGGTCCGGAGCGAGACCTGCGCGTACGGCACGAGCCGCCCCGCCGCCGCGCGCGCGAGCTGCTCGTCGATGTAGCGGCCGATCTCGGCGGCCGTGGGCACCCAGGTGAACCCGTACGAGCTCCGCTCCTCCTCGGCGGCGGCGGCCAGGTCCTCGGCGTGACGGTGCGTCAGTGGTTCGAGCCGGACCAGCGAGCCTTCGAGAACCGGCCCCTCACCCGTGAAAACCATCGGTCATCCCATCCTTCTCGTTCGGTTCCTCGCGACGGAGAGCAGTTCGACGGGCGCCCCGCCCGGCGTCCGGATCAGGGCCATGGCCAGCCGCCGGCCGCCGACGTCCGTCTCGATCGGCTCGGCGAGCGGAGTCGCGCCCGCGGCCACCGCGCGGTCGCGGTCGGCCTCGATGGAGGTGCTGAAGACCCCCATGGACGGAAAACCGACGTCGTTCATGGCGTGGCCGGGCCCGTCCTCGCCCCGGGCGACCACGAACGCGCACTCCCCCCGCGGCCGCGGCGACGGGATCGTTCCGCATGCCGCGTCCGGACCGCGCTCCTGCCAGGAAGCGCCGGCGAACTCCGCCCAGAACGCGGCCTCTTGGATCACGTCGGGCACCGTGCAGAGTATCCCAGCGAGCCCGCCCTCCACGGAAGCGGCGTCGTACCACGCGAGGCCGCCCACGGTGGGCAGCCGGCGGCGTACCGGATCGGCCATCGGCCCGGCCCTCCGGAGCACCTCCCGCACCTCCCGCTCCCCCGCCCCCGCCGCCGCCTCCGGTGACGCGGCCGCGCCCCCGTCCGGCGGTGGGCCCCGGAACAGTGCCGCGTACGCGCTCGGCCGGCCGGACGTCCGCCGGTGCCGTACGACTTCCAGCCGGAGCCCGCCCGGGCCCGTGAGCAGGGCGAGCGGCAGCAGTGTGTCCCCGTCGTCGAGGCCCTCGAAGCCGGCCTCCAGCGCCACCTCGTCGCGGAAGACGGGCGCGAAGCCCCACGGCTCGGCCAGGGCCGTCCCGTGGTCCAGGCCGGCTTCCATGGTCAGATGCGTCACGCCGGCGATCACCGCGGGCCCGCCCCCTGGTCCTGCCACGAGCCGGCCAGGCTGCGCGGGACCCCGGGCAGCGCGTCCCAGCGGGCGACGACCGAGGGGCGCTCCAGCTTGTCCTGCCCGCCCCTCGGCAGGGGCTCGTCGGTCAGGACCACGCGGCACGGCGCCCGCTGGGTGCCGAGGGCGTCCCGGAGGTGGGCGAGGACGTCCTCGGCGGTCACGTCGCCGCCGTCCACGAGCCGTACGAGACAGCCGATGTCCTCGGTGCTGTCGGCCAGCCGCAGGGCAAGGGCAGCCGCCTCCAGGATCTGCGGGTGCGCCGACGCCGCCTCCTCCACCTCGTTGAGGTAGATGGCGTAACTCCCCTTCATCACGGCGTCCTTGCTGCGGCCGACGAGGTGGTAGTTGCCCTCCTCGTCGCGGCGGCCGATGTCGCCGGTGCGGAGCCAGCCGTCGACGAGCGACTGCGCGGTGGCGGCCTCGTTCCGGTAGTAGCCGGTGAACACCTGGGCCCCGGAGAGTTCGATCTCGCCGACCCCCTCGCCCTCGACGACCGCGCCGGAGGCGTCCCGCAGCCGTGCCTTCACCCGCTCGGGGACGCCGACGCTGCCGGTCGCGAGACCGTCCGGGCCGAGGTGGCCGAAGAAGGCCGCCGACGACGTCTCGGAGAGCCCGTACGCGTTGTACAGCGGCGTCCCGAACCGGCGCTGGAACCGTTGCTGCGTCCGGGGCGAGAGCGGGGCGCTGCCCGTGAGGCACAGCGGTGCCTCGACGCTCGTGTCCCGGCCGGCCGCGAAGCGGTTCACCAGCTCGACCAACTGCGGTACGAGGAAGGTCTGGTCGATGCCGTGGGCCTCGATCCGCGCCCAGTAGTCCCGCGCGGTCGCCACCGTCAGCTCCGGCAGGACGACGACGGTCGCCCCGAGGACCGCGCCCCAGGTGTGGTGCAGGTTGATCACCCCGGATCCGGACATGCGCATCGAGCGGGCGATCCGCCGGACCGGTCGGCCGCCGCTCAGCCGCTTCGACGCGGAGGCGTTGCCGAGCGTCCCCTCGTACAGGCGCTCGTGGGTGAAGACGATCGCCTTGGGGTCCCCGGTGCTGCCCGACGTGTAGCCGATGAACACGGCGTCGGCCGGCGCGTCGGACGGGCCGGCGGGGGCCAGCGGCGCGACGGACGGCGGGGCACCGGTCCCGCCGGCGTCGAGGGTCACGCCGAACGCCGGTGTGCTGTGTGCAAGCACCGACGACGTCATCCGGTCGCCCCACTTCTCGTCCAGGAGGACGGGCGGGCAGTCGAGCTGCCAGAGCGCCAGCAGGGTCGGCACCAGGTCGGGGTGGTCCTTCAGGACGAGCGACGTGACCTTGTGCGGTGTGACGCCCTGGTCGGTCAGCGCCTCCCGGATCTCCCCCGCCCGCACGCACAGGTCGGCCCAGGTCTGGACGGTGCCGGTGTGCGGCTCCCGCGCGTGGACGACGGCCGGATCGTCCGGCCGGGCCGCCGCGAGGTCCTCATGGCACCTGAGCAGCTCCCTCACGCCCCGGCGGCCTTCCACTCCAGGTGGTGCAGGCTGAGTTCGAAGCCGTTCCGGAGGTACGTACGGTGGGCGCGCCTGCGGTGGTAGCCGGTGTCCAGGTGGACGGCGCCGCAGTCAAGGCGGCGCGCCTCGTCCTGGACGAAGCGGAGGACCGCGCTGCCGAGTCCGGCCCCCTGGTGCTCGGCCAACGCGCCGAGGTCGTCGAGGTAGACGGCGCGGCCCCAGGCCATCGAGTGGACGATCCGGAAGCCGGCGGCCGCCCTGACCTCACCGTCCTGCTCCAGGAAGGCGATCCGGTACGCCTCGCCCTGCTGGACCTTCCAGCGCTCGACGAACTCGTCCTCCGAGGTGATGTGGGGCCGCAGTTCGCGGAACACCGGCCAGCACCGGCGTACGTCCTCCTCGTTCCGCGCGGTGTGGATCTCCCAGGTCATCGGCTCTCCTGACGTCGTGGCATCGGTTCACGGGTGGTGCGGGACGGCCGGTCGGGGGCCGGGGACGGCCGTCGCCTGCGGCGCTCACGCCTGGGCGAAGACGAAGCCGTAGGCCTTGCGCAGGGTGGAGAGCAGTTCGATCCTCAGGGTCTCGATCTCGATCTCCTCGCCGCGCTGCTCCTCCAGGAAGTCGAGGAACGCCAGGGTCCCCAGGGAGTCGAGGACTTCGGTGGCGAAGAGGTCGGTGTCCGCGTGGACGTCCACGGCCTCGGCGCCGATCTCCCCCAGGAACGTGATCGCGCTCGCCACGAATTCGTCTTCGGTCGGCACGGGAGCCCCTCTTTCGATGGTGTCGTTTTCTTCGGTGCGGTGCGGTGCGGTGTGGTGTGCAGTGCGGTGCGGTGTCGTGCGATGTGTGCGCCTTGCGGCTCGGAGCGGCCGGCCGGGGCCCGCCGCGGTCAGTTCACGGCGGTACGCAGCACCGCGTAGTGCTCGTACCGGGCCCGGTCCGACACCGCCGCCTGCCCGAGGGTGTCGAAGGCGTGGAAAGTGCCGGGGAACTGGTGGAGTTCCGTGGGGACCCCGGCCGCGGTCAGCCGGCGGGCGTAGGCGGCGCCCTCGTCCCGGAGGGGGTCGTACTCCGCCGTCATGACGTACGCCGGGGGGAGCCCGGACAGGTCCACGGCCCGCGCGGGCGCGGCGTACGCGCTGACGGCGCCGGTACGGCCGGGGCCGAGGTAGTGGTTCCACATGTGGACGCAGTTGCGGGAGTCCCAGGCCGGGGTGTCGGTGAACGCCACCATGGACGGGGTGTCCATGCGGTCGTCCGTGACCGGGTAGAGCAGCATCTGGAAGACCGGCGCGGGGATGCCCTCGTCGCGGGAGCGCAGGCACAGCGCGGCGGTCAGGGCGCCGCCGGCGCTGGAGCCGGCGACCGCGATCCGGGAGGTGTCGACGCCTTCCGCCGCGCCGGGGCCGAGCAGCCACCGGTAGACGGTCACGGAGTCGTCGAGGCCGGCGGGGTACGGGTGCTCGGGTGCGAGGCGGTAGTCGGCGGCGACCACGACGAAGCCGGTCTCCCGGCACATCTCCAGGCACCGGGGGTGCTCGAAGTCGAGGTCTCCGGAGAGGAACGCGCCTCCGTGGAGGAAGAGGACGGCGGGGCGGGCCTCGGTGACGCCGGCGGGCCGGTAGATCCGTACGGGCACCCGGCCGCCGGCACCGTCGTCGATCACCGTGTCCCGGACCCGTACCCGTGCGTCGGTCCCGGTCCACAGCCCGGCCAACCGCGCCAACCTCGTCCGCCGGGCCGCCTCACGGCGCACGGCGAGCGGGTCGGCGTGGTCGATGCGCCGGTACAGCCGGGCGGTCCGCCGGAGTGCGGGATCGATGGGATGGGCAAGGGAGGAAGGATGGGCGGGGTCGATGGGATGGGCGAGGGCCGTCGTCGCCGGGTCGTCGTCACCGTGCACGCGTGTCTCCCTTCGGGTGCGGCGGTCGCCGCTGGTCCGTCGTGGGCGGGGCCGCCCGGCCGGCGGGCGCCGGGTGGCGCAGGACGAGGACGGTGACTCCGTCAGGCCCGGCCTGCGCGGCCGCCCCGGGGGCGTGCGGCGGCTGCCAGCCGAGCGTCTCGGGGCCGTAGGAGGTCTCCGCCGATACGACGCTGCCGGCGGCGACGTAGAGGAACTGGCCGCCCTCCCCCGCCGCCGGCAGGGGCACGGTCGCCCCGGGGCCGCCGGTGAGCCGGCTGACCCGCAGGCCGTCCCGGGGGTCGTCGAGGAGCGTGACGGCTCCGTCCGAAGCGGGCGCGGCCGGCGTGCCCGCACCCTCCGTGGCGGGCGCGGCCTCGCCACCGGCCCATGGACGGCCGGTCGCGCGCGCGGAGGCGTCCGCGTGCAGGCTCCGCCCCGTGCGGCGGGCCGGCAGGAGGGCGCGGGACTCGGGCATGAACGCGGTCGTGTCGGTGGGTTCGGCCCGCAGGGTGAAGTAGCGCAGCGGCGGGTCGCCGCCGGTCAGCGGGCCGTAGACGGTGTGCGCGTCGGCGTAGTGGACGTCGAGTTCGCCGACCGGGCGGCGGCCGAACAGGGACCCCGGTGCGCCGCACAGGATCTGGAACTGGTCGACGGGGTGGAAGTGCGGCCGCAGGACGTAGTTCCGCTGCTCGACGAGGTACGCCTGAGGTCCGCTCGCGGACGCGGCGCCGCCGAAGTAGTCGACCACCCGGCTGACCCGTCCCTCGAACATCACCCGGCGCCGCACCGCCTGCCGGGGGGAGACCCACCGCGGGTGCGTCACGGCCTCCCCTGCTTCCGGAGCATGGCCACGGTGAGCGCGGTGGACTGGACGAAGGACTTGATCTCGTTGCCGATGGCGATGCAGCGGAAGCCCTCCGCCGCGTACTGGCGTGCCGCCTTAGTGCTCTGCGCGAAGATGCCGGCGGGCTTCCCCGCCGCGGCGCAGGCCGCGAGGACCGTCCGCCGCGCCTCGTCGAACTCCGGGCCGGCCGTACTGCCCGGCCGGCCGAGGTCCATGGCGAGGTCGCCGGTCCCGATGAACAGCATGTCGACGCCGTCCGTGGCGGCGATCTTCTCCGCGTTGCCCACGGCCTCGCGGCTCTCGATCTGGACCACGCACAGGACCGCGTCGTTCGCCTCCTCGAAGTACCGGGCGGAGGCGGTGAAGTACGCGCTCGCGCGGATCGGGTTGACGCCGCGCGCGCCGAGGGGCGGGTAGCGGGTGTACCTCGCGGCCTCCTCCGCCTGCTCGACCCGGTCGACCTTCGGCACCATCACGCCGCCGACGCCCAGGTCGAGGGCGTGCTCGACGGCGTGGCGGTCGAGGCTCGGCACCCGGACGATCGGCGTGACGGCCGAGCCGTTCAGCGCCTGGACCTGGTGGAGCGCGTCGGTCCTGGTCATCGGAGCGGCCTCCATGTCGATGACCGCCCAGTCGATCCCGGTGTACGCGGCGGCCTCGGCGAGCTGTGCGTTCCCGCAGACCAGGAACAGTCCATAGGCCGGGCCGTCGGCCATCGCCGCCCGGAGGCGGCCGTCCGTCCACGGAAGCGGGGGGCCTGGTACGGGACTCGTCATCGCTGCGGTCTTCTCCTGTCTGCGGTTCCGCGGTCCCTGACGCCGGAATTACCGGGCCCGGGTGGCCGCGTACAAAGAATTCGAAACCCGCACTTCCGGCGGCGGCCTTTCGAATGGGGTTTGGATCGTGCCATACCGCGGGAACGGCACACCAGCGTTCAACTGCTCCCTGCAGCCTGCCGATTCAGGGCGTTAGGATGGTCGTCGATTCGGCGCGGAGGGAATTCCCGCCGGGTCCAACCCTCCTGGTCAGAGCGGCACGGATAAAACACGTGAGCTGCCACCACCTGGCATCCGAGAGGCACAATGAATTCACCTCACCCCATGCCGATATCACCATTCGCCGGGATCGACAATGCCGTTCATCTCCGTACGGCGATCTCCATGGCACCGGACTCGAACTGTCTCAACGGGGTCCTCGAGGCCTGCCGCCGGCCGCTCGTCTACAGCCGCCACCACTGGCTCCTGTACAAGGGCGAGTACCAGGTCCGCGCGGGCCTGCGCGGCGCGCTCGAAGCGGTCGGGGAACGTGGCCCGCGGGAGTGGGACGACGACGAGGCGGACCTCGTGCTCACGTTGTTCGCGCTCGACCTCTCGGCGGTCGGCCTCGACGAACTGCTCGACCGGGCCGACTCGTCCGCCGTCCGGGCCACGCTGCTCGAACGCCACGCGCTGTACGCGGGGGTGCTCGATCCCGCGGAGGAGCCGCCGGCCGCACTGCTCGACCTCGCCCGCCGGGTGGCGGAGATGCGGCCGCTGTTCGCCGAGTCCCACGAGCCGTACTCGGTCATCGACGGTCGTGCCTGGTACCGGACGGAGGGGCTGGTCCCGCGCGGGGAGATCGACGCTGCCGTGCTCTCCGACGCCGTGGACGACGTGCTCCGTACCGAGTTCGGCGTCCCGCCGGGCGCACCGGCCGGTGACCGGCTCCGCGAGGCCACCCGGAAGGCGATCGCCAAGGACGGGGACAGCGCGGCCGTGCTCCGCGGCATCATGCGCGCCGCGCTCGCCGACCCGGCCCTGCGCGCCGACCACGTCACCGTGACCTGCCCGCTGGGCGACATGCTCGACCGGCCGCACGAGATGACCACGAGCGACGCCTTCTTCACGGAGACGCAGCTGCGGGACGGCATCGAGCTCGGCGACTACGCGGAGCGGCTCGGGCACGAGTCCGCCGACCAGCTCCAGCGCACGATCAGGGCCCGCATGCTCAAGCTCAAGCGCGGCGCGATCCGCAGCCTGTACGGCCCCGGCTGCATGCAGGGCCAGTTCGTGGAGAAACACGGCGGGCACATGGTGTTCCGCAACGAGGACGCCCACTACCGGGGCCACCAGAGCATCGGCTGTTCCAGCGGGGGCCGGGCCGCCTTCGCCCTGCGCTACCGGCAGGACGGCGACGAGCGGGAACTGACGCCCATGGTCGGCGACTTCCGCGTGGTGCGGATGAGCCACGACGAGTCGGAGACCTTCACCGCGGACGACCTGCGCCACGCCGTGCGCTACGGCGAGTGGATCCGCGCCGTCGTGGAGGAGACGTACGCCCTGGGCGCCGTGCTCCGCGCGGACCCGCCGAAGGCAGCGGCCTGACCGCCCCTCCCGCCGGGAACGCGCGGACCCTCACTCAGGAATGGATTGCGATGCGGATCTGGATCGACCAGTCGAAATGCCAGAACAGCGGGTTGTGCGAGGAAGAGGCACCGGAACTGTTCGCCATCGGCGAGGACTTCCTCGCCTATGTGCGCCAGGACGGTGCGGTCCTCGACCAGCCGGGCGGTGAGGCGAGTCAGGCAGAGGTCCCCGAGGGCCAGGAGGAGCTGGCGGAGCTCACCGCGAAGGCGTGCCCCGCCGGCTGCATCTACCTGGTCGGCTGACCGACGCCTGGTGCGCGATCTTGTGGGGGCCTCCCCTGCAGTCCAGTGAACTGGACGCAGGTCTACGACCTCAAGGAGCTCCCGGAGGAGCTCATCGTGGTCGGCTCCGGTGTCAC